>NZ_CP064187.1:930000-1240000 GCF_015353075.1 Rhizobium sp. 007 | reverse complement strand
TTCGGTCACGCCCAGGTCCGCCGCGATCGGCGACAACAGGCTGACCGGCATGAACTCGGATGCGATCAGCACAGAGACGCAAAGGGCCATGGAGAAAACCGCTCCCCAGGCTGCGGTCATGGGGACATGTCCGCACCCGGACACGGGTCGCGAGGGGTTGTCGCTGACCAGGGCGGCGCTGCTGTCGGTATCGAGTGCGAGTGTTTGCTGTGTCATGAGGGCAATCTACAGCAGGCCCATTTCAGTGATTAGCCGTTGCAATTAGGATGGACTTATCGGACCGCGACATAAATTATCCGGAGGTGTGCATGAAGAGGGAAGACCTGAACGACATGCTCTGGTTTCTGGTCGTCGCCGAGGAGCGCAGCTTTACGAAGGCCGCCGCGAAGCTCGGCACCTCGCAATCGACACTCAGTCACACGATCAAACATCTCGAAGCCCGTCTGGGTTTGCGGCTTCTCACCCGCACGACACGGAGTGTCTCGCCGACGGAAGCGGGCGAGCGGCTCATTCGCTCGCTCCCCGTATCGAGGAGATCGAGTCGGAGATCGACGAGTTGATGGAAATCCGGGACACGCCATCCGGTACCGTCAGGATCACCCTGTCCGATCACGCACTGGAAAGCGTCGTGTGGCCCAAGCTGTGTCCGGTCCTGAAGGACTATCCGGACATCAAGGTCGAACTCAACACGGACAACGCCTTCCGGAATATCGTCGAAGACCGGTTCGACGCGGGGGTGAGACTAGGCGAGAGTGTGGACAAGGACATGATCGCCGTCCGGATCGGGCCGGACTGGCGTCTCGTTGCAGTGGGGTCCGAAGCGTACTTTGCCACGCGGCGCGCTCCCCGTTCACCGCAGGAGCTTGTGGCGCATAACTGCATCAATCATCGCCAGTCCCGATCAGGAGGGCTTTACACCTGGGAGTTCGAAAAGGGAGAGAAGGAGCTTCGTGTCCGTGTCGATGGACAACTCACGTTCAGCACTTCCTACGCAATGATCGATGCAGCGGCCAATGGATATGGTATCGCCTATCTGCCCGAAAACATTGTTGCGAGCGAAATTGCTTCGGGACGATTGGTTCAGGTCCTCGACGACTGGTCGCCTATGTTTCCGGGTTACTATCTCTACTATCCTAGCAGGCGGCAGAATTCCCCTGCGTTCAAGGTCATCGTCGACGCGCTGCGAGTTTGAGGTGAAAAGCCTCTCACCCGCGATCGGGCCGACGTCTCCTTCTGGCGGCGCAGAGCAGTAGGTGAATGCATTGATCTGAAATGTCCGCTTCGGGGCCGGAAGCTGCCCGTCGGCTGTCAGGTGAAGTTGGCAACAAGCGGTCGTTCCGCTGAGATCCAAATCCCTGGACGCACACCTCCACGAAAGACAGCTTCGGCATGTCCGCCCCACCTGACTGCTGGCCAATCGATCGCCTCTGCGCCACCCCTCTCGCTTCATTGGCTTGTCTTGCGGTGCTCATCATTGCTGTGCTCATGCCAAGCCTCTCGGTTGATGAGCTTGCGCTTGCGTTGCACGCCCCAGCGATAGCCCGAGATCGAGCCGTCCGCTTTGACCACTCGATGGCAGGGGATAGCAACCGCGAGCATATTTGCCGCACAGGCCGCGCCGACCTCCTGGGCAGTGGCAGGCAGCGGCAATGTCTTGGCGATCTGGCTATAGGTGATGGTTTCGCCGACGGCACAGCGCGTAGCGCCTGCCAGACAGCCTGCTCCAGCCCGTTGCCGCGAATATCGAGCGGGAGATCCAATCCGTTATTCGGTGCATCGAGGAAGGCTACGATCGTCGCCGTCGTGCTTTCCAGTCCCGCCTCGTCGGCGGCGAGGCGGGTAAGTGGGGAGGCGCTCGTCAGCTCGCGGGTGAGCGCCGCGCGGTCGTCACCCATCAGGATAGCGGCGACGCCCTTATCGCTGATCGCCACAAGTAGCGCACCGAGCGAAAATGTCGCGAAAGCGAAGCGGATATCGTCCGCCGCGGTCTGATGGACGTTGATCTATCGAGAATGGCGTTCATGATGATGTCCTCTATTTCTTGTCAGGATGCACTTTCGCATCCCCTTTAAGGACCGGCACTCCGACCCTTGCTTTCGAACCGAGGAAAGGCTGGGCGATTGGTGATGGCAGCAGTCGTGACGGCGATGGCCGCTCAGGCAGTCGCGGCCTCGCGATCGATAAGGGCCCGCTTGCGCTCGACACCCCAGCGATAGCCGGAGAGCGCGCCGTCGCTCTTCACCACTCGGTGACAGGGGATCGCTACTGCCAGCGCATTCGCCGCGCAGGCTCCAGCCACGGCGCGCACAGACTTGGGAGCGCCGATCCTTTTCGCGATGCCGGTATACGTTGCGGTCGTGCCTGCCGGGATTTCGCGCAACGCCGCCCAGACGCGCTGCTGGAACGCGGTGCCCCGGACGTCGAGCGGAAGGTCGAGGCCGAGCCTCGGGGCCTCGACGAGGCCGACCACGCGTGCCACCAGATTCTCGAACTCGACGTTGCCTCCCGCCAGGCATGCCCGGGGAAAGCGGTCCTGCAGATCGCGAGCCAGCATGTCCGGATCGTCCCCCAACAGGATTGCGCAGACGCCTTTCTGGCTCTTTGCCACCAGGATCGAGCCCAGCGAGCATTCGCCGACCGCGAAGCGAATTTCGGCATTAGCGCCGCCGGCGCGATAGTCGGTCGGGGTCATGCCGAGAATCTCGTCCGACTTCTCGTAGAAGCGACCGCTAGAATTGAATCCGGCGTCGTAGATCGCGGCGGTCACCGTCTCGCTCCGCTCGAGCTCATCGCGGACCTTACCGGCGCGACGGGCTCCAGCATAGTCCTTGGGCGTGACGCCCGTGATAGACTTGAACATGCGGTGGAAATAGCCGGAGCTAAGGCCGACCGCCTTGGCAAGCTCATCGAGCGGTGGAACCTCTTCGGCCTCCTCAATCAACCGGCAGACGCGCGCGACGATTGCGGCGTTCTGAACCTCGGCCGAAGGTTGGTCGGGCTTGCAGCGCTTGCAGGCTCTGAAACCTGCAGCCTCAGCTTCGGCGATGCTGTCGTGGAAGCGAACGTTCTTTGGGTTGGCGGTTCGCGACGGACACGACGGGCGACAATAGATTCCAGTGGTTGCGACGGAATAGTAGAATTGGCCGTCCATCGACCGATCGCGGGCGAGAACACGCGCCCACCGCGGGTTCTGTTCGTTGGCAGCTGCAGCCGAATTCGATCTCTCCATCGCGGGCGTGCTCATGATCGACCCTTTCTGACTTCTTTGTCTAAGGCCCAAGTTAATGCTCCCCGGCACTACCCGCACTCCCGCTCTTGCTTTTGAATTGAAATAGGGTCGGTGAAGACGGAATACGAGCGCAGATGCCGATCAGCGCGGTCGCGTCACGCCGAAGTTGTTAGAAACCTCCTTCCCAACGCCCAACGACATAGTCGCCTTCGGCGATGAGGTCGGCCGCGCCGCCAAACACGAGGTTTGGGAAACGCCTCGCGGAAGTCGGTCATGAACGCCCTTATATCGTCACGGCCACGGCGCGGCTCATGCAGCGAATAGTGCACGAGCATATCGGGCGCCGCGAGCTCTTCGACAATGGCGGGATTCCAGGGGTTGCCCCAGAAGCCCTCGAACCATCGTCCCACGATGGCTTTGTTATCCTGTTCCTTCGAATGATGCATTCCTTATGTGCTGCCGTTGTTTCGATGAGGCCTTCGGATGGCGGCATGTCCGCTGGTCCTGGTGTTCGAGCAATCCGCCAGGCACTGGCTGCGCCCGGCGGGATCGTTCCTAGTGCCTAGGTCCGGTTAATCGACACGCCACCGTCCACCAGGAGCGCGACACCCGTGATGAAGCTCGATGCGTCGGACGCGAGATGGAGCGCGGCTTGGGCGATCTCCTCAGGCCGCCCAAGACGCTTGAGCGCGTGGAGTCCCTCGATGAAGGCTCGAGTGCCCTCCGGAGCGCCTGGCAGGTTGGCGTGATTGGCCGGCGTATCGGTAGCGCCTGGAAGGATCGCGTTCGCCCGGATCCCCTCGCCCCCGAACTCGGCAGCTAGTACCTGAGTTAAGCCGACTATCCCTGCCTTGGCGGCGGCATAGGCGCCCATGCCTGGAAAACCGACGGTGTTGCCGACGAAACTCGAGGTGAACACGATGGAGCCGCCACCACGTTCTATCATCGCGGGCACCTGGTACTTTGCACCAAGAAAGGCGCTGGTCAGGTTGGTGTCGATCGTATCGTGCCAGCCGGCGATCGACAGGCCGGGCACCGGGCCCATCTCGCCACTCGAACCGGCATTGTTAAACGCGATGTCGAGCCCGCCAAACTGGCTGACCGCGGTGTCGACCAAAGCCTTTGCGTGCGCCTCGTCCTTCACGTCGCCCGCAACGGCGACCGCTTGTCCGCCGGCCTTCTCGATTTCGCCGACAAGCGCATCGAGTTCCACCTTACGGCGTCCCGCCACAACGACCTTGGCGCCTTCCTGTGCGAACAATTTCGCTGCCGCATAACCGATACCTGAACTTGCTCCGGTAACGATGGCGACTTTGTCCTTAAGTATGTTCATAATCCAACTCCTGGTCATCAGTTCTGTTCAAGAACGATGCCACTTTGGATCTCCAGCGACACTCCGCTTGTTGCTTTCCAATCAGATGACTTGTCGGCACCCACCAGTGTCTGTGCAATGTGCTTGACCAAGCGTCGTCGCGGCGCGAGCCGCGGGCGGGAAGGGTGGCGGAAAGGGATCGCCGGTGGTGATGCTCCTGCGAGTGCCCTACTCGGTTTTGCCCAGACGTTCGTCCCGGCTACGGACATCCGATTGAGGGCCGCACGGGAGAAAATGGCTCGAGGGGGGGCCGGAAGCTGACGAGCTGCTTCGAGGCACGAATTAGCTAAAGAGCACACCTTCAGGCACCCTGCGTGCATCATCTTGAAAGTAAGCTGTTGCTGTCGTTGGTTTCCGGCACGACGGCTTTTCGGAAGAGAGCAACGGACAGCGCCGCACTGGCAACCGCCGGAGTAGGACTTAGCCATCACGCCCCCTCACCGCCCATGAGGTGGTATCGTGATCGGGGTGCTGGTTGTTGCTCTCCTTGATCGCCGCGGCCCAGTCGGCGCCGTTGTTTTCGGTCGCACCGGTATTTTCTATGCCCGTGATCGTATCGAACCATGCCACCATGTTCTCGGTGCAGGTATTGGCAAGCGGCGAGAAGGCGTGCGGATCGTCAAGCGAACCGATCATCAGGTTGGTGCGACCGTTTTCGAGGTGGTGGAAGAACAATGGCGTGCCGCAATTGGCGCAGAAGCCGCGCTCGACAAGCTCCGAGCTCTTCCAGACGCTCGGCTTGCCGCGTGTCCAGGTGAGCGCATCATCGGGCGCGGCGACGAGCGCGGCAAAGATGTTGCCCGAGGCTTTCTGGCACATGCGGCAATGGCAGAGATGTGAATTGTCGAGCATAGCGGTTGCGTGGTAGCGCACGGTACCGCACTGGCAGCCGCCGCTCACCTCCATCTCGATGCGTTTCATTTTTCTCCTCCTTCAAGAGGCGGGTTTGGGCTTAATCTCTTTTAGGTTTTCGTCTTTTAATCGTCCAGCCTCCCAGAGCGGATCCAATTCTGGTGTTAGTGGGTGTGGTTTGCCCGCCCAGAACAATGGATCCGATCACGCCTTCTCGACCGTCCGCCCATAACTTCCGCTTCAACCGTCGGTTAAGCGGTGGCCGAAGCTCGCAGAGGCAGTTGGGTGGGTCCGCAGCCGCGAAATTCCGGTGCGAGCGCTCGCGAAGTCCGCTTTTGGAAGTTGCTCAACGTGGCTTTGACGACCGATATGCGGGCGCGAAAAAGCCGAATTGCTCGAGGAAAACGGTCACTCCCTGCCCATGCTTTCTTGCCATCCTCAAGGGAGGCTGTGTTACCCAGGGCAATAGCCTCTGTCTTCCAAGCGAACAGTCGCTCTTAAATCAAGCTCTGACCGCCATCGATGTTGATGGTCTGGCCAGTCGTGAACTCGCTCTCCATCAGATAGACATAGGCCAGAGCAACGTCAGCCGGAGTCGCGATCTTTCCCGATGGAAGACGCGCGGCCATGGCCTCGAAGAGCTGAGACTTCGCCTCGCCAGCGAGCTCGGTAAACATCGGTGTGTCCACCCAACCTGGGGATATGACATTCACACGTGACGGCGCAAGTTCAAGCGAGGTGCTCGCGCGAGATAGGTGAACGAACCGGCTATCGCAGAGACGACCGCACCACCAGGGACCGGCGGACGATCCTTGTTGATCCCCGACGTGAACGTCATGCTACCGCCGCGGCTAAGCGTTCGCGCAGCATATTTGGCAACGAGAACTGCACCGACGAGCTTGTTGTCGATAAAGCGCCGGACATTGTCGATATCGGTTTGGTCGATAGGATCACCCGGCGGCGGCGTGCCGGCCGTCGAGACCAAATGATCGAACACTCCAATTCTTTCGAATAGGGCGGCAATGTTGGCTTCCTGGGTCATGTCGGCGGCGAACGTTTCCACTCGCCCGTCAACACCTAGAGCCCTCCTCGCCCTCTCCAGCTTGTCCGCCGATCTGCCAACGATCATCAGGTCCGCACCGCGCTCAAGCGTTGCGGCCGCGACACCAAGGCCAATTCCGGAGCTGCCTCCGACAACAATAACCTTCTTGCCCATCAGATTTGCCATGGGTTCCTCCATCGATAAGTAGGGATAATGAGCAGGGAAAATGCGACGCTGCCGTCGCTTGCGCTCAGCTAGTTTCGCCGCTGTAAGCGCGCTCGAGATCAGCGATGATGATCTTCGTCATCTTGTACATGGCCTGCAGGACACGGCCCGCCCTTTCCCGGTCTGGGTCGGCAACCCACTTCAGGAGCGCCTTCGGAGTGACCTGCCAGTAGACACCAAACTTATCAGTGAGCCATCCGCATGGTTGTTCCTTGCCGCCACCCGAGGTCAGGGCGTCCCAATAGTAATCCGTTTCCGCCTGGTCGTCCGTTTCGACAAGGAACGAGAACGCCTCACTGTATGTTGCGTGGGAATGTGCGTTCAAAGCGGCGATGGGCAGGCCGGCCAGTTCGAAGCGGACGACCGACAGTTCAGGATCAGGAAGGTCAACGCGACCTAGGGTTTTCGATTCTTTGAAGACAGACGTGTAGAACGCCATGGCTTCTTCTGCCTGGGATGCGAACCAAAGGTGTGGGAAGATTCTCATCTCGATTCTCCTTTCTCACGAGAGACATCTTTCCCGACGGTCGAGCCGGATGATCGAACCGTCCCAATCTCGTTCAAAGCCGATGTCCTGCAGCCGATCGGACGAAAAGCGTTCGAAGTGCCGCATCCTCCAACACTCCTGGATGGCGACGACCAATGCGACAGCCTGGTGCCCTACAAGCCTAATTGGATTTTCGATCTGAGCGTCAGGCGTGGAGGCCCTTTTGCAGAAAAGCGGTGTGGCATCTAACGTGTGAGTAGTGGTCACGATGATCTCTTTCATATTTGGCAGGGAGCTTTCCGCCTGCTGTGATGACGAAGATGCGCGGAGTGGGACTGGACGACAACCGATTATTCCTGCAGTATTTGTGAGTTTCACTCACAGGTGACTGATGCCGCGCCGACTACCTCCCCTCACGACTCTCCCCGCATTCGACGCCGCCGCCCGCCATCTCAGCTTCACCAAAGCAGCCGCGGAACTTCACGTTACGCATGGCGCGATCAGCCGGGCTGTTCGCAATCTCGAAGAGGGGCTCGGCACTTTGCTGTTCGAACGAGCGACACGATCGGTGAAGCTGACGCAAGCTGGGGTCGCATATGCGGCCGAAGTCGGCGCAGCGCTCGATCGGATCGCTGTCGCGACGACTGCTGCCAGCGCGCCAAGATCGGCGGGTGTTCTCAATGTGAGCACGTCGGATGGCTTCGCCGGACGGTGGCTCGTGCCGCGGCTAATCCGGTTTCACCGCGCCCATAGCGACATAGACGTGCGGCTGTCGACCTCGGGTACCTTCGCAGATTTTATCAGGGACGGGGTCGACATCGCCATCAGGTTTGGGGAAGGCAATTATGAGGGCGTGGTGTCCGAATTATTGGCTGAAGAAGACGTCTCTCCGGTCTGCAGTCCGGAACTGCTGGTCGGTGAGCATCCACTGCGGACACCGGCAGACCTGAAGTATCATCGGTTGATCCACGATAACTTTCGCATCGACTGGGCAGCCTGGCTTCAGGCCGCGGGCATTCACGATGTGAACCCCACCGCAGGTGTGCGGTTCGACTCCGCCTCCTACGCCGTCGAAGCCGCAGTTCAGGGTGAGGGGGTGCTTCTGGGGAGAGCCGCACTGGTATCGGCCGATCTGGCCGCGGGCCGGCTCCTTCGACCCTTTGACCTGACGCTGCGATCGAGGTGGAGCTACTACGTCGTATATCCAGAAGGGGCTCTACGCCAACGGAAAATCAGAGCGTTTCGCGACTGGCTGTTTGGTGAAATGGGTTCGTCGCCAAGGTCTAATGAAAGTTGAACACGCAAATTCATATGGGACCGCCCCTCGGACAAAATTCAGCAAATCCGCATCCGAGACTTCGAGACATTCGAACGACTTCTCACGGCTCCCGAAAAAATCACTTGTCGGCTACGGAGAGCGAATCGGGAGCCGCTGAGCCAGCAGCAACCGGTATCGCTTCCACGCCGTCCGGGTTACGATGCGTAGCTGAGAATGGTCGCGGGCGCCTCGTCGGACCACCTACGTCAGGAGGGCAGTATGAAATCGCCAACAGTGAGAGTCATGGCCGCGGCCGAGGAAGATCTGGCGGTCGAAACGGTCATGCTTGCCTTTGCAGCGGATCCTATGGCGCGATGGACCTGGCCGCAGGCACACCAGTACCTTGCGGCGATGCCGCGAATGATCCGGGCGTTCGGCAGCAGCGCATTCTCTAACGGAAGTGCCTTTTGCACCGATGGCTACGCCGGAACGGCGCTGTGGCTATCGCCCGGGGTACATTCCGACGACGAAGGGCTTGGTGCGGTGCTCGAGAGCACGGTTGCGCGCGCTCTTACCCCCGAAACCACAGCCATATTCGAGCAGATGGCCAGGTACCACCCGACCGAACCACATTGGTACCTGCCACTGATCGGCGTCGACCCGGCGCATCAAGGCGAAGGTCACGGCGACGCCTTGATGGCGTACGCACTCGCACGGTGCGACCGCGATCACGCGCCAGCCTATTTGGAATCCTCGAACCCGCGCAACATTCCGTTTTACCGACGCTATGGCTTCGAACCGCTCGGCGCGATCCAGGTCGGTTCGTCGCCGACGCTCGTCCCGATGCTGCGTCGGCCGCGTTGAGCTTCGTGCGATCAGATAGTTTGTGCCGTAGCGGCGCCGAGGCGCGCGGCACAGCCCCGAAACGAAGATGGGCGGACCGGCGAGACGTTTGCTGGCCGCCGCCTAGTTGGGTTTTAGGCGATGTCCGCTTTTAGAAGTCGGACGATGTAGCTTCAACGACCGACATGGAGGCGCATAGTTGCCGTGCCCTTCAAGGCTGCACTACTTCGCCATCGAATCTAAGATCTACTGACAAGGTGCGAGCGGCAGACCGCTCTGACACCTTATCTGCAAAGGAAGATATTCCGCACTACTCTGAACAGACAAACAAAACGGCGCCCGCATTCCGCAACGCGCCGTCTCCTGATTGAGTCTTGCAGTTCCTCAGCGGCCGCCGAGATCGCGCACGGCGCCGCGGTCCGCGCTCGTCGCGAAAGCCGCATAGGCCTTCAGCGCCGTCGTGACATTGCGCTTGCGGTGTTCGGCCGGATGCCAGCCCTTCTCTTCCTGCTCGGAACGGCGGGTCGCAAGTTCGGCGTCGCTGATGCGCAGGCTGATCGTGCGGTTCGGGATGTCGATATCGATCACGTCACCCGGGCGCACCAAGCCGATCGTGCCGCCGTTCGCCGCTTCCGGCGAAACGTGGCCGATCGAGAGGCCGGAGGTGCCACCGGAGAAGCGGCCGTCGGTGATCAGCGCGCACGCCTTGCCGAGGCCCTTCGACTTCAAATAGCTCGTCGGATAGAGCATTTCCTGCATGCCGGGGCCGCCCTTCGGGCCCTCGTAGCGGATGACGACGACGTCGCCCGCGACCACCTCATTGCCGAGGATGGCTTTCACCGCAGCATCCTGGCTTTCGTAGACCTTGGCCGGACCGGAGAATTTCAGGATCGATTCATCGACGCCCGCCGTCTTCACGATGCAGCCGTCGAGCGCGAGGTTACCCTTGAGGACAGCCAGGCCGCCATCCTTCGAGAACGGATGCTCGACCGAGCGGATGACGCCCTTTTCCCGGTCGGTATCCAGCTCTTCCCAGCGGGCGTTCTGGCTGAAGGCGACCTGGGTCGGGATGCCGCCGGGGGCCGCGAGGTAGAAGTCGCGAACCGTCTCGCTGCTGGTGCGGGTGATATCCCAGCGATCGATGGCGTCACCCAGCGTCTCGGCATGAACGGTCGGGCAGTCGCGGTTGAGCAGACCGCCTTTGTCCAGCTCGCCGAGGATCGACATGATGCCGCCGGCGCGGTGGACGTCTTCCATGTGCACGTCGGCCTTGGCCGGCGCGACCTTGGAAAGGCACGGCACGCGGCGCGACAGCGCGTCGATGTCGGCCAGCGTGAAATCGACCTCGCCTTCATGGGCGGCAGCCAGGATGTGCAGAACGGTATTGGTCGAGCCGCCCATGGCGATATCGAGCGCCATGGCGTTTTCAAAGGCCCGCTTCGAAGCGATCGTGCGCGGCAGCGCCTTGACGTCGTCCTGCTCGTAGTATCGGCGGGCGAGATCGACGATCAGGTGCCCGGCCTCGACGAAGAGGCGTTTGCGGTCGGCATGGGTTGCAAGTGTCGAGCCGTTGCCGGGCAGCGACAGGCCGAGCGCTTCTGTCAGGCAGTTCATGGAATTGGCCGTGAACATGCCGGAGCACGAGCCGCAGGTCGGACAGGCTGAGCGCTCGATCGTCTGAACATCCTCGTCGCTGATCTTGTCGTCAGCGGCGGCAACCATGGCATCGACCAGATCGAGCGCATGCTTCTTGCCCTGCAGCACGACCTTGCCAGCTTCCATCGGGCCGCCGGAAACGAAGACCGACGGGATGTTGAGGCGCAGCGACGCCATCAGCATGCCGGGGGTGATCTTGTCGCAGTTCGAGATGCAGACCATGGCGTCGGCGCAATGGGCGTTGACCATGTATTCGACGCTGTCGGCGATCAGTTCGCGCGACGGCAGCGAATAGAGCATGCCGTCATGGCCCATGGCGATGCCGTCGTCGACGGCGATCGTGTTGAATTCCTTGGCAACGCCACCGGCCGCTTCGATCTCGCGGGCGACAAGCTGGCCGAGGTCCTTCAGATGCACGTGGCCAGGCACGAACTGGGTGAAGGAATTCACCACTGCGATGATCGGCTTGCCGAAATCCGCGTCCTTCATGCCCGTCGCGCGCCAAAGGCCGCGCGCGCCCGCCATGTTGCGGCCGTGAGTCGTGGTTCTGGAACGGTAAGCTGGCATCGGTTTCTTCCTTGATCTGCGGAAATTGCGCGGACGATGCGGGACGGCAAGAAAGCTTGCAGGCCGGGCAGCCGCTGCATTTTGGAATTGTCCTAATCCAATCAGCCGGGACTGTCACTACCGGCAAGGGCAAATCCGGTACGCCGCCCATTTGCGCCCATCTGGCATATACGGTGGATCGCAGCCTTTTGTTACAGTCTATTCCATCACACCCGAACACAAAAAATTGGCTTCCCGAAAGCAATCTTCAAGGCCTACACAGTCATCCAAAGACGCTGCTGATGCGTTTATTGAGATATCGGGCCGTTCCCGCCCAGGAGGATTTCGAAATGCCGGCTTATCATCCGCCAAAGATCCCGTCTTCGGAGATCACGCCGCGCCAGGTCTATCTCCGCCGCCGCGAGTTCCTTGGGGCTGCAACGCTCGGCGCCATGGCGCTCTATGGGGCCGGCAAGGCGAGCGCTGCGGCACTTTCCGTCATCGAGAGCAAGTACAAGGTCGATGAAAAAACGACGCCGCTGAAGGATGTGACGACCTATAACAACTTTTACGAATTCGGCCTCGACAAGGGAGATCCCGCGGCCCTTTCCGGCGACTTCAAGCCCCTGCCCTGGACCGTTAAGGTCGACGGCATGGTCGGCAAACCGGGCACCTTCGATATCGAGGCCCTGATCAAGGAATTTCCGATCGAGGAGCGCGTCTACCGCATGCGCTGTGTCGAGGCCTGGTCGATGGTGATCCCCTGGGACGGCTTCCCGCTTGCAGCCCTGCTCGACAAGGTGGAGCCGCTGGGCAGCGCCAAGTACGTCGCCTTTGAAACCGTCGTCCGGCCGGACGAAATGCCGGGCCAGAAAGGCATCTTCCAGTCACTCGAATGGCCTTATGTCGAGGGCCTGCGCCTCGACGAGGCCCGCCACCCGCTGACGCTGCTTGCCGTCGGTCTCTATGGCGAAACGCTGCCGAACCAGAATGGTGCGCCCATCCGCCTCGTCGTGCCGTGGAAATATGGCTTCAAGGGCATCAAGTCGATCGTGAAGATCACGCTCACCGACCAGCAGCCGAAGAACACCTGGCAGGTCACCAACCCGCAGGAATACGGCTTCTATGCCAACGTCAATCCGGCGGTCGATCATCCCCGCTGGAGCCAGGCGAGCGAACGGCGCATCGGCGAAAGCGGCTTCTTCGGCGCCAGCCGCCATCCGACGCTGCCTTTCAACGGTTACGCCGATGAGGTCGCAAGCCTCTATTCCGGTATGGACCTGAAGGCGAATTTCTGATGACGGATTTCTCGCTGACGCTTGCGAAACGCTGGCAGCCGGCATCCGTCTGGCTGCTCTACGTGGCGGGGCTCCTGCCCGCCGCCTGGTATTTCTACCTCGGCGCCACGGACGGTCTCGGCGCCGATCCGGTCAAGACCTTCGAACTGTTTCTCGGCATCTGGGCGATCCGCTTCCTGATCCTGACGCTCGCCGTCAGCCCTGCCCGCGATCTCTTCGGCTGGAATTACCTGCGCTACCGCCGTTGCCTCGGCCTGCTCTGCTTCTACTATGTCGCAATGCATTTCACCGTCTACATGGTGCTCGACCAGGAATTGATCATTCAAGCTGTCATCGACGATGTCGTGAAACGGCCCTTCATCATGTTCGGCATGGCGGGCCTGACGCTGCTCATTCCGCTTGCGCTGACATCCAACAATTTCTCGATCCGCCGCCTCGGCCCGGCCTGGGTCCGCCTCCACCGCCTCGTCTACATCGTCGCAGCCTGCGGCGCGCTGCACTTCGCCCTCTCGACCAAGGTCTTAGGCCCCGAGCAATACATCTATGTCGGCCTTCTGATCCTGCTGATCCTCTACCGCTCCTGGAGGCCGATCGCCCGCAGCAGGAAGCGCGGGCAAGGACGGCAAGACAGCCGGGCGGCGGCGACCGCCGCGTGAGCCTGCAGTGTCAGGCTATAACGGCGTTGAAATCGCCAGCCGCGTCAGTTTCGCATAGCGCAATCGGCGTTCAACACGTCCAAAAGCGACAAACAAAAACAGCCGGGCTTCTCGAGCCCGGCTGCTTGCTTCCGGTGAACCGGACAGTATCAGGCGGCGACGGCCTGCTCTTCGGCAGCGGAGCGGGCCTTGTCGGCTGCGCCCTTGGCGAAGGTGTCGCGGTCAACGAATTCGATGACGGCGAGAGCGGCGTTATCGCCCTGGCGGAAGCCGGCCTTCATGATACGCAGGTAGCCGCCATTGCGGGTTGCGTAGCGCGAAGCGATCGTGTCGAAAAGCTTCGAAACGACTGCGGCGTCCTTGATCTGCGAAATCGCCTGACGGCGAGCGTGCAGGTCGCCGCGCTTGCCAAGGGTAACGAGCTTTTCAACGATCGGACGGATTTCCTTTGCTTTCGGCAGGGTCGTCACGATCTGCTCATGCGTGATGAGCGAAGCCGCCATGTTGGCGAACATCGCCTTGCGGTGGCTTGCGGTTCTATTCAGCTTGCGGCCGGCTTTACCGTGGCGCATTGCTATTCTCCTTCACATGCAGGCATCTCGCCCGCCGTTTGATGGTTAGTACTGGTCTTCGTACCGCTTGGCGAGATCTTCGATGTTCTCAGGCGGCCATGCCGGCACTTCCATGCCGAGATGCAGGCCCATGGAAGCGAGAACTTCCTTGATTTCGTTCAGCGACTTGCGACCAAAATTCGGCGTGCGGAGCATTTCTGCTTCGGTCTTCTGAATGAGGTCGCCGATGTAGACGATGTTGTCGTTCTTCAGGCAGTTTGCCGAGCGGACCGACAGTTCGAGTTCGTCTACCTTCTTGAGGAGCGCCGGGTTGAAAGCGAGTTCGGTGACTGCTTCCTCTTCGGCTTCCTTCTGCGGCTCGTCGAAGTTGACGAAGACGCCAAGCTGGTCCTGGAGGATGCGTGCCGCAAAAGCGACGGCGTCTTCGCCGGAAACGGAGCCATCGGTTTCGATGGTCATCGTCAGCTTGTCGTAGTCGAGAACCTGTCCTTCGCGGGTGTTTTCAACCTTGTAGGACACCTTCTTGACCGGCGAATAGAGGCTGTCGACCGGGATCAGGCCGATCGGAGCATCTTCCGCACGATTGCGTTCGGCCGGAACGTAGCCCTTGCCGTTGTTGACCGTGAATTCCATGCGGATCTCGGCGCCCTCGTCGAGCGTGCAGATGACATGCTCAGGGTTGAGGATTTCGATATCGCCGACCGTCTGGATGTCGCCAGCCGTCACAACGCCCGGGCCCTGCTTGCGGACGACCATGCGCTTTGCGTCGTCGCCATCCATCTTGATGGCGATTTCCTTGATGTTGAGCACGATATCCGTCACGTCTTCGCGGACGCCCGGAATCGAGGAGAATTCGTGCAGCACGCCGTCGATCTGCACGGCCGTCACAGCGGCACCGCGCAGCGACGAGAGCAGAACGCGACGAAGCGCGTTGCCGAGGGTCAGGCCGAAACCGCGCTCCAGCGGCTCTGCAACGAGCGTCGCCTTGATGCGCGAGTTCGAAGAGAACTCGACCTTGTTCGGCTTGATCAATTCCTGCCAGTTCTTCTGGATCATTTTTTTGCCTTCCGTTCGTTGCCACCATCCAATCGTGGCAACCGAGCTTGAGAAGCACCGGGAGCGTCAACAAAACGCTCACCGGTGTTGTGAGTGGCGATGATCAGACGCGGCGCTTCTTGCGCGGGCGGCAGCCATTGTGCGGGATCGGCGTCACGTCGCGGATGGACGTGATCATGAAACCGGCAGCCTGGAGCGCGCGCAGAGCGGATTCACGACCAGAACCCGGACCGCAAACTTCGACTTCCAGCGACTTCATGCCATGTTCCTGCGCCTTCTTGGCAGCATCTTCAGCAGCGATCTGGGCCGCGAACGGGGTCGACTTGCGCGAACCCTTAAAGCCCTTGGCACCGGCGGACGACCAGGCGATTGCATTGCCCTGCGCGTCAGTGATGGTGATCATCGTGTTGTTGAAGGTCGAGTTGACGTGAGCCACACCCGACGAAATGTTTTTACGTTCGCGACGGCGAACGCGGACGGCTTCCTTGGCCATTGTATCCCTTTCTTGGATATCTTCACCGCCGTAATGCCAGCGGCTACACCGGAACGGCGCCTTGCAGCCCCGCCCCAAACTCAAAAGAGGCCGGCGCAGACCGCCAGCCTCCCACTCCCGGTTTCCCGGAAATTACTTCTTCTTACCAGCGATCGCCTTTGCCGGGCCCTTGCGGGTGCGGGCATTGGTGTGCGTGCGCTGACCGCGAACCGGCAGGCCGCGGCGATGACGCAGGCCGCGGTAGCAGCCGAGGTCCATCAGACGCTTGATGTTCATCGAGGTTTCGCGACGAAGGTCACCTTCGACCTGATAGTCGCGGTCGATCGTTTCGCGGATCTGAAGAACTTCAGCGTCCGTGAGCTGGTGCACGCGGCGATCAGCCGGGATGCCGACCTTCTCGACGATTTCCTGTGCGAATTTCGAACCGATCCCGTGAATGTAGGTCAGCGCGATAACGACGCGCTTCGCAGTCGGGATGTTGACGCCAGCGATACGTGCCACGCCTATTCTCCTTGAGTTCCAGTTGCCATCCGGCAAGAGGGCTTCGATTATGCCGCCCTCCGAAGGGCCGCTCGTTCAAATTTGGGTTCGTAACATGTCAAAACGACCGAACCCGGACTTCCTTTGGGAAATCCGCGCCGATCGCATCGAATATCGCGAGTTGGCGCGGTGTTTAGCGGAATCAGCGCTGAAAGGCAACCGGTCCCGCCAAGTTTATTTTCAAAGCCTTAAAGCTTCGAAAGGATGGTATCGACCTCGCCAGTGACGTGGTCTATGTCGGCCATGCCGTCCACGCTCTTGAGCTTCCCCTTGGCGTAGTAATAGCCGATCAACGGCGAGGTTTCCTTGTAATAGACCTGAAGCCGCGCCGTCATCGTCTCCGGGTTATCGTCCGGCCGGCGCTTGAAATGCGTCGAACCGCACTTGTCGCAGACGCCTTCGCTTTCCGGGGCCTTGTCGGTGTCATGGTAGACGCTGCCGCATTGTGCGCATGAATAGCGCCCCGCAACACGGCGAATGAGCTCGTCGTCGTTGACCTTCAACTCGATGACGACGGAAAGGTCGAGACCCTTTGCGCGAAGCATCGCTTCCGTGGCATCCGCCTGGATCAGCGTCCGGGGGAAACCGTCGAGGATGAAGCCATTCGCACAGTCCGGCTGGTCGATGCGCTCGGAGACGATGGCGTTGACGACTTCATCGGGCACAAGCTTGCCCGCCTTCATCAACGCATCGGCCCGCTTGCCGACCTCGGTTCCAGCGTGAACGGCAGCGCGAAGCATGTCACCCGTGGAAAGCTGCGGAATGCCGTACTTCTCCACGATCCGCTGGGCCTGGGTTCCCTTGCCCGCGCCCGGCGGCCCCAAAAGTATGAGTCTCATCGCCCCCTCTTTCCTCCACGCAACTTCGATTTCTTGATCAGGCCTTCGTACTGCTGTGCAATCAGATGACCCTGGATCTGAGCCACCGTATCAAGAGTTACGCTAACCACGATCAAAAGCGAAGTACCACCAAGGGCCAATGGGATGCCGGTTTGCGACACCAGGATCTCAGGCAGGATGCAGACGAAGACGAGATAGATCGCGCCGATGACCGTGATGCGGGTCAGGACGAAATCGATATATTCGGCGGTGCGCTCGCCTGGACGGATGCCGGGAATGAAGCCGCCATGCTTCTTCAGATTGTCGGCCGTGTCCTTCGGATTGAAGACGATGGCCGTGTAGAAGAAGGCAAAGAACGCGATCAACGCAGCGTAGAGCAGCATATAGAGCGGTTGGCCGTGGCCGAGCGCCGCAACGATCACCGTCGCCCAGGACGGCAGAGACGTCGTGTTGGCAAAGCCCGCGACGGTCGCTGGCAGAAGCAGCAGCGACGAGGCGAAGATTGCCGGGATGACGCCCGAGGTATTCAACTTGAGCGGCAGGTGCGAGGTATCGCCCTGGAACATCCGGTTGCCGACCTGACGCTTCGGATACTGGATCAGCAGCCGGCGCTGGGCGCGCTCGACGAAGACGATGACGGCGATAACGGCCATTGCGATCAGGATGACAGCGAGAATCAGCGACGTCGAAAGCGCACCGGTGCGGCCGAGTTCGAGCGTGCCGGCAAGCGCGCTCGGAAGACCGGCAGCGATGCCTGCGAAAATGATCAGCGAAATGCCGTTGCCGATGCCGCGCGAGGTGATCTGTTCGCCGAGCCACATCAGGAACATCGTGCCGCCGAGCAGTGTGATGACGGTGGAAATACGGAAGAACCAGCCCGGATCGACCACGAGGCCGCTGCCGCTTTCAAGGCCGACCGCGATGCCATAGGCCTGCAGTGCGCCGAGCAGCACGGTGCCGTAGCGGGTGTACTGGTTGATGATCTTGCGGCCCTGCTCGCCTTCCTTCTTCAGGTTTTCGAGCGCCGGCACGACCGAGGTCATCAACTGCACGATGATCGAAGCGGAGATATAGGGCATGATGCCGAGCGCGAAGATCGCCATGCGCTCGACGGCGCCGCCCGAAAACATGTTGAAGAGGCCGAGAATGCCGCCCGCCTGGCCGCGGAAGGCCTGGGCATAGGCTTCGGGATTGAGGCCCGGAAGCGGAATGTGCGTACCAAGACGATAGACGAGGAGAGCTGCCAGCGTGAACCACAGGCGCTTCTTGAGATCCTCGGCTTTGGCGAAGGTCGAAAAACTAAGATTGGAAGCCAATTGTTCCGCTGCAGACGCCATGCGATTCTCCGCGCTACCAATTCGGGCGCTTCGAGCGAGTGCCGGACCCGGAATCAGTAATCAAATTATTCACAATCGGGCTACGGACGGATTGCTGGCGCAACCTATGCCTCACCCTTGATTTCGTCGAAACCGGCATGCTGCGGGGTGCAACGATGCAGATTCTTGTGAGGCCCACATATGGGAGCAAAATCGCCCGGTGTGAAGCCACCCCGGGCGACATATCATAAGATTATTATTCTGCCGCTGCGGCAGAAAGAAGCGTGATCGACGCGCCGGCCTTTTCGATCTTCTCGACGGCGGGCTTGGAAGCGCCTGCGACTTCGAGCTTGATCTTTGCCTTCAGCTCGCCGTCGGCGAGAACGCGAACGCCGTCCTTGGCGCGGCGGATCACACCGGCGGCCTTGAGGGCTGCGGCATCGACAGTCACCTTGGCGTCAAGCTTGCCGGCGTCGATCGCAGCCTGGATGCGTGCGAGAGAGACGACGACGAAGTCGGCCTTGAAGATGTTCGTGAAGCCGCGCTTCGGCAGACGGCGGTAGATTGGCATCTGACCACCTTCAAAACCGTTGATGGCGACGCCGGAACGGGACTTCTGACCCTTCACACCGCGACCACCGGTCTTGCCCGAGCCCGAACCGATACCGCGGCCGAGGCGCTTGCGGCTGTGGGTCGAACCTTCGTTATCTCTGATTTCATTGAGTTTCATGATGATAACCTCCGTCTCACTTCTCGTCGACGACGCGAACGAGATGCTGGACAGCACGGATCATGCCGCGAACGGAAGGCGTATCTTCCAGGGTGCGGGTCCGGTGCATCTTGTTGAGGCCGAGGCCGATCAGCGTCTGGCGCTGTACAGCCGGCCGGCGAATCGGGCTGCCGATCTGCTCGACGGTAACCGTCTTCGCTTCGGTCTTCTTGGTAGCCTTAGCCATGGGTCAGACTCCTCTTATTCTTCAGAGGCGTTGCCGGAGGCGGCACGGCGAGCCTGGAGCGTAGCATACTTGATGCCGCGCTGAGCTGCGATGTCCTTCGGGTGAACCTGGTGCTTCAGAGCGTCGAAGGTTGCGCGAACCATGTTGTACGGGTTCGAGGAACCGGTCGACTTGGCGACAACGTCGTGAACGCCGAGCGTTTCGAAAACGGCGCGCATCGGACCGCCGGCGATGATACCGGTACCGACCTTGGCCGAGCGCAGCAGAACCTTGCCGGCGCCATGGCGGCCATGGACGTCGTGATGCAGGGTGCGGCCTTCACGCAGGGGAACGAAGATCAGCTCGCGCTTGGCGGCTTCCGTTGCCTTGCGGATCGCTTCCGGCACTTCGCGTGCCTTACCGTGACCGAAGCCTACGCGGCCTTTCTGGTCACCGACGACGACGAGAGCGGCGAAACCGAAACGGCGGCCACCCTTAACAACCTTGGCGACGCGGTTGATCGCGACAAGCTTGTCGACGAATTCGCTGTCGCGCTCTTCGCGGCTCTGGCGATCTTCGCGAGAACCCCTTCTTTCCTGTGCCATTGTCCTCTTCCTTTTTCTTTTCCGGGTGCAATCGGCAAACAAACGAGGACCGCATCGGTCTCCCTTGCGGGAGCGTTTGCGGTCCGGTGAAAATCCGGCCGCTGTCCAAAAGACGCGCGGCCGGAAATCTCCTTAGAAGGTCAGACCGCCTTCGCGGGCTGCTTCTGCAAGAGCCTTGATGCGGCCGTGATAGATGAAGGCGCCACGGTCGAATACGACTTCCTTGACGCCGGCCTTGGAGGCGCGCTCTGCAACGAGCTTGCCGACGAGGGCAGCTGCTGCGGTGTCGGCACCGGTCTTCAGAGAACCGCGCAGATCCTTGTCGAGCGTGGAGGCAGCCGCAAGCGTCTTGCCGGCCACATCATCGATGATCTGTGCGTAGATGTTCTTCGAGGAGCGATGAACCGACAGGCGCGGACGGCCATTGGCCACCGACTTGAGTTGACGGCGCACGCGGTTGGCACGACGTGCAAGTGCTTCTTTCCTGCTAGCCATTTCGCGTGATCCTTACTTCTTCTTGCCTTCTTTGCGGACGATGCGCTCGTCAGCATACTTCACGCCCTTGCCCTTGTAGGGCTCGGGACCGCGGTATTCGCGGATTTCGGCGGCGACCTGACCGACCTGCTGCTTATTAATGCCGGTGACGACGATTTCCGTCGGCTTCGGAACAGCGATCGAGATACCGACCGGCGGCTCATAGACCACGTCGTGGCTGAAACCGAGAGCCAGCTGCAGGTTCTTGCCCTGCATGGATGCACGATAACCAACGCCGTTGATTTCGAGCTTGCGCTCGTAACCGTCCTTGACGCCCTTGAAGATGTTCTCGATCATTGTGCGGGACATACCCCACTTTGCGCGAGCATCCTTGGTCTGGTTGAGCGGCGTGACCACGACCGCGTTATCTTCGAGCTTTACGCCGACTTCGTCGTTTGCGACGAAGAACAGCTCGCCCTTCGGGCCCTTTGCAGTAACCTTCTGACCATCGACCGTAGCCGTGATTCCAGCAGGTACCTGAACGGGCTTCTTACCGATACGAGACATGTTTAAATCCTGTCTGTTCGCAATGGAGATCCCTGCCCTGTCTTAGAAGACAGAGCAAAGAACCTCGCCACCAACGTTCTGTTCGCGAGCCTGGTGATCGGCCATCACGCCCTTCGGAGTCGAAAGGATGGTGATGCCGAGACCGTTCGCGACCTGCGGAATGGACTTGACCGAGACATAAACCCGGCGGCCCGGCTTGGACACACGGCCGATCTCACGGATCACCGATGTGCCTTCGTAGTACTTCAGCTCGATGCTGAGTTCCGACTTGCCATTGCCGAAATCGACAACGGAATAGCCACGGATGTAGCCTTCGGACTGCAGGACATCGAGAACGCGTGCACGGAGCTTGGACGCAGGCGTCGAAACCGACGACTTGCGGCGGGAAGCGCCGTTGCGGATGCGAGTGAGCATATCGCCCAACGGATCAGTCATTGTCATCTAACCTGCTCCTTACCAGCTCGACTTGACGATGCCCGGCACCTTGCCGAGATTGCCCAGTTCACGCAGCGCGATACGCGACATGCGCAGTTTGCGGTAGTACGCGCGCGGGCGGCCCGATACTTCGCAACGGTTGCGAATGCGGGTCTTCGATCCATCGCGCGGCAGGGATGCCAGCTTGATCGAGGCCTTGAACCGCTCTTCGATCGGAAGAGACTGGTTCATGATGATCGCCTTCAGGGCTGCGCGCTTGGCAGCCTGATTTGCGACCGTAGTACGGCGGCGCTTGTTCTTTTCAACTGCGCTTGTCTTCGCCATGTCAGGTTCCTTTTCTACGCTCGTCGTTACGGTTACTGACGGAACGGGAAGTTGAACTCTGTCAGCAGAGCTCGTGCTTCGTCGTCCTTCGTTGCCGTCGTGCAAACGATGATGTCCATGCCCCACATCTGATCAACCTTGTCGTAGTTGATCTCAGGGAACACAATGTGCTCCTTGATGCCCATGGCGAAGTTGCCACGGCCGTCAAAGCTCTTCGGGTTCAGGCCGCGGAAGTCGCGAACGCGCGGAAGCGCGATGTTCACGAGACGGTCCAGGAACTCGTACATGCGGGCGCCGCGCAGGGTGACCTTGGCGCCGATCGGCATCTGCTCGCGGACCTTGAAGCCAGCGATGGAGTTGCGTGCACGGGTGATGACCGGCTTCTGGCCGGCGATCGCTGCCAGGTCGGCTGCGGCAATCGTCGGCTTCTTCGAATCAGCCGTTGCTTCGCCAACACCCATGTTGATTACGATCTTGTCGAGCCTCGGGATCTGCATCTCGTTGGCATAGGAGAACTTCTCCTGCATCGCCTTGCGGATGCGCTCGACATATTCCTTCTTGAGCCGCGGCTCGTACTTTGCCTCAGCCATCGATCACATCTCCAGAACGCTTGGCCACACGGACCTTCTTGCCGTCAACGACCTTGAAACCGACGCGGGTCGGCTTGCCGTCCTTGTCGACGATTGCAATGTTGGACAGGTGAACCGAGGCTTCCTTGCTGATGATGCCGGCTTCCTGCGTCTGCGTCTGGCGCTGGTGGCGCTTGACGACGTTGACGCCACGGACGACCGCGCGATCTTCCTTCGGCAGAACCTGGAGGACTTCGCCGGTACGGCCTTTGTCCTTGCCTGCGAGCATGACGACCTTGTCGCCTTTACGAATCTTCTGCATCGTTCCCGCTCCTTACAGTACTTCGGGAGCCAGCGAGATGATCTTCATGTGGTTCTTGGCGCGAAGTTCGCGCGGAACCGGTCCGAAGATACGGGTGCCGATCGGCTCTTTCTTGTTGTCGATGAGGACTGCTGCATTCGTGTCGAAGCGGATGATGCTGCCATCCACGCGACGGATTTCCTTGGCGGTACGAACAACCACCGCCTTCATCACGTCACCCTTCTTCACGCGGCCGCGCGGGATCGCTTCCTTGATCGAAACGACGATGACGTCGCCGATCGAGGCATACTTGCGCTTCGAGCCGCCCAGCACCTTGATGCACATGACACGACGTGCGCCGGAATTATCCGCGACGTCGAGGTTTGTTTGCATCTGAATCATATCAGGTCGCCTTCTTGTTTTACCGGAATGGTTGGGCTTGCGCCCCCTACCCCGGCTCATGAAAATTGTCAGCCCGCCGAACCCGCCTTAAGGGCGGGTACAGACACGGCAATAGCTTGAATAGCGCGGGAAAAATCGTGCCAAGGTGGTTTCCCGACGGGACCTTCCATGCGCTCAAAGCAAAAGAACGCCCGGCATTCGAGCGTTCTGACGCTGCTTCATACAGAAATTTCGGCGAGACGCAAGGCCTCGCGCAAAATTCTGTTACTTGCCCTGGGCGGAAATGACCGTCCAGCGCTTGTCCTTGGAGATCGGTGCGCATTCCTCGATGGATACGGTATCGCCGATCTTGTACTGGTTGTTTTCGTCGTGGGCCTTGTACTTCTTGGAACGACGAACGGTCTTCTGAAGCAGCGGGTGAGCAAAACGGCGCTCAACGCGAACTACGACAGTCTTCTCGTTCTTGTCGCCAACGACAACGCCCTGCAGAATGCGCTTCGGCATGTTATTCTTCCTTTACGCCTTTGCTTCTGCCGCCTTCTGGCGGGCAATGGTTTTCACGCGGGCGATGTCCTTGCGGACTTCGTTGATGCGCGAGGACTTTTCGAGCTGGCCGGTTGCCTTCTGGAAGCGCAGGTTGAACTGCTCCTTCTTGAGGTTGGCGAGCTTGTCCTTGAGCTGATCGGCCGTGAGGCCGCGGACTTCTTCGGCTTTCATCTGCCTCTCCTTACTCTGCAATGCGCTGAACGAAGCGCGTCTTGACCGAGAGCTTGGCCGAGCCGAGACGAAGCGCCTCGCGGGCGATTTCTTCGGTGACGCCGTCGATCTCGAACATCATGCGGCCAGGCTTGACCTTGCATGCCCAATATTCGACGGAGCCCTTACCCTTACCCATGCGGACTTCGGTCGGCTTTGCGGTTACCGGAACGTCCGGGAACACGCGGATCCATACACGGCCGGCGCGCTTCATGTAGCGCGTGATCGCGCGGCGGGCCGCTTCGATTTCACGTGCGTTGACGCGGTTGGGCTCCTGAGCCTTCAGGCCGAATTCACCGAAGGCGAGGTCGGAACCACCCTTGGCGACGCCCTTGATGCGGCCCTTGAATTGCTTGCGGTACTTGGTACGCTTTGGCTGCAACATTTTCTTATTCTCCGAACTTATCTGCCACCAACGCTATCAAGCGTTGTCGCGGCGACGATCGCGATCACGGCTTGCCGGACCCTGAGCGTCACCCTCGAGTGCGCGGCGCTCGGAGGCCAGCGGATCGTGTTCAAGGATTTCGCCCTTGAAGATCCAGACCTTGATGCCGCAGATGCCGAATGCGGTTTCGGCTTCAGCCGTACCGTAGTCGATGTCCGCACGCAGGGTGTGCAGCGGAACGCGGCCTTCGCGGTACCATTCGGTACGAGCGATTTCCGCGCCGCCGAGACGGCCTGCGCAGGTGATCCTGATGCCTTCGGCGCCAAGACGCATTGCAGACTGAACAGCGCGCTTCATGGCGCGGCGGAAAGCCACGCGGCGTTCCAGCTGCTGGGCAATCGACTGTGCGACGAGCGTCGCGTCGACTTCCGGCTTGCGCACTTCGACGATGTTGAGGTGCGTTTCGGAGTTCGTCATGTCCGACAGCTTCTTGCGGAGCTTGTCGATGTCTGCACCCTTCTTGCCGATGATCAGACCCGGGCGAGCCGAGTGGATCGTGACGCGGCATTTCTTGTGCGGACGCTCGATGACGACCTTTGCAATACCAGCCTGCTTCAGTTCGCTCATGACGAACTTGCGCATCTTCAGGTCTTCGTGCAGGAGCTGACCGTACTCGGCATTGTCCGCGAACCAGCGGCTATCCCAGGTGCGGTTGATGCCAAGACGGAAACCGATTGGATTGATTTTCTGACCCATTATGCGGCCTCCTCTTGTGCCTGCACTTCGCGGACGACGATCGTCAGGTGGGCGAACGGCTTCTCGATGCGAGATGCACGGCCGCGGCCACGAGCGTGGAAGCGCTTCATGACGATCGACTTGCCGACATAGGCTTCTGCTACGACCAGCGAGTCGACGTCGAGATCGTGGTTGTTCTCGGCATTGGCGATCGCAGATTCGAGCGTCTTCTTGACGGCGCCTGCGATACGCTTGCGGGAGAACTCCAGCTCAGCGAGTGCGCGGTCAACCTTCTTGCCGCGGATGGCCGCAGCAACCAGGTTGAGCTTCTGTGGGCTGACGCGGAGCGTGCGGGCGACTGCTTGCGCCTCGTTGTCCTTCAGCCGGCGTTCGGCTTTTGCCTTGCCCATTGTTACTTCCTCTTTGCCTTCTTGTCCGCACCGTGACCGTAATAGGTCCGGGTCGGAGAGAATTCACCGAATTTGTGACCGACCATGTCTTCATTGACACTGACCGGAACATGCTTGCTGCCGTTGTAGACGCCGAAGGTGAGACCGACGAACTGCGGCAGGATCGTGGAGCGACGGCTCCAGATCTTGATTACTTCTGCACGTCCGCCTTCACGAACCTTCTCAGCCTTCTTGAGAAGATAGCCGTCAACGAACGGACCTTTCCATACTGAACGAGCCATTGGAGACTTCCTCTCTTACTTCTTACGCTGATGACGCGAGCGCATGATCATCTTGTCGGTCGACTTGTTCGACCGGGTGCGCTTGCCCTTGGTCGGCTTGCCCCACGGGGTAACCGGATGACGGCCACCCGAGGTGCGGCCTTCACCACCGCCGTGCGGATGGTCGACTGGGTTCATGACGACGCCGCGGTTGTGCGGCTTCTTGCCACGCCAGCGCGAACGGCCGGCCTTGCCATCATTGATGTTGCCGTGGTCCGGGTTGGAAACGGCACCGATCGTCGCCAGGCAGGTGCCGTGGACGAGGCGCTGTTCGCCCGAGTTCAGGCGAAGGATCGCCATGCCCTGGTCGCGGCCGACGAGCTGTGCGTAACCGCCAGCCGAACGTGCGATCTGACCGCCCTTGCCCGGCTTCATTTCCACGTTGTGGATGATGGAGCCGACCGGGATGAACTGAAGCGGCATGGTGTTGCCCGGCTTCACGTCGACGGCCCTGTCGGAAGCGATGACCTTGTCGCCGGCAGCGAGGCGCTGCGGAGCGAGGATGTAGGCCTGTTCGCCGTCCGTGTAGGTTACGAGCGCGATGTATGCCGTGCGGTTCGGGTCATATTCGATACGCTGGACCGTGCCCTCGACGTCAAACTTGCGGCGCTTGAAGTCGACGAGACGATAGGTGCGCTTATGACCGCCGCCCTGGAAGCGGACCGTGATGCGGCCGGCGTTGTTGCGGCCACCCTTGGAAGTCAGGCCTTCCGTCAGCACCTTGACCGGCTTGCCCTTCCACAGGCCAGAACGGTCAACGATGACGAGCTGGCGCTGGCTCGGGGTCGTAGGATTGAATGTTTTCAATGCCATTTTCTTATTCCTCAGAGACCGGTGGAGACGTCGATCGTCTGGCCTTCAGCCAGCGTCACGACAGCCTTCTTCACGTCCTTCTGCTTGCCTACAAAACCGCGGAAACGCTTGGTCTTGCCCTTGCGGAGCAGAGTGTTGACGGCCGTGACCTTGACGCCGAAGAGCGCCTCGACTGCAGCCTTGATTTCCGGCTTCGTGGCCGCCTTGGCGACGTTGAAAACAACCTGGTTGTTTTCCGATACCAGCGTGGACTTTTCGGTGATCGCCGGCGAGACGATCACATCGTAGTGGCGAAGATCGGTCACTTGAAACGCTCCTCTAGAGCTTCAACGGCAGCCTTGGAAAGCACGAGCTTGCCGCGGCGCACGATATCGTAAACGTTGATGCCCTGGATCGGCAGAACATCGATGTTCGGGATGTTCTTTGCTGCAAGCTTGAAGTTGCCGTCAAGCTCAGCGCCGCCGATGAAGAGCGCATTGGTCAGGCCCAGCGTCTCAAAAACGGATGCGAGAGCCTTGGTCTTTGCTTCAGCAGCGACCAGATTGTCGATGACGATGACGTCCTCGGACTTGAACTTGGCCGACAGAGCGTGGCGCAGGCCGAGAGCGCGAACCTTCTTCGGAAGGTCGTGCTCGTGGCTGCGGGCGACCGGGCCGTGAGCCTTACCACCGCCGCGGAACTGCGGAGCGCGAGCCGAATGGTGACGAGCGCGGCCCGTACCCTTCTGCTTGTACATCTTGGCGCCGGTACGCGAAACGTCCGCGCGGCCCTTTGCCTGGTGCGTGCCCTGCTGCTTCTTGGCAAGCTGCCAGCGGATGACGCGGGCAAGAATGTCTTCGCGGGGCTCGAGGCCGAAAATCGCGTCAGAGAGAGAAACCTTCCCTGCGTCTTTTCCCTCGAGGGTCTTGACGTTGAATTCCATTGGTCCGGCTCCTTACTTCGCTGCCGACTTGACGGCATCGCGCACGATGATCCAGGCACCCTTGGAACCGGGTACTGCACCCTTGATCAGGATCAGACCGCGATCTTCATCGGTCGAAACCACTTCCAGGTTCTGAGTCGTTACGCGCGTCTGGCCCATGTGACCAGCCATCTTCTTGTTCTTGAAAACCTTGCCTGGATCCTGGCGCGAACCCGTCGAACCATGCGAACGGTGCGAAACGGACACACCGTGCGTGGCGCGCAGACCGCCGAAGCCGTGGCGCTTCATGGCGCCGGCAAAACCCTTACCGATGGTCGTACCCGTCACGTCGACGAGCTGACCTGCAGCGAAGTGACCAGCCTTGAGCTCGGTGCCGACCTCGAGCAGGTTGTCTTCCGAAACGCGGAATTCTGCGAGCTTGGCCTTCGGCTCGACGTTGGCGACAGCAAAGTTGCCGCGCATCGCCTTGGACGTGTTCTTAACCTTCGCCTGGCCAGCACCGAGCTGAACTGCGGTATAGCCATTCTTTTCTACAGTGCGCGTAGAAACGACCTGGCAGCCTTCCATACGCAATACCGTTACCGGGACATGCTCGCCGGCGTCGTTGTAGACGCGGGTCATTCCCACCTTCTGTGCAATCACACCTGAACGCATCGGTTCAATCCTTCCAAATCCGCTCGAGCCCAGGCTCAGAGCTTGATCTCAACATCGACACCGGCGGCGAGATCGAGCTTCATCAGCGCGTCCACCGTCTGCGGGGTCGGGTCTACGATGTCGAGGAGGCGCTTATGCGTGCGCATCTCGAACTGCTCGCGGCTCTTCTTGTCGATGTGCGGGGACCGGTTGACCGTAAACTTCTCGATGCGGGTCGGAAGCGGAACGGGGCCCCGGACACTAGCTCCGGTGCGCTTCGCCGTCGACACAATCTCGCGCGTGGAAGCATCGAGAATTCGGTGATCGAACGCCTTCAGGCGAATGCGGATATTTTGGCCGTTCATTCGACGTTATCCTTGTGTTTGTTCTTCGCGTGCCAGCAAAACGGCACGGGCTGTTCTTCTTTTCCTAAGGCGGACCACCGGTTTCAAAGATCGAAGGGGACACCGAAAACGATGTCCCTTTCCAGTCTCCAGGCCTTAAGGCCCACCTTATCTGTTCATTGCCTGCCTCGAAGCCGAAGCAGACGCAAATCGCGCTCGCGCGCCATTTGCTACATTTTTATGTCATAAGCAAGCGGCCCTGGGGCCGCTTGCTTAAAAGATTACTCTACGATCGATGCAACGATACCGGCGCCGACGGTACGGCCGCCTTCGCGGATGGCGAAGCGCAGCTTTTCTTCCATGGCGATCGGCACGATCAGCTCGACGTCAACCGTGACGTTGTCGCCCGGCATCACCATTTCCGTGCCTTCCGGCAGCGTCACGATGCCCGTCACGTCCGTCGTGCGGAAGTAGAACTGCGGACGGTAGTTGGTGAAGAACGGCGTATGACGGCCGCCTTCTTCCTTCGTCAGGATGTAGGCTTCAGCCTTGAACTTCTTGTGCGGCTTCACCGAACCCGGCTTGCACAGGATCTGGCCACGCTCGACGCCGTCGCGGTTCACGCCGCGGATCAGTGCGCCGATGTTGTCGCCGGCCTGGCCCTGGTCGAGCAGCTTGCGGAACATTTCAACGCCGGTCACCGTCGTCTTCGAGGTCGGGCGGATGCCGACGATCTCGACTTCTTCGCCAACCTTGACGATACCGCGCTCGACGCGGCCGGTCACGACCGTACCGCGGCCCGAGATCGAGAACACGTCTTCGATCGGCATCAGGAACGGCTGGTCGATCGGACGCTCAGGCGTCGGGATGTAGGCGTCGACCTGGGCCATCAGCTCGCGGATCGCATCTTCGCCAATCTTCTTGTCGGAATCTTCAAGAGCAGCCAGCGCCGAACCCTTGACGACCGGGATGTCGTCGCCCGGGAAGTCGTAGGACGACAGCAGTTCGCGCACTTCCAGCTCGACGAGCTCGAGAAGCTCGGCGTCGTCGACCTGGTCGACCTTGTTCAGGAACACGACGATTGCCGGAACGCCCACCTGGCGGGCGAGCAGGATGTGTTCGCGGGTCTGCGGCATCGGGCCGTCGGCAGCCGAGCACACCAGGATCGCGCCGTCCATCTGTGCGGCACCGGTGATCATGTTCTTGACGTAGTCGGCGTGGCCGGGGCAGTCGACGTGCGCGTAGTGGCGGGCAGCCGTCTCATACTCGACATGCGCCGTCGAAATCGTGATGCCGCGAGCCTTTTCTTCCGGCGCAGCGTCGATCTGGTCATACGCCTTGAACTCGCCGAAGTACTTCGTGATCGCCGCCGTCAGAGACGTCTTGCCGTGGTCAACGTGGCCGATCGTGCCGATGTTAACGTGCGGCTTGTTGCGCTCAAACTTACTCTTTGCCATTTTCGGCTCTCCATTCTGCTAGTCCCCGAAGGGATCTAATTCTTGTTATCGGTCAATTGGTATTCCGGTCACTTCTGACCGGAATACTTTGCCTGGATTTCAGTTGCGACGTTCGACGGGACCGGCGCGTAGTGATCGAAGGTCATCGTGTACTGAGCGCGGCCCTGCGACATGGAGCGCAGGTTGTCGACGTACTTGAACATGTTCGCCAGCGGAACGTTCGCGTTGATGACGACAGCGATGCCGCGGCTCTCCTGGCCCTGGATCTGACCACGGCGCGAGTTCAGGTCGCCGATGACGTCGCCGACATAGTCTTCCGGCGTCACGACTTCGACCTTCATCATCGGCTCGAGCAGCTGAGCGCCAGCCTTCTTTGCTGCCTCACGGAAGCAAGCGCGGGAGGCGATTTCGAACGCCAGGACCGACGAGTCGACATCGTGGAAGGCACCGTCGATCAGCGTCGCCTTGACGCCGAGCATCGGGAAGCCTGCGAGCGGACCGGAGGTCAAAACGCTTTCGATGCCCTTCTGAACGCCCGGGATGTATTCCTTCGGAACAGCACCGCCGACGATCTTGGACTCGAACTTGAAGTCGTCGCCTTCCGGATTCGGTTCGAAGATGATCTTGACGCGCGCGAACTGGCCGGTACCACCGGACTGCTTCTTGTGCGTGTAGTCTTCTTCGTGCGTCTTCGTGATGGTTTCGCGGTAGGCAACCTGCGGCGCACCGACGGTTGCTTCAACCTTGAACTCGCGGCGCATGCGGTCAACGATGATGTCGAGGTGAAGTTCACCCATGCCGGCGATGATCGTCTGGCCCGATTCCTGGTCCGTCTTCACGCGGAAGGACGGGTCTTCGGCAGCCAGGCGGTTGAGCGCGAGGCCCATCTTTTCCTGGTCGCCCTTGGTCTTCGGCTCGATGGCGATCTGGATGACCGGCTCGGGGAATTCCATGCGCTCGAGGATAACCGGCTTCAGCGGATCACACAGCGTATCGCCAGTGGTGGTTTCCTTGAGGCCTGCGAGAGCAACGATGTCGCCGGCGAAGGCTTCTTCGATGTCTTCACGCGAGTTGGAGTGCATCTGCAGCATGCGGCCGACGCGCTCGCGCTTGTCCTTGACCGTGTTCATGACCGACGCGCCCTTCTCGAGCTTGCCGGAATAGATGCGGGCGAAGGTGAGCGAACCGACGAAGGGGTCGTTCATGATCTTGAAGGCGAGCATGGAGAGCGGCTCGGCGTCATCGGGGTGACGCTCGATTTCAGCTTCCGTCTTCACGTCGATACCCTTGATCGCCGGAATGTCGAGCGGCGACGGCAGGTAATCGACAACTGCGTCGAGTAGCGGCTGAACGCCCTTGTTCTTGAAGGCAGTACCGCAGAACATCGGATGAAACTTGACGTCGATGGTGCCGCGGCGAACGAGCGCGCGGATCTGATCGTTGTCCGGCATGTTGCCTTCGAGGTAGGCTTCCATTGCGGCTTCGTCGATCTCAACAACCGTCTCGATCAGCTTTTCGCGATATTCTTCAGCCTTGGCCTTCATGTCTTCCGGGATTTCGACGACGTCCCACTGTGCGCCGAGAGACTCGTCGCGCCAGATGAGAGCGTTCATCTCGATCAGGTCGACAACGCCCTTGAACTCGGTTTCTGCGCCGATCGGCAGCTGCATGACGACAGCCGTCGCGCCGAGACGGGTCTTGATCATCTCGACGGAGCGGTAGAAGTCCGCACCGGTCTTGTCCATCTTGTTGCAGAAGATCATGCGCGGAACATGATACTTCTCGGCCTGGCGCCAGACGGTTTCAGTCTGCGGCTCGACACCGGCGTTGGCATCGAGAAGTGCGATGGCGCCGTCAAGAACGCGCAGCGAACGCTCGACTTCGATGGTGAAGTCGACGTGGCCGGGGGTGTCAATGATGTTGAAGCGGCGCATCTTGCCGTCACGGCCCTTCCAGAAGGTCGTGGTCGCAGCGGAGGTGATCGTGATGCCACGCTCCTGTTCCTGCTCCATCCAGTCCATGGTGGCTGCGCCGTCGTGGACTTCGCCGATCTTGTGCGACTTACCGGTGTAATAAAGAATACGTTCGGTGGTCGTGGTCTTGCCGGCGTCGATGTGCGCCATGATACCGAAATTGCGGTAGTCTTCGATTTTATATTCGCGAGCCATTGTGGACTGCCTTTCGATACCGTTCGGAATTACCAGCGATAGTGCGAGAACGCACGGTTGGCATCGGCCATCTTGTGCGTGTCTTCGCGCTTCTTGACGGCACTGCCGCGGTTGTTGGATGCATCGAGAAGCTCGCCCGAGAGGCGGTCAACCATGGTCGTTTCGTTGCGCTTGCGGGCAGCAGCGATCAGCCAGCGAATGGCGAGAGCCTGACGGCGCTCCGGACGGACGTCGACCGGGACCTGGTAGGTCGCACCACCGACGCGGCGCGAGCGGACTTCGACGTGCGGGGCGATGTTATCGAGCGCAGCGTGGAAAACCGCAATCGGCTCCTGCTTGGACTTGCCCTGCACGACGTCGAATGCGCCGTATACGATGTTTTCAGCAACGGACTTCTTGCCGTCGAGCATGATGGCATTCATGAACTTCGTGACAACCAGATCGCCGAACTTCGGGTCCGGGTTGATCTCGCGCTTTTCTGCTCTGTGACGTCGGGACATACTTCTCGTCTCTTCAACTGTTAAGGCGCTTTACCACGCGGAGAACCTCGCGCAGCGCCGGAAAACCAAAACCGAATTACTTCGGACGCTTCGCACCGTACTTCGAACGGCGCTGCTTGCGGTTCTTGACACCCTGGGTATCGAGAACGCCGCGGATGATGTGGTAACGGACACCCGGAAGGTCCTTCACGCGGCCGCCACGGATCATGACGACGGAGTGTTCCTGAAGGTTGTGACCTTCGCCGGGAATGTAACCAATGACTTCGAAGCCGTTGGTGAGGCGGATCTTGGCAACCTTACGCAGAGCCGAGTTCGGCTTCTTCGGCGTCGTGGTGTAGACGCGGGTGCAAACGCCGCGCTTCTGCGGGTTTTCCTGCAGCGCAGGAACCTTGTTACGCTTTACACTTGCCTGGCGAGGCTTGCGGATCAGCTGGTTTACGGTAGGCATTCAACCATCCCTTACGTTTATCTCTCAAACCCTTGCGGGCGTAACTCGCGCCGTCTCCGGCAAGATCACACGGCTGTCGTCAATGCGCAAAATGTGGCCCGATCCGCTTGCGCAGATGGACCACTGAAGGCAGAGGACGCAAAAAAGACATGCGTCATGCGTGCAGGCATCATATCTTCAACGTGCGTTTCGAACCTTGTTTGAGGAGAACTCCAGGACGAGACGCCCCGGACAGCCATGCCTCACATGGGTTCCGATGGCGCGGGTACTACTGGTTTCCCGCTGGTTCGTCAAGGCCGGTTAAGAAATAATCTTCGGCGGATCGCCTTGAAACCCGGGCTGCGTGCGCTCTTTGAAGGCTTTTAGACGCAACGGACACCGCATGCCAAGTTGAACTTGGGCATCGCTGCAAAAACGGATAAGGAATCAGCGATCGCAGGCCGCGCGCCTGTCAAAAACGGATTCGAGTTTCGAATCGCCAGATATCCAAAGGACCGATGAATGATCGAGAAGCCCGACAACGACAATAATTCCGTAGGCCCGATGATCTTCATCATCATCGGCAAGGGCTACGAGTCCGATGGCGCCGAGGGCGTCGACCTGCACGTGATGTTGAAGGCCGCCGATGACGACAGCGCGGTGCGCGAGGCGCTGAACGCCCTTGCCGAAGAGGGCTTCATCGAAGCCGACCTCGACCAGATCGGCATGCTGACCGACGTTCCCGAAGAAGAACCGCATGCCTCGGCGTACCAAGGCGCGCTCGAAGGCGAAGTCGCCATCATCCGCTTCAACTGAAGACATGACGGGGCCGGATGCGCAAAAGGTGCTGATCTACGCCACCTGGCGCGGCCGACTCCTGGTTTTCGACGAGCCGGATTTTCCGGAGATCGAACTGCAGGTTCCGGGCGGGACGGTCGAACCCGGCGAAGACCCTGAGCAAGCGGCAACCCGCGAATTCGCCGAAGAGACAGGTCTTGCGCTGAGCAACACTCTTCGTCCGCTTGCAATCGATGACTACCGCTTCATCAAGAACGGCGCCGCCATCTACCACCGGCGGCATTACTATCATGCCGATATTGGAGGGCCCTACCCCGACACCTGGCTTCATCACGAGATGACACCATTCGGCGGCGGCGGACCGATCCTGCTCCGCTTTTTCTGGATTGATATCGCAGCAGCAAAGGCCAGGCTCGGTTACGGAATGCAGAATTGCCTCATCCTGCTTCGCTAACCAATCCGAGCTTGGGAAATTACGATCGCTTCATAGTTCATCGCGCTGTTGGAGACGTGCGCAATATGCACCTTCCACGAAACGATTATACGGTCTTTCAGCTCGGCAAAAACGTCCTGCCGGTTGAACGCAGCCGGCTTCGAGGTGGCCATCCCGCAGGCCAAAGCGGCATCGAGCGATGCAAGGTGTCTTTTCCTTTCATCGAAAAACCGCATGCGGTTCCGAGCCATGGGAACGACTTCCGTATGCAACATGGAGGCGAGCCTGTAGTAGTTATCAAGAAAGAATGGAGAACTATTTTCGGCCTCCCCGCCGCCGCGAAATCAAACAAAAAACCGCCCGGATCGCTCCGGGCGGTTTTCCATTCTGAGTCCGGGCTGCCGGCTATTCGGCCGCCGAAGCGTTTTCGCCGGCCATATCCTGGAGCATCGGGGTTGCGGCATCCGCGCCCGTGCCCTTGCGGCGCTCTTCGAGGATCATCTCATCGCGCGACGTCGCGATGCGGCGGATCGCCGTCATGGTGCCGCCGGTACCGGCCGGGATGAGGCGCCCGACGATGACGTTTTCCTTGAGACCCTGCAGACCGTCAGTCTTGCCGGCGATCGCAGCTTCCGTCAGCACCTTCGTCGTTTCCTGGAAGGAAGCGGCGGAGATGAAGGACGGGGTCTGCAGCGACGCCTTGGTGATGCCCAGAAGAACCGGCTCGCCATAGGCAGGCTTCTTGCCCTGCTCGATCAGGCCGTCGTTGACGTCCTCGAGCTCGATACGGTCGACGTTGTCGCCGACGATATAAGTCGAGTCGCCCGCATCGGTGATTTCCACCTTCTGCAGCATCTGACGGACAATCACTTCGATGTGCTTGTCGTTGATGACAACGCCCTGCAAGCGGTAGACTTCCTGGATTTCGTTGACGAGGTAGGAAGCCAGAGCCTCTACGCCCTTGATCGCCAGGATGTCGTGCGGTGCCGGGTTGCCGTCGAGGATGTAGTCGCCCTTTTCGATATAGTCGCCTTCCTGAAGGTGGAAGGGCTTGCCCTTCGGGATCAGGTATTCGACAGGCTCGACACCGTCTTCCGCCGGCTCGATGATGACGCGGCGCTTGTTCTTGTAGTCGCGGCCGAGGCGGATCGTACCATCGATCTCAGCGATGATGGCATGATCCTTAGGGCGGCGGGCTTCGAAGAGTTCGGCAACGCGCGGCAGACCGCCGGTGATGTCCTTGGTCTTGGCGCTTTCCAGCGGCGAACGTGCAAGCACGTCACCCTGGGAGACCTTCTGGCCCGGCTCGACCGAAAGGATCGCGTCGACCGAAAGCAGGAAGCGGGCATCGCCGCCGCGAGACAGCTTCGCGACATTGCCGCTTACGTCCTTGATGACGATTGCCGGCTTGAGGTCCGAACCACGCGGGGTCGAACGCCAGTCGATGACCTGACGCTTGGTGATACCCGTGGATTCGTCGGTCGCTTCGAGAACGGAGAGACCGTCGACAACGTCTTCGAACTGAACGGTACCGGCCAGTTCCGTCATTATCGGACGGGTGTACGGATCCCACTCAGCCAGACGCTGGCCGCGCTTCACCTTGTCGCCCTCGTCCACATACAGCTTCGAACCGTAGGCAACGCGCTGCGAGGAGCGCTCAACGCCACGCTCGTCCAGGATCTGGACGGTCATGTTCCGGCCCATGGCAACGAGGATGCCTTCGGAGTTCCGCAGAAGGTTGCGGTTCTTGATCTGAACCGTTCCTTCATACGAGGCTTCCAGGAACGACTGGTCGACCACGGTGGCCGTACCGCCAAGGTGGAAGGTACGCATGGTGAGCTGCGTGCCTGGCTCGCCGATCGACTGAGCCGCGATGACGCCGACCGCTTCGCCCATGTTGACCGGCGTACCGCGAGCAAGGTCGCGGCCGTAGCAGACCGAGCAGACGCCTGTCTGGATTTCGCAGGTCAGTGCCGAACGGATGCGGATCGACTGGATACCAGCCTTTTCGATCTCGACGACATCTGGCTCGAGGATCATCTTGCCTGCATCGACGATGCGCTCGCCGGTGACCGGGTGATCGATGTTGTCGAGTGCCGTACGGCCGAGGATACGTGCGCCGAGCGAGGCAACGACCTGACCGGCATCGACGATGGCGGTCATGGTGAGGCCCTTGTCGGTGCCGCAATCCACGGAGTTGACGATGCAATCCTGCGCGACGTCGACGAGACGGCGGGTCAGGTAGCCCGAGTTTGCCGTCTTCAAGGCGGTGTCTGCCAGACCCTTACGGGCGCCGTGGGTCGAGTTGAAGTACTCGTTGACGGTCAGGCCTTCCTTGAAGTTCGAGATGATCGGCGTCTCGATGATTTCGCCCGAGGGCTTAGCCATCAGGCCGCGCATGCCGCCCAGCTGACGCATCTGGTTCGGCGAACCGCGGGCGCCCGAGTGGCTCATCATGTAGATCGAGTTCATGGGCTTCTGGCGGCCGGTCTTTTCGTCGAACTCGACAGCCTTGATGCGGGCCATCATCTCTTCGGCGACCTTCTCGGTGGCCTTGCCCCAGGCATCGACGACCTTGTTGTACTTTTCGCCCTGCGTGATGAGGCCGTCGTTATACTGCTGCTCGTATTCCTTCACGAGTGCTTCGGTATCGCCGACGATCTTCACCTTGGTATCCGGGATCACCATGTCGTCCTTGCCGAACGAGATGCCGGCGCGGCAGGCATGCGAGAAGCCGAGCTGCATGATGCGGTCGCAGAAAATGACCGTGTCCTTCTGGCCGCAATGACGGTAGACCGTGTCGATCATCTTGGAGATGTTCTTCTTGGTCATTTCCTGGTTGCAGATGTCGAAAGGCACCTTGCCGTTCTTCGGCAGCAATTCGCCGATGAGCAGGCGGCCCGGGGTCGTTTCATAGATCTTGGAGTACGGCTTGCCGTCCTCGCTGATCGACTTGAAGCGGCCGCGGATCTTGGTGTGCAGGGTGACGACCTTGCTTTCGAGAGCATGATGCAGTTCGCCGAGGTCGGAGAAGGCCATGCCTTCGCCCGGCTCGTTCTGGTTCATGATCGAGAGGTAGTAGAGGCCGAGAACCATGTCCTGCGACGGAACGATGATCGGTGCGCCGTTTGCCGGGTGCAGGATGTTGTTCGTCGACATCATCAGAACGCGGGCTTCGAGCTGGGCTTCGAGAGACAGTGGCACGTGGACGGCCATCTGGTCGCCATCGAAGTCGGCGTTGAAGGCCGTGCAAACGAGCGGATGCAGCTGGATCGCCTTGCCTTCGACCAGGGTGGGTTCGAAGGCCTGGATGCCCAGGCGGTGCAGCGTCGGTGCGCGGTTCAAGAGAACCGGATGCTCGCGGATGACCTCGTCCAGGATATCCCAGACTTCCGGCTTTTCCTTCTCGACCAGCTTCTTCGCCTGCTTGACGGTCGAGGAATAACCCTTGGCGTCGAGGCGGGCGTAGATGAACGGCTTGAAGAGTTCGAGCGCCATCTTCTTCGGCAGGCCGCACTGGTGCAGCTTCAGCTCCGGACCGGTCACGATGACCGAGCGGCCGGAATAGTCAACGCGCTTACCAAGCAGGTTCTGGCGGAAGCGGCCCTGCTTGCCCTTGAGCATGTCGGAGAGCGACTTCAGCGGACGCTTGTTGGCACCCGTGATGACGCGGCCGCGACGGCCGTTGTCGAACAGCGCATCGACGGATTCCTGCAACATGCGCTTTTCGTTGCGGATAATGATACCCGGCGCACGAAGCTCGATCAGGCGCTTCAGACGATTGTTACGGTTGATGACGCGACGATAGAGATCGTTGAGGTCCGACGTCGCAAAGCGGCCGCCATCGAGCGGAACCAGCGGACGCAGATCCGGCGGGATCACCGGAACGACCTTCATGATCATCCATTCCGGACGGTTGCCGGATTCCATGAAGTTCTCGACGATCTTCAGCCGCTTCATCAGCTTCTTCTGCTTGAGATCCGACGTGGTGTCGGCAAGCTCGGAACGCAGATCGCCGGCGATCTTCTCGAGGTTCATCGATGCCAGCATCTCGTAGATGGCTTCAGCGCCGATCATCGCCGTGAACTGGTCTTCGCCATATTCGTCGACGGCGAGCATGTACTCTTCTTCCGAGAGGAGCTGATGTTCCTTAAGGGCCGTGAGGCCCGGCTCGGTGACGATGTAGTTTTCGAAATACAGGACGCGCTCGACATCCTTCAGCGTCATGTCGAGCAGCGTGGAAATGCGGCTCGGCAGCGACTTCAGGAACCAGATGTGGGCAACGGGTGCTGCAAGCTCGATATGGCCCATGCGCTCGCGGCGAACGCGCGACAGCGTGACTTCGACGCCGCACTTTTCGCAGATGATGCCCTTGTACTTCATGCGCTTGTACTTGCCGCAAAGGCACTCGTAGTCCTTGATCGGCCCGAAGATGCGCGCGCAGAAGAGACCATCGCGTTCCGGCTTGAACGTGCGGTAGTTGATGGTTTCCGGCTTCTTGATCTCACCGTAGGACCAGGAAAGGATCTTCTCCGGAGAGGCAATCGAAATCCGGATGGAGTCGAAATTCTGTGCAGGCACCTGCGGATTGAAAAGATTCATGACCTCTTGGTTCATGCCTGTCTCCTTCATGGGCGAAAGCGCCCTTAGCTTGCGATGGTCGGCGGCAAATCCCGGGAGCCGCGCCAACGCTCAAAACGACAATAACCGCACAATGCGGCGGAAACGTCCCTGCCCGGCCGACACATTACGGGGCCATGGCGGGAACGGTGTGCGCCCTCTTAAGGCGCACACCCTATCAAGTGGTTACTCGGCTGCGTCCGGCAACTGGCCCGCCTGCTGCAGATCCTCGACCTTCGAGTTCTCCAGCTCGACGGAAAGGCCGAGCGAGCGCATTTCCTTGACGAGAACGTTGAAGCTTTCGGGAATACCCGCTTCGAACGTATCGTCGCCCCGGACGATGGCTTCGTAGACCTTGGTGCGGCCGGCAACGTCGTCCGACTTCACCGTCAGCATTTCCTGCAGCGTGTAGGCTGCGCCGTATGCTTCCAGAGCCCAGACCTCCATTTCGCCGAAGCGCTGGCCGCCGAACTGGGCCTTGCCGCCCAGTGGCTGCTGGGTCACGAGCGAGTAAGGACCGATCGAACGGGCGTGGATCTTGTCGTCGACCAGGTGGTTGAGCTTCAGCATGTAGATGTAGCCCACGGTCACCTGACGGTCGAACTGCTCGCCGGTACGGCCGTCATACAGCGTCGACTGACCGGAATCCTTGAGACCCGCCAGACGCAGCATCTCGTTGACATCGCCTTCATGGGCGCCGTCGAAGACCGGCGTTGCGATCGAAACGCCGCGCTTCCACTGGTCCGCAAGACGCAGAACCGAGTCATCGTCGAAGTCCTTGACCTGCTCGGCCTTCGGACCGTCGCCGACAACGTCGCCGATCGTCTTGCGCAACGGCTCGATATTGCCGTTCGCCTTGTAGGCTTCGATCAGATCACCGATCTGCTTGCCCATGCCGGCGCAAGCCCAGCCGAGGTGCGTCTCGAGGATCTGGCCGACGTTCATGCGCGAAGGCACGCCCAGCGGGTTCAGAACGACGTCGACATGCGTGCCGTCTTCGAGGAACGGCATGTCTTCGACCGGAACGATGCGCGACACAACACCCTTGTTGCCGTGACGGCCGGCCATCTTGTCGCCCGGCTGGATCTTGCGCTTCACTGCGACGAAGACCTTGACCATCTTCATCACGCCCGGAGGCATTTCATCGCCGCGCTGGACCTTCTCGACCTTGTCCATGAAGCGCTGCTCAAGGCGCGACTTGGATTCGTCGTACTGGCCGCGGAGTGCTTCGAGTTCGCTCTGGACCTTCTCGTCCTCGACTGCGAACATCCACCACTGCGAGCGGGGATATTCGGAGACCACGGCGTTCGAAAGCTCGGCGCCCTTCTTGAAGCCCTTCGGGCCGGCGATGGACATCTGGCCGCGGAGCATCTCGATCAGACGGCCGTAGACGTTACGGTCGAGAATCGCCTGCTCGTCGTCGCGGTCCTTGGCAAGACGCTCGATCTCTTCGCGCTCGATTGCCATTGCGCGCTCGTCCTTTTCAACGCCGTGGCGGTTGAAGACGCGCACTTCGACGATCGTGCCGTAGGTGCCGGGCGGCATGCGCATCGACGTATCGCGGACGTCGGACGCCTTTTCACCGAAGATGGCGCGCAGGAGCTTTTCTTCCGGCGTCATCGGGCTTTCGCCCTTCGGCGTGATCTTGCCGACAAGGATATCACCCGGCTGAACTTCGGCGCCGATGTAGACAATGCCTGCTTCGTCGAGGTTCTTCAGCGCTTCTTCCGAAACATTCGGAATATCGCGCGTGATTTCTTCCGGACCAAGCTTCGTGTCGCGCGCCATCACTTCGAATTCTTCGATGTGGATGGAGGTGAACACGTCGTCGGCAACGATACGCTCGGAGAGCAGGATCGAATCTTCGTAGTTGTAGCCGTTCCACGGCATGAACGCGACGAGCGCGTTGCGGCCGAGAGCCAGATCGCCAAGGTCGGTCGACGGACCGTCCGCGAGAATGTCGCCGCGGTTGACAACGTCACCGACGGTGACCAGCGGACGCTGGTTGACGCAGGTGTTCTGGTTCGACCGCTGGAACTTCTGCAGGCGGTAGATATCGACGCCGGACTTGCCGGCTTCGAGGTCTTCCGTTGCGCGGATGACGATACGCGTCGCGTCGACCTGGTCAACGACGCCACCGCGGCGGGCGCCGATAGCTGCACCGGAGTCGCGAGCGACGACCGGCTCCATGCCGGTGCCAACGAACGGAGCTTCGGCACGCAGCAACGGAACAGCCTGACGCTGCATGTTCGAGCCCATGAGGGCGCGGTTAGCGTCGTCATTTTCCAGGAACGGGATAAGAGCGGCTGCAACCGAAACGACCTGCTTCGGCGAGACGTCCATCAGGTTCATGCTGTCGCGCGGGGCGAGCATGACTTCGCCGGCGTGACGGCACACGACGAATTCGTCAACGAAGGAACCGTCCTTGTCGAGTTCGGCGTTGGCCTGTGCGACGTAGTACTTCGCCTCTTCCATGGCCGACAGGTAAAGAACATCGTTCGTCACCTTGCCGTCGACGATGCGGCGGTAAGGGCTCTCGATGAAGCCGTACTTGTTGACGCGCGCAAAGGTCGCCAGCGAGTTGATGAGACCGATGTTCGGGCCTTCCGGCGTTTCGATCGGGCAAATACGGCCGTAGTGGGTCGGATGAACGTCGCGGACTTCGAAGCCGGCGCGCTCGCGGGTCAGCCCGCCCGGGCCAAGTGCCGAGAGACGGCGCTTGTGGGTGATCTCCGACAGCGGGTTGACCTGGTCCATGAACTGCGAGAGCTGCGAGGAGCCGAAGAATTCGCGAACGGCGGCAGCTGCCGGCTTCGCGTTGATCAGATCCTGCGGCATGACCGTGTCGATTTCGATCGAGGACATGCGCTCCTTGATCGCGCGTTCCATGCGCAGCAGGCCCAGACGGTACTGGTTTTCCATCAGCTCGCCGACCGAGCGGACGCGGCGGTTGCCAAGGTTGTCGATGTCGTCGATCTCGCCCTTGCCGTCGCGTAGCTCGACGAGCATCTTGACCACGGCCAGGATGTCGTCCTTGCGCAGGACGCGGACGGTGTCTTCGACGTCGAGGTCGAGACGCATGTTCATCTTCACGCGGCCGACGGCGGAGAGGTCGTAACGCTCCGCATCGAAAAACAGCGAGTTGAACATGGCTTCGGCCGATTCCATGGTCGGCGGTTCACCCGGACGCATGACGCGGTAGATGTCGAACAGCGCGTCCTGGCGGTTCTCGTTCTTATCGGCGTTGAGCGTGTTGCGGATGTAGGCGCCGACATTGATGTGGTCGATGCCGAGAACCGGGATTTCGTCGAAACCGTTGGCGAGGATGACCGGCAGGGTCTTCTCGTCGATTTCGTCGCCGGCTTCGAGATAGATCTCACCCGTCGAGTAGTTGACGATGTCTTCTGCGAGGTAGTTGCCGTAGAGATCGTCGTCCGTCGCCTTCAGAGCCTGGAGACCCTTGTCGGAAAGCTGGCGGAGCAAACGCGGGGTCAGCTTCTTGCCCGCTTCGACCACGACTTCGCCGGTGTCGGCGTCGACCATCTCGGTGATCGCCTTGGCGCCCTTCAGCGCCTCGGGCTGGAAGGGAATGCGCCAGCCTTCGCCGTCGCGCTTGTAGAGCGACTTCGTGTAGAAAGTGTCGAGGATTTCCTCGCCATCCATGCCGAGGGCCATCAGCAGCGACGACACCGGAATCTTGCGGCGGCGGTCGATACGGGCATAGACGATGTCCTTGGCGTCGAACTCGATGTCGAGCCAGGAGCCGCGATACGGGATCACGCGGGCGGCGAAGAGCAGCTTGCCGGAAGAATGGCTCTTGCCCTTGTCGTGATCGAAGAAGACGCCCGGCGAACGGTGCATCTGGGACACGATCACGCGCTCGGTGCCGTTCACGATGAACGTGCCGTTGTTCGTCATGAGCGGCATGTCACCCATGTAGACGGACTGTTCCTTGATGTCCTTGATCGACTTCGCGCCGGTATCCTCGTCGATATCGAACACGATGAGACGGAGGGTAACCTTCAGCGGCGCGGCGTAGGTCAGGTCGCGCTGGCGGCATTCGTCGACGTCGAACTTCGGCGGTTCGAACTCATAGGACACGAATTCCAGCATCGAAGCGCCGGAGAAATCCGTGATCGGGAAAACTGACTTGAAGACGGCTTGAAGGCCTTCGTCAGGGCGGCCGCCCTTGGGCTCTTCAACCATCAGGAATTGGTCGTAGGACGCCTTCTGAACCTCGATGAGGTTCGGCATTTCTGCGACTTCGGGGATTTTACCAAAAAACTTGCGTACGCGCCTACGACCGTTGAACGAAAGGGTCTGAGCCATCGTCGCTCCTTCAAAATTGCATCCGGGCCTGCAACGGACGGGAACCGCTGGCCAGGCGATCCCGTCGATCAATGGATAATTCAATCTCGTCCCACTTCCCGAAGCCACATGGCCGGATTGCCCTGCGCTTCGGTTCGAGACCATGCTCTTGAAGAACCCATTACCCAAAAGCCGTTTTCACGCGGCTTTTGGGTAATTCGTTCACAAAAACGGCAAATGGGAGACGGTGAAGACCGCCTCCCAGATGCAGTTCAAGATTACTTGACGTCGGCCTTTGCGCCAGCGTCTTCAAGCTTCTTCTTGATGTCAGCGGCTTCAGCCTTGGAAACGGCTTCCTTGACAGCCTTCGGAGCGGCTTCAACGAGGTCCTTGGCTTCCTTGAGGCCGAGGCCGGTGATGGCGCGGACTTCCTTGATGACGTTGATCTTGTTGGCGCCGGCATCCGTGAGGATGACGTCGAACTCGGTCTTTTCTTCTTCAGCAGCGGCAGCAGCGCCACCAGCACCACCAGCAGCGGCAGCAACAGCTACCGGAGCAGCAGCGGAAACGCCCCACTTTTCTTCGAGAAGCTTGGACAGTTCTGCAGCTTCCAGAACGGTCAGCGAGGAGAGGTCGTCTACGATCTTTGCGAGATCAGCCATTTTATCAGTTCCTTTTGTTCGGTTCGAACCGGTTTTCTATAAACAGCGAAAAACCGCCTTAAGCGGCTTCGTCCTTCTTGGCGTAAGCCGAAAACACGCGGGCAAGCTGGCTTGCCGGTGCTGCAACAACGCCTGCGATGCGGGTAGCCGGTGTCTGGATCATGCCCAGCAGCTTCGCGCGCAGTTCGTCCAACGACGGCAGGGTCGCAAGCGACTTGACTGCATCGGCGTTGAGCGTGGTTGTTCCCATGGCGCCGCCGAGCACAACGATCTTGTCGTTGCCCTTGGCGAAATCCACGACGACTTTCGGAGCGGTGATCGGATCGGCGCTGTATGCAATCAGCGTCTGACCGGTGAAGAGATTGGAAATCCCTTCCGCTTCCGTACCCTGAAGGGCGATCTTGGCCAGGCGGTTCTTCGCGACTCTGACGGTGCCGCCAGCAGCGCGCATCTTCGAACGGAAGTCGTTCATCTGCGCGACTGTAGCACCAGCATAGTGGGCCACGACAACCGAGCCCGAAGCCTTGAAGACTTCGTTCAGTTCCGTGACGAATTCGCGTTTTTCCGCTCTTTCCACTGCCTATCTCCAGTTGGCGGGACCGTGAAACGGACCCACCGGGTTGCCTTTGCCTCCCGGGATCAGAAGCGATCCCAAGCGGCGCTTGAGGATCCTGTCCCCTCGCGCTTCGCGCCAAAAGGCCGAAGGCACAAGGCATCCAAGGCTCGAACCAAATCCATGAAGTTGAGCTTCATCGAAATTCGGGTCTTACCCGTCTCATGCAGGCCGAAGTGATTAAGGGAAAACCACCTGCAATCTCGGACAGGATTCCGGATTTCTCCGGAATATTCCGGCCCCTTTCGAGGCCGGAATTCTTGCCACCGGGCAAAGCCCGATGAAATTCGTTAAGCGGCCGTGACCGACGACGGGTCGATCTTGACGCCCGGGCCCATGGTCGAAGAGATCGCTACGCGCTTGACGTAGTTGCCCTTTGCGCCAGCCGGCTTCGCCTTGATGACGGCATCAGCGAAGGCACGGATGTTTTCTTCCAGAGCCTTTGCATCGAAGGATGCCTTGCCGATGCCGGCGTGAACGATACCAGCCTTCTCGACGCGGAATTCGACGGCGCCGCCCTTGGAGGCCTTGACTGCCCCGGCAACGTCCATGGTGACCGTTCCGACCTTCGGGTTCGGCATCATGCCGCGCGGGCCGAGTACCTTACCGAGACGGCCGACGAGCGGCATCATGTCCGGGGTCGCGATGACACGATCGAAATCGATCTTGCCGCCCTGGACGATTTCGACCAGCTCTTCTGCGCCGACGATGTCAGCACCGGCTGCCTTGGCTTCGTCAGCCTTGGCGCCGCGCGCGAAAACGGCGACGCGAACGTCACGGCCCGTACCGTTCGGCAGGTTGACCACGCCGCGGACCATCTGGTCTGCGTGACGCGGATCGACGCCGAGGTTCATGGCGACTTCGATGGTTTCATCGAACTTGGCGACAGCCCGGTCCTTGACCATGCCGATAGCAAGGTTGAGAGCGTAGAGCTTCGTGGGATCAACACCTTCGTTGATCTTCTTGGTGCGCTTGCCAGCCATGGTCTTAACCTACCACTTCCAGGCCCATGGCGCGGGCAGAGCCCTCGATCATCGCCATTGCACCTTCGATATCTGCTGCGTTCAGGTCCTTCATCTTCGCTTCGGCAATCGCCTTGACCTGAGCCTTGGTCAGCTTGCCAGCGACAGAGCCCTTGCCGGGCGTCTTCGAACCGGACTGGATCTTCGCTTCCTTCTTAAGGAAGTAGCTGACGGGCGGCTGCTTCATCACGAAGGTAAAGGACTTGTCCTGGTAGTAGGTGATGACAACCGGGATCGGCATACCCTTTTCCATTTCCTGCGTGGCGGCATTGAACGCCTTGCAGAATTCCATGATATTGATGCCACGCTGACCAAGCGCCGGGCCGATCGGCGGGGACGGGTTTGCCGATCCTGCCTTGACCTGAAGCTTGAGCTGGCCTGCAACTTTCTTAGCCATAACTCTCTGCCTTTCATTGATGACCGGTTGCCCGGCCAGTGATGCCGGATTTCTCCGGCGGCTGCGGTTGCGTGGTGCGGATTTTAAGGCCCGGCTAAGACCCCTCACCTTCCACGCGATTGGCGGCTATCGCCGCGCAGAAGCCGGTCAGTACTGACCGACTTCCATCTCAAAAATCAGACCTTTTCGACCTGACCGTATTCCAGCTCGACCGGCGTTGCACGGCCGAAGATCGACACTTCCACCTTCAGGCGCGAACGCTCTTCGTCCACATCCTGAACCGTGCCGTTGAACGACGCGAACGGGCCATCGGAAACGCGGACCTGTTCGCCGACCTCGAAGGTAACCGAAGCCTTTGGCCGCTCGACACCTTCCTGGACCTGGCCGAGAATGCGCTCGGCTTCGGAGTCCGGAATCGGAACGGGCTTGTTATCGGAGCCGAGGAAACCGGTGACCTTCGGCGTGTTCTTGATGAGGTGGTAGGCCTCGTCCGTCAGGTTCGCTCGAACCATGACATAGCCCGGAAAGAACTTGCGCTCGCTGTCGACCTTGCGGCCGCGGCGCACCTCAACCACCTTTTCGGTCGGCACGAGGATCTTTTCGAAGAGATGCTCGAGCCCCTTCTGCCTGGCCTTCTCCTCGATGGATTCAGCCACCTTCTTCTCAAAATTCGAATACGCGTGGACGATATACCAACGTGCCGCCATCTTATATCTCCACCCGATCAGTTGCCGGTGTTGAGCACGTAGCTCAAAGCCCAGCCAATCAGCTGGTCAGCAGCAAAGAAAAACAGCGCGGCAAAGACGACCATCACCAGAACCATGATCGTCGAGATCATGGTCTCGCGGCGAGACGGCCAGGTAACCTTGGACGTTTCGGTGCGAACCTGCTGCAGGAACGCAAACGGATTGGATTTGGATGCCATCGACTGCCCACGCAATTACGGCACGTAAAGCTGAACATATCAGCCCCACGCACCGCGTGTCTGTTGAACCCTACATAAACACCGATTCCCAATTGCACAAGAGGAAAACCGACGTCTAGCGAAATTTGCCATAATACCCTCCCCGACGGACCGCTGCGAGAACGTCCGCGCTTTCCCTTCGAAGAAGATGGCAGGGGCAGAGGGGCTCGAACCCCCGACCTGCGGTTTTGGAGACCGCCGCTCTACCAGCTGAGCTATACCCCTTTACGCTTTACATTCAGCCCTTTGACCATGAGGGTCGAAGCGCTTCCTGCAAGCATGGCGCTCCCTTTAAGACGGTGGCACGGGATATGCAAGTGCGATTTTCGATTTTTCCCAATCCGCCATCACCCCGGCATGGCCTACGGTCAGAGCTTCACATATTTGCGCCAGTCGTGCTCTTCCTTGAAGCCGAGGACTTCGCGGATCTTGCGGTTGGAAAGCAGGCCCTCATGCTCCCCGATCTCGCGGGTGAAGGGAACGTTCGGAAAGAAGCGTTTGGCGAGTTCCTTCGACGGCATATTGGCGGTCACGGTGTCGTTCACCGCATTGAAGACCTGGAAGCCCAATCCGCTCTTTTCGATACACAGATGGACGACCTGCGCGAGATCGCGGGCGTCGACATAGTTCCACGCATTGCGCCGGCGCGTCTCCGGATTGGCGATGAAGCCGGGAAACCTGTCATATTCATGCGGCTCGATGACGTTTCCGATGCGCAAGGCATAGATATCGGCACCTGACCGCTCGGCGAAAGCGCGCGCCGTCTTTTCGTTCAGCACCTTCGACAGACCGTAGCTGTCCATTGGATCGACGTCGTAGTCCTCCTCCAGCGGAAACTGATGGAAATCCTTCTTTCCCTCCGCGAAGCAAACGCCATAGGTGGTCTCGCTGGAGGCAAGGATGATCTTCCTGACGCCGAGCTTCACCGCTGCCTCGAGGACATTGTAAGTGCCCATCGTATTGATGCGGAACGTCTCGTTGTCCGTCTTGATCAGAATGCGCGGTATCGCAGCGAAATGCACGACAGCCTCGAAGCCTTGGACGCCGTTGCCCGGCTCCAGATCGGGAAGATCGCGATGCATGGACAGCGCGTTGAAGACCTGGCCGCTGTCGGTGATGTCGGCAATCAGGTTGGTGACGCCGGGACTGTCGAGCGGCACCAGATCGACATTGTGAACCTCATAGCCGGCATTCACCAGCCACGGTACGACATGACGTCCGGCCTTGCCCGAACCGCCGGTAAAAAGAATACGCTTCTTCATGAAATCTCCTCCGCATCATGAAATAGAGGGAATAGATAAAGGCTCCACAACAGGGCGCAAGGTGAAGGCGTGGCGATTGAGAAGCCACGGTCAGATTTCGCCTAAGCTGCTTCCACTTCAGGATTCCGGCCAGTACCTCTTCCAGCGCGCGAGCCTGGATCTTGATGTCGTAGGCCACCTGCATGTTCATCAGACTCCGGCCATGTCTTGAAGGACTTGCCGAACCGAAGAGCCGTATCGGTGCTGATTCGACGTCCAAACGTCAACAATAATGCAACGCAAAAGCCCCGCCGTTTCCAGCGGGGCTCCTTCAATACAAGCTAATCCGAAGATTACTCTACGATCGATGCAACGATACCGGCGCCGACGGTACGGCCGCCTTCGCGGATGGCGAAGCGCAGCTTTTCTTCCATGGCGATCGGCACGATCAGCTCGACGTCAACCGTGACGTTGTCGCCCGGCATCACCATTTCCGTGCCTTCCGGCAGCGTCACGATGCCCGTCACGTCCGTCGTGCGGAAGTAGAACTGCGGACGGTAGTTGGTGAAGAACGGCGTATGACGGCCGCCTTCTTCCTTCGTCAGGATGTAGGCTTCAGCCTTGAACTTCTTGTGCGGCTTCACCGAACCCGGCTTGCACAGGATCTGGCCACGCTCGACGCCGTCGCGGTTCACGCCGCGGATCAGTGCGCCGATGTTGTCGCCGGCCTGGCCCTGGTCGAGCAGCTTGCGGAACATTTCAACGCCGGTCACCGTCGTCTTCGAGGTCGGGCGGATGCCGACGATCTCGACTTCTTCGCCAACCTTGACGATACCGCGCTCGACGCGGCCGGTCACGACCGTACCGCGGCCCGAGATCGAGAACACGTCTTCGATCGGCATCAGGAACGGCTGGTCGATCGGACGCTCAGGCGTCGGGATGTAGGCGTCGACCTGGGCCATCAGCTCGCGGATCGCATCTTCGCCAATCTTCTTGTCGGAATCTTCAAGAGCAGCCAGCGCCGAACCCTTGACGACCGGGATGTCGTCGCCCGGGAAGTCGTAGGACGACAGCAGTTCGCGCACTTCCAGCTCGACGAGCTCGAGAAGCTCGGCGTCGTCGACCTGGTCGACCTTGTTCAGGAACACGACGATTGCCGGAACGCCCACCTGGCGGGCGAGCAGGATGTGTTCGCGGGTCTGCGGCATCGGGCCGTCGGCAGCCGAGCACACCAGGATCGCGCCGTCCATCTGTGCGGCACCGGTGATCATGTTCTTGACGTAGTCGGCGTGGCCGGGGCAGTCGACGTGCGCGTAGTGGCGGGCAGCCGTCTCATACTCGACATGCGCCGTCGAAATCGTGATGCCGCGAGCCTTTTCTTCCGGCGCAGCGTCGATCTGGTCATACGCCTTGAACTCGCCGAAGTACTTCGTGATCGCCGCCGTCAGAGACGTCTTGCCGTGGTCAACGTGGCCGATCGTGCCGATGTTAACGTGCGGCTTGTTGCGCTCAAACTTACTCTTTGCCATTTGAATGCTTCCTGTGAACGAAATGGGTGACCCCGGCGAGCCGGTTTAGTGCCGCCGTTTAAGGCTTTCGGCGGGATTGCGCAAGACCTAATTGCGAACGCCATTCTTGGCTTGCAAGCGCATATGGGAGACAATTCGCGCCGAGCAAGACGATTCGCCCCGAACCTGGCGAAAATCGTTGAAACCAAGGGGAAAATCTGGAGCGGGTAGCGGTATCGAATGCGTGATCGCGCAGGCACGTCGTTCAAGCTGTCCAGGTCCCGCGAGCTCCCAAACGAGCGCGAGCGCTGCGAGCCTTGGCGGCTGGTCGTGTGGCTTAGCTCCAGCCCTAATTCGGGATCTTGTTATAAAAAGATTCTGGATCGTAGACGCAGGCATAATCGAGGACGCAGAGCTTTCCACCGGCATCCCGCAAACTGGTCGTCGAGTGCTTGTCCCCCAGCCTGCAGCGCGCCGGCGGATAGCGGAAGCTGCGGCCGCCGATGCCGATTCGGACAAATACCGTTTTGTTTTGCCGGATGAACTGCGCGAGTTCGCCACAGCTGAGATCGCGAGCCCTGACTTCCACGGCCTCGGCGGCAAGGGCGACCGATGGAAGCAAAAATGCAGCGGCCAAAATCACGTTTCGCATGGCACCTCTCAATGGAGGCCAGTTAAGCAGCAGTATCCGCGTCATTCAAACAGAAATTTTGCGCCCTCGAAGGCACGGCGCCAAAAAAAAAGCGCGCGCAATGCGCGGCATTGCCGAAGAATTGAAAGGCTTGGAGCGGGTAGCGGGAATCGAACCCGCGTATTCAGCTTGGAAGGCTGCTGCTCTACCATTGAGCTATACCCGCGGGGTGGTGCGATCCAAGTGACGAATGGTGGAGAGAGTTGGATTTGAACCAACGTAGGCTGAGCCAACGGATTTACAGTCCGTCCCCTTTAACCACTCGGGCATCTCTCCAGTTTTTCGTCTGGATCGTAACCAAGCTCGAAGACCCAGGAGCGTTACCGCCCCTCGATCTGCGCCGCGTATATGACCGGAGCATTTGCCCATGTCAACATGAAGACAATAGAAAAAACACGAAAAATTTCATCGCCTGTTGAAAGCCGCCGCCGGCAAAGAAACCCTATGCGCGGTGAAGCACCGCCGTTATAAAGCCGCATGAGCAAAGACAACAAATCCGGCGGCAAGCCCGCAACCGACAAGTCCCCCAAGGATACGCACTACGCCACTCTGCGGCGTGCCCACCGCGATGCCAAGCGCGAGCGCGGCGAAATTCCGACGCCGCCTCCGCAGAAGCGCAAACGCGGCGGCGAGGATTGGAAGGCGCCGGCGCTTACGGCCGACCAGGTCTATCTCTACGGCCTGCATACCGTGCGCGCCGCAATCGAAAATCCCGAGCGGAAAAACGTCAAGCTGACGGTGACGCAGAATGCCCTCACCCGCCTCGAAATCGACGCCGGGCAGCTCGGCATTCCCGTCGAGATCGTCTCGCCGCAGGATATCGACAAGGTGCTCGGCCCCGATGCGATCCACCAGGGCGTGATGCTGGAGACCCGCCCGCTGCCCGTCCGGCGCCTGGAGGCGCTGAAGGACAGCCCGCTGCTCCTCGTGCTCGACCAGGTCACCGATCCGCACAATGTCGGCGCCATCATGCGCTCGGCCGTCGCCTTCAATGCAGGCGCCGTTATCACCACGCAAAGACACAGCCCGACCGAATCGGGCGTGCTTGCGAAATCGGCTTCCGGCGCGCTGGAACTCATTCCTTATATACAGATCACCAATCTTGCCGACGCGCTTGGTGAATTGCACCGGCTCGGCTTCTTCTCGATCGGCCTCGATTCCGAAGGACCGGCGCCGATCGAAGGCACGTTCTCAGGCGACAAGGTTGCGCTCGTCCTCGGCTCCGAAGGCAAGGGTCTCAGGCAGAAGACGCGCGAGACCGTCAGCGCGCTTGCGCGGCTCGACATGCCGGGCGCGATCAAATCGCTGAACGTCTCGAATGCGGCTGCGATCGCGATGTATGCCGCCCGGCTTCATCTGAAGAAATAAGCGGACGTCTCAAAATGAACGAATGGTGGGCCTAAGGTTCGCCGGAGCGCAGCGCAACAGCAAGAGAGAAGGAAAATACCCGGCATGGCAATCCGGCCCCTCCTGTTCGGCATCCTGTTCATCGCAGTCTTCGTCGCCATCATTCTCAGCATCATATGGGTCGATCCCACCCAGCCGACGCGCCAGCCGGATCCTCTGGCGCCTGTGACGCCGGTACCCACACCGACACCACCGGCGCAATAGCCGCCGGGAATCGCACCGGCGGCATCGCGTTTGCTGATCGACGGCTGCTCCAGCAGCCCCATTCTCGGTATCTTGACGATGCCGCCCTTTTGAGAGCCGGCATCAGCAAGCCAGCGGGCGATCATAGGTCGATGCGGAAATACAAGTAGTGCGGCCGCTGATGATGACGCCAGTAATGACGTTCCCTCCACCTGCGTTCGGCGCGCCAGGGCCGGTAGTGGCGGCGCTCATAGGCATACGGATGATGGCGCCAGTAACGGCGTTCATGCCGCCACGAATGGCGCCCATGGCGGCGATGATCACGGTAGTGCACCTTCACGACGTCGCTCTTATCGACGGACGCAACAGGTGCATATACGGGAGCGGCAACCACGGGCTCGACGGCAACGACGGCCGATCCGAGCGACAGAAGCGCTGCAATGGCAAAACGGGCAATTCTCATGGCTCATCTCCTTGATGAAGGTGAGCGAAATCTGCGCCTCCTGCCCTGAACGCCTCCTGAATCGCTACTTCAGCTTTTGTTCATGAATTAACATCTTCCCCCGCTTGAAAGCGGGGGATTTCCGAGGGGGCGCGAAGCTCCGCCGATCGTTATCGCTTCAACGGAGAGCCGCTGCCCTTCCTCCACGATCATAGACGCCGTGTTCCGACGCAGGATGTTGATTGCAGCATTGTGGTCGGCATGGGCGCGCAAGCCGCATTGGCAACAGCGGAAAGACGCTTGGCTTTCGCGGCTTTCCCTGTCCACGGCTGCGCAGGCCGAACAGGTCTGCGAGGTGTGGCGGGGATCGACCTTGCACAGGTATCCGCCCCGTTCTTCGAGCTTGTAGGCCAACACGGTTTCAAAGCCGTGCCAGCCTTGTTCGAGGATCGCCCGGTTCAGGCCCGCCTTCTGGCAGACGTTGGTTCCGGGCGCGTCCACGGTTCCCCTGGCGCTGCGCGTCATGTTGCGCGTGGCGAGGTCTTCCAGCACGACCGTTGCGAAGCGACGGGCGATATCAAGACTGGCCTTGTGCCGCCAATCCTGCCGGATGCGGGCAGCACGGGCCTGCAAGGCTGCAACGCGGCGGCGGGCCTTGGCGTGGCGGCGCGACCCGCGCTTGCGCCGCGCCAGAACGCGCTGGGCCCGGCGCTTCCTGCGCTCGATCTCCGCAAGGCCGGCAGGCATCCACCAATGCTCCCCGGTCGAAAGCGTCAGCGTGTTCGCCACGCCCCGGTCGATCCCCACGGCGGGCAAATCGTTTTGCGGGACGGCATGGTCGATTTCGCAGGCGAAGGCGATGTGCCAGCCGTTCGCCGCCAGGCTCACCGTCACATTCATGGTCTTGCCACGCAGGCGCCGCGTGTCGCGGAACTTCACCCAGCCGATCTTGGGAAGGCGCGCGGCGGACCACTTGCCGTTCAGGCGCTTGACCTCGATCTCCCGCCCCTGAAAGCGGAAGGCGCTGTTCACGCCCTTCTTGCGGGGCGAGGGATATCCTGCGCGCCCGGCGAAGAAGTTGGCATACGCCTTATCCAGATCGCGCAGGGCCTGCTGCTGGGGCGTCACATGCACGGCGGCAATCCAGTCGAACGCGGCCCGCAGGGCGGTCAATTCCCGCGCCTGGGCGATGTCGTTCAAGCGGTTCCCGGTCACCAGTCCCTGCGCTGCTCCAGCGCCAGATTATAGACCAGCCGCACAACCCCGCGAACTGCCGCAACAGGACTTCCTGTTCGGCGGTCGGAGCGAGCTTGTAGCGGAAAGCGCGGTGGATCATGTTACGATTCTATCAATTGCTCCAAGGAGCGCAACCGTGGATCGCACCGGCAGGCATGTCGTCTACATGCTCCATGGTCATTTGGTCTTTGTCACGAAATACCGCCGTGACGTTCTGTCAGAACCGGCAATCCGCGACCTGCGGCGCATCTTCGCCAAGCTGTGTCGCGACGTCGAGGCCGAATTGATCGAATGCGACGGCGAGGACGATCATGTTCCCCTGCGGGTGCATGACCCTCCGAAGATCGCCCTGTCGAAGCTGGTCAACAGCCGCAAAGGCGTATCCAGCCGACGTCTGCGCGAGAGCCGCCCGGAAATCACCGGGCGCCACCACAAGGGCGTTTTGTGGTCGCCGTCCTCCTTTGCGGCAAGCTGTGGCGGCGCACCGCTCTCGGTGATCGCCGAATATGTCAAATCCCAGCGGGAAGCGGCCCAAGGCCGCTCTCGCGTTCCCCCCGGCCTGAACGCCGGGGTATCCCGCGAGGTTCACGATGAAGAGGGATTGGGTCTATGATCGATCACGAAATCGCGCCCAGGTCGGATTTTTCTTTACAGACCGGAAGAATCTGCTAGTTGGCACGCATTGCCCTTGTAGCTCAGTTGGTAGAGCACCTGATTTGTAATCAGGGGGTCGCGGGTTCGAACCCTGCCGGGGGCACCATATATTAGTTAATAAAATCATGGACTTGATGCTAGCCCGCGCTTAGTTGGCGGGTTTTTCATGCGCCAATGATTTAACCAGAATTACCATGTTTTCCGGGCTTTTCCCGAGGGTAGCGGCGATTCGTCGGAACATGGATCGCGCATAAGAAACAAGACGCAGCATACCAAGGGTCTAGCTTGAGACAACCAACGTATAATGTCGGGAGGCGCGGTCCATTGGTATGTTGCGCTATCGCTTCAACACCCCAACCATAGAGGCGATCAGCTGCGCCAAGCTGCTATCGACTTCGGTGTCTCTCACCCCTCTCTCACCGTGGTCGGCGGATATCGAATCCGCGTTGACCGCCTCGCAGATCGGGGCGGTCTCTTTTTTTGATGAGGCTGTAAAGAAAAACCCGCCGGCTGGTGAGGCCGGTGGGCGGGCTGTGGTGGTCTGCGGTCAAAGCGCCGGGATCGAAACATGCCACGCACCGGCCGGCGCGCAAAGCGCGCCGAGAAAGGAACCGTCGGCCAGTTGAGAGTGAGCCTGTCGACGCCTACAAGAATGAGGACACAACGAAGTCAGTAGCAGGCATTCGGCAGGTGCCGTTGTCGTCGGCGATGCTGGCCGAGCTTCGAAAGTGGAAAGACGCGGCCAAGAGCTCCGAGCTGATGACCTTGTGTTTCCGAATTCCAAGGGCGGATTCCTCGATCACAAGAACATTCTAAAGCGCGAGTTCCGGCCGCTGCTCGCAAGGCAACCGAGCACGAAGGCTTCAACTGGCACGCAATCGGCCGCTTCGCGATCAGCCCATGGATGAAGGCCGGCATGCAGCCGAAGAACTGTCCACACGTTCGCCGGTCACTCCTCACTGGCCGTCACGATGAGCCGCTCAGGCCACATGTTTCCAAGCGACACGCACCGCAATCTAATGGATCAGGTTTCGTGCTCTATTTTCGGCGATGGCGCACAAATTGTGCATGACGATTTTCGGCGATGGCGCACAAATTGTGCATGACGCACAGAAGCACCTGTAGAATAAAGCTTTCCATCCTGATTTGTGATCAGGGGTTCGAACCCTGCCGGAGGCCCATTTGCATCACGAGTTTTTTGGCGCACGGTGCCACACGCCCGTGCAGTCCGGACGCCCCGATCGCATCGTCTGCCGAGGGCAGGCTTCCATACTCGTCGTCAGTTGCTGCCGTCGTTCGAGCGTGACTTGCGCGCCTCGCTGTTGGTCGAGGATGCCGTCTTTCCGTCGGGTTGCTGGCCGAAATAGGTGCCGCCGAGATGGCCGCCGGCGCTGGTGTTTTCGACCTGGCGCTCGGCCCGCTTCACGAGCTTTTTGACGTCTGTCTTGCTCATTTTGACGCTCCATTGGCTGGTGGTGACATGGGAACAACGACACGCGGCCAAGAGAGTTCCCTCTTTCCAGGGAACCCGGCGCAACCGGACCGCGGCGTTGCTTTGAATGGCTGGTTCCTTGACAAATCTACCAAGCGCACGTGAAAGTACCTCGCTCGTGTACGCTATGACAATTATGGATTGCGATATCGAATGCCCAAAAAACCGAAACTCGAATACTCGGAACTTGCCGGCGAATTCACCGAGGACGGCATTACCGTGCTCGTCGATATCTTCCGGACAGCCGGCTCCAACGAGGACTGGTCGATGGAAGTCGTGACGCAGGAGGAGGATCTCATCCGCTGGGACGAACCGTTCGCGACCGACCGCGAGGCGTTTGACGAATTCCTGGCGACAATCGCCCGCGACGGCATTCGCTCGTTTCTGGACGATACCGAGCAATCCGTGCACTGAACGGCCCTGCATTCGCTATCCACCGACTGACCAGGCGTATTCGCGCTCTTGCTAAAATATGATATGGTCGCCGCGGGAGAGCGGTGATGCGACGGTATAATCTCCGGCATGAAGCCGATGATCGCTGGCTTGTTGTTGACGGAATGACAATGCAGCCAGCCGCCCTGGACGGTATCCCGATCTGCGGCATGCAGTGGGCGGAGGCCTGCGATATGGTCGATCTCATGAATACCCTCGACAGCATCGAACGCGCAGCGGATCGGTACGCGGCTTCGTTTCGCCGGAGCGCCTGACGGCCGCCTTTCCGTCTCCTGAAAATCTGCAGCCGCAGGCCCAACCGGCCCGTCCCCTTCCGGACTTGCTGTTGCCGCAACGGAACAAATCCGCCGTCCACCGGTTCGAATCGTCAAGGAGGATCGAAGCATGGTTGCGGAGTATCTTTGGCTCTTCGCTATCGCCGGCGGCGCCTTCCTTCTCGGCTGCGCGATCGCCTACGGCATGCTCACAAACCGCAAGCTCTCGCGCAGTGAGCAGGACGCGCAGGACCGCAAGGTGCGGAAACTCTACGAGAAGCCGCCGCATGAGGCATCGCGATGAGCCGGCGGTATGCTTGGGCGGTCGCCATCGCGCTGGCGCTTGCGGCCGTCCTTGCCGCCGAGAGCGCCGGTTATTTCCAGTCGTCCGAAACGCCCGGCCGGCCCGCTCCCCACGCAATCGACCAGTCACAGTAGGAGCCAGTCACAGTAGGAGATCGACATGCCAGGTCAGGACAAGAGCTTTGATTCCGGCACGGATGATGCACGCTGCTCGGACACTGCGGCCGCTGCCGAGCGTCGGGAGGAAGCCAAATTGCAGGCCGCGCGCGGGCTGGCTTCCGGAATGGGCCATCCGCACGAGGCCTTGCTGGATATCAAGCCGGAGGACATAGCGCGGGACCGCCCTTTTGGGGAAATCGAGCCCGATGAACGCGCGAAACAGGCCGCCCTGAAGGAACAGGCCCGCCTCCACGGCGATGTCTACATCGTCGAAACCGGCCTGGAAGACAGGGATCAGCGCGAAGCAGCGCCGGGCACGCGAGAGCAGAAATAGCAGCCGCTCTCCCCTCTTCGGCAGCCCACAGCGGAGGCGGCAGAGTCTGCTTGCGCGCAAAATACCTTGTCGCATAAGCCCTTTATCCTTTAGCTAGGCGAAGATCATAAAGGGCATCACATGGGCCGTTCATTTCAGACGCTTTGTTTCCTCGCTTCCTCGGCAACGGAGGCGCTTGCCGCGCGGGAAGAGTTGATTCGCCTTTATGGGGAGGTTCCCGCCGAGGAAGCCGATGTCATCGTGGCGCTCGGCGGCGACGGCTTTATGCTGCAGACGCTGCACAGCACGATGAATTCCGGCAAGCTCGTCTATGGCATGAACCGCGGTTCTGTCGGTTTCCTGATGAACGACTATCGCACCGAGAAACTGCAGGACCGCATCTGCGCGGCCGTCGAGAATGCCTTCCATCCCCTGCAGATGACGACGGCCAACGCCGACGGCACCAATTCCACGGCACTCGCCATCAACGAAGTCTCGCTCTTCCGTCAGTCCTACCAGGCCGCCAAGCTGCGCGTCGAGGTCGACGGGCATGTGCGTCTCGCGGAACTGATCTGCGACGGCCTCATGGTGGCAACGCCCGCGGGCTCCACCGCCTATAATCTTTCGGCCCACGGCCCGATCCTGCCGCTGGAAGCGCCGCTGCTTGCCATGACGCCGGTCAGCGCCTTCCGCCCGCGGCGCTGGCGCGGCGCGCTGCTGCCGAACAAGGTGACGGTCGACATCCATATTCTCGAGGCCGAAAAGCGGCCCGTGAATGCGGTTGCCGACAATGCCGAGGTCAAATCCGTGCTGCATATCCGCATCGCCCAGTCGGAGCACATGACGGCGCGCATCCTTTCCGATCCGGACCGCTCATGGTCGGATCGCATTCTTGCCGAACAATTCGAGGATTGAGGCCATGCAGCTTCGAACCGCTCTTCTTGCCGCTGCGCTCATCACCGGCCCGGCAGGCCTTGCGAAGGCTGTTACGCCAGCCGACACGATCCTTCCGCCCGCCGTGATCTTTGCAACCAGCACCGGCTATTGGGAGGAAAGCCGTGCGGATATCGCGATCGAGCGTGCGCCGGGCGCAGCAAGCGATCCGGCAAAAGTGGAACCTCAGCCGCGCCGCGGCTATTACAAGCTGTTTTCCGTCCGCCAGCCGGACAAGACTTCGAAAATCTACCTGCAGCAGATCGCGCAGGCCGACAGCGGCCCGGAAATCGTCTCAAGCGTCGAGCTGCACGAGTTCACGCAGCTCAAACCCTATGTCACCGATATCCGTCCGGAAAGTTCCACGGGCATGGGCAAGCAGCCCGGCCTCTTCGCCACGGTCTACCTGAAGACCGATCCGAATGCCGAATCCGAGGGCTGGACCGTGCTGATCGACGAATTCGGCGAGATCACCATCGAGAAGGCGACGAACTGACTGCTCGAACCGGCGGCCTGCCCGCACAAACCTCCCGAACGCACTCGCGCAGCCAGCGATGCGCCGGATCGAGGTCCGTCCGCGGGTGCCACAACAGCGAGATCGTAATGTCCGGCGGCGAAACCGGCAGAGGGAAAGAGAACATCCCGTCACGCAGGTTTCCCGTATAGCGTTCGGGGACGCTGGCGATCAGATCCGAGGCACGCGCCAGAGCCAGAGCTTCCGAAAAGCCGCCAACGACCGTTACGATCTCCCGTTTCAGGCCGAATGGCTCAAGCGCGTCATCGATCGGTCCCCTGTCGAGCCCGCGCCGCGAGATGAGGATATGCCGGCCGGCAGCGTAATCCGCAGGCGTGATCGCAACCTCGCACAACGGATGCCCCATCCGGACAACGCCGACGAAGCGGTCTCGGAACAGCGCTTGCGCGCGCACCTCCGGCCCCATGGCTTTTCCGACGACGCCCGTTTCCAGGTCAACGCTGCCGTCGCGCAGCGGCGCGCTGTCCCTGTCCGGCTTTGGTACGAAACGCAACTGCACGCCCGGCGCCTGGTCGCCGACACGTGCAATGAGATCAGGTCCGAAATTCTCGACAAAGCCATCCTGGTTTCTGAGCGTGAATGTCTGCACAAGCCGTGTCAGGTCGAGGGTCTCGACGGGACGCAGAACAGCTTCGGCGTCCTGCACGAGCTGGCCGGCGCGCTCGCGAAGCTCGAGCGCCCGCGGCGTCGCAACAAGGCCGCGTCCGGCCCGAACCAGCAGCGGATCGCCGGTCGCCTCGCGCAATCGCGCCAGCGCGCGGCTCATCGCGGACGGGCTTAGCCGCAGCCTTTTGGCGGCGCGGGCGACGCTGCATTCCTTCAGAAGCACATCAAGGGTGATAAGCAGATTGAGATCGGGATGCGACATGCAGCGACCATAGCACGGCCGGCGCCAGATGACATGGCGTCAAACGCACGAATGAGATGCATATGATGCACCTTCCGCCCTATCTGGCCGCGAGCTATCTCTGTTCCTAACGCAATTCTGGAGTAGCTCTTCATGATATCGGTCCGATTTGTTCCTGCAGCCTTCGCTGTCGTCTTCGTGGTCGCACCGCTCGCGCGCCGGGTCGTCAACAGCCTCGTAGAAGCCTGAGGGGGAAGGGCCGATGACCTCCTGCACAGATGACGCCACCAACGATGGCATAACCCCGGCAACTTCGGTTCGATGGGCGCTTGCCGGCCTTTGCCTATCCATGCTGCTATCTTCGCTCGGCACCAGCATTGCCAATGTCGCCTTGCCGACATTGGCTCAGGTGTTCGCCGCACCATTCCAACAGGTGCAGTGGATCATTCTTGCCTACCTCCTGGCGATCACGATCTTGATCGTCGGCGTCGGACGGCTGGGCGACATTGCCGGGCGCCGGCGGGTTCTCCTGGCGGGGCTGGTCGTGTTCACTGTCGCCTCGGCGCTCTGCGGCCTTGCACCCTCGCTCTGGTGGCTGATTGCCGCCCGGGCCGCGCAGGGCCTCGGCGCCGCCGTCCTGATGGCGCTTACGATGGCGTTCGTCGGCGAGACGGTCCCCAAGCAAAGAACCGGCAGCGCCATCGGACTGCTCGGAGCGATGTCGGCAATCGGCACCGCGCTCGGTCCGTCGCTTGGCGGCATTGCGATCGCCTGGCTCGGCTGGCGGGCAATCTTTCTCATCAACATCCCGCTCGGTCTGCTGGCCTTTTTTCTTGCCCACCGTTTCCTGCCCGTCGACCGCGATACGCCGAAAACGGACCGCCCTGGCTTCGACGCTCTGGGCACGCTGCTGCTTGCAGGCGCGCTCACCGCCTATACTCTCGCCATGACGATAGGGCGCGGCCATTTCGGCACGCTGAATGCGACGCTCCTGATGGCTGCACTCACCGGCATCGTCCTCTTTATTTTCACTGAGGCGAAAGTGGCATCGCCTTTGATCCCATTGGCAGCATTCCGCAATTCGGAGTTCAGCGCCAGCCTTGCCATGAACGCCCTCGTCTCGACGATAATGATGGCGACGCTGGTGGTGAGCCCGTTCTATCTCTCCCGTGCGCTCGGGCTCAACGCGGCGTTCGTTGGAATGGTCATGTCGATTGGCCCGGTTGTCTCGGCGCTGACCGGCGCGCCGGCTGGCCGTCTCGTCGACCGTTTGGGCGCGCCGTTCGGGGTCATCGTCGGGCTCATCGAAATGGCCGTCGGTGCAGTTGCCCTATCCGTTCTTCCGGCAATGTTCGGCGTTGCCGGCTACATTGCCGCCATCGCCGTCCTGACCCCTGGTTATCAGTTGTTCCAGGCAGCCAACAACACCGCCGTCATGACCGATATCCCCGCCGATCGGCGGGGCGTCGTTTCCGGCCTGCTCAGCCTGTCGCGCAATCTCGGGCTCATCACCGGCGCTTCCGTCATGGGCGCCGTGTTCGCCTTTGCCGCGATGACGGCCGATATCACGACGGCACGTCCCGAAGCCGTTGCCACCGGCATGCAGGTCACCTTCGCCGTCGCGGCGGCTCTGACCGCCGTCGCAATCGCCATCGCCGTCCAAGGCCGCGCCCTTGCCATGCGTCCCTCGCCTCGTGGAGACAGGTCGGCTTAAGACGGCCTGAACCGCGCTCTGCCCGCTTTTTGACTGCTGGCCCGCCACCGTTGCGGCGGGCCAGTGGTCAAATGCTTGCCTGCACGCTGTGCAGGTTGGCATAGACGCCTTCCTGCGCCATGAGGTCGTTATGGGTGCCCTGTTCGATGATGCCATCGCCTGTGAGCACCAGGATGCGGTCGGCGTGGCGGACGGTGGAAAGACGGTGGGCGATGACCAGGGTGGTTCGGCCGTTCGCGAGATTGAGCAGCGCCTTCTGAACCGCCCGTTCGCTCTCGTTGTCGAGCGCGCTGGTTGCCTCGTCGAAGATCAGGATCGCCGGATCCTTGAGGAAAGCGCGCGCTATCGTGAGGCGCTGCCGCTGGCCGCCCGAAAGCTTGACACCGCGTTGGCCGATATCGGTGGCGTAGCCATTTGGCAGAGCCGTGATGAAGTCGTGAGCGTTGGCGGCACGGGCGGCGGCCTCCACCTCGGCATCGGTCGCGTCGGGCCGGCCGTAGCGAAGATTCTCCGCCACGGTGCCGGCAAAGAGATAGACGTCCTGCTGCACCACCCCGACATGTCGCCGCAGTGACGAGAGCGTCACGTCGCGAATGTCGGTACCGTCAATGCGGATCACCCCGGCCTGCACATCGTAGAAGCGCGGTATGAGCGCGCAAAGCGTGCTCTTGCCCACCCCTGAAGGACCAACCAAGGCCACGAACTCGCCCGGCGCAATGGTAAGCGAGAGCCGCTCGAGCACCTTGGGGCCATCGGACTCGTAGCCGAAGACGACGTCGGAAAAACTGATCTCACCCCTTGGAGCTGGCATGGGATGGGCGGCCGGGCGGTCGAAGACGTCCGGTGCGATCTCCAGGATCTCCATGGCCCGAACGAAGCCGGTGTAGCCCTCCTGCCAGAGGCGGACGAAATTGGCGAGCCGCTGCATCGGATCGACCAGCACCGCCACGCAGAGCAGAAAGGTGAGGATGTCCGCCACGGACAGCTCCGCCGTCAGGATGCGCAGCCCCCCGATCACGATGACAAGTATGGTGATGAGCTGTGCGAAAGTTTCGGTGCCCACCGAAAACCAGGCCTCGCTGCGGTAGCCGTCGGCGCGGCCTTGCAGGAACCGCCGGTTCAGCTTGGCAAAACGCTCCTGCTCCAGCGCCTCGTTGGCGAAGGACTGGACGACGCGAATGCCCGCCAGTGCGTCCTCCACGCGTTCGTTGACGGCGGCGATCTGCCGCTTGCTCGCTTCGAGTGCGCGGTTCATGCGCCGGTTGAAATGCAGCGCATAAGCCGCCGCCACCGGCGTGAGCAGCAGGATGAGGCTGGCCAAAGGTGGATCGATGAAGAACAGCACCAGCATGGCGCCGCCATATTTGAGTACGGCGATGGAGAGGTCCTCCGGGCCGTGGTGGAAGAGCTCGCCCAGCCACAGGGAATCGTTCGTGATGCGGCTCATCAACTGCCCAGTGCGTTGACGGTCGTAGAAGCTGAACGAGAGCTTCTGGCAGTGTTCGAAGAGCTCCTGCCGGACGGCGGCCTCGATACGGGCGCCCATCACGTGCCCCTGATAGTCGACGAAGAAGATGGCAACGCTTTGGATCGCCAGGATGGCAAGCATGAAGGCGCCGACGGCAAGGATCTGCTCGTAGGCCTCCGGCATGTTGGGCAGAGCCAGAAGGCGGCTTGTGACGAAGTTGGCACAGAGCGGCAGCGCCACCGCCGTACCGGCGACGAGGATTGCGCAGAGCAGATCCGCCAGCAGCAAAGGCAGGTGTGGGCGATAGTAGGAGAGGAACTTGCGCATGCGCAAGCGGCGCCGGTCGCGGTCGGCGTTGCGCGGATAGTCGCGGAAGAATTTCAGGAAGCGGTTATGGCGCGGCGGGCTTTTCCTCGCGCGGGAAAACAGAGTGTGCATGAAGCAAAATGTCCTTGTGGGCGATGTTTCCTTTCTGGTTGGACAGGTTCGCTTTCATGTCAGTCTCCCGGGATCGGACCAATGAGAACCCAAGCATCGCGGACAACCGCGACCGATTCAACCCGGCAACGGAAAGAGATCGGCCGGTGTTGTCACTATGCAACAGCCGGTGGCCCGCCGCTGCCGCTCACCGTGTGCCTTTCTGCAGTATGGATCTCCGTTGCGAAATGAGAAGGCGACGAACTGTTCGCAGCAACTGCACGACGCATGTTTTTCGAAGTCGAGCTCGCTGAGATTACAAAGCGCTGTCGATATTTGTCCGCACCGCGTGGCATGAGGACGCGAGTGTCTGGCTCGCATCGACAACGACGTGGAAGCACTGCCAGTAGAGGCTGAAACGCTGGAATTGCTCGAGAAAACGGCTCTCGCTGCACTTTCCGATCTGATCGAACTGAACGGAATTGCGTCCGATCTGCCTGAAATCCCTGTCCACATCAGGGCAGAGCATCTGACCAAGATCCCAATCCGTCGTTCTGGTTGAAGCAAACCGGGGCTGACGAATGCCTTCCAGCTCATGAAAGCCTCGAGCGCTGGGATTTGCGCGAACTAAAAGAACTCGTCAAGCACCATGTAGTAGGCGACTTTCCCGTCATTGATGCCGGAAAGCCCATAACAATCGAGGAAATGCCGAACCCACGCTTCCCCGACATTGTATCGGATGCTTCGCAGTGCCAACGCAATATCCTGGTATCGATCCGCAACGCCCAGACGGCCGCAATCGACATATCCACTGAATTGCCCTTCATGCGTCATGAAGTTCGGCAAACAGGCGTCGCCGTGGGCAACGACGGGATCCGTGACGTCAGGCTGGTTGGCTTCCAGGTATGCAAAAAGGCTCGCAGCGGTTGCGTTTTGCCGCTCTTCGTCAAAATCACTCTCGTCTACGGCCCCCGCTTCCATCCGCGCCTTGGCAAGCCTCAAACGAGCTGTCAGCCTGTGGTCGAAAGGGCAGGTTTCCGGATCAAGTTCGTGCAATCGACGCAAAGCGGCCGCCAGGATCTCGATGCGCTGCCTATCTGTGGTCAATTTGCACGAAGCCAGGTCACTTCCCGCGAGCGCGCTCAGCAGCAGCCAGTTTCTGCCCTCATGGCTTTCCAGGGCGACGACACTGGGGCATTGCAGTCCTTGCTCGGCAAGCCACAGCAGACGCTCCGCCTCCAACGGCAATTCCGCAAAAGGACCCGCAATTTCGCCTTTCAGGAAAAACCGCGTCCGGCCACCTTCTGCGAGCCTGAACACGTCCGCAGACGAACATCCCAGATCGTCCTGCTTCCATTCGTGTCGAGATAGCAGCGCCCTTAGACTGGGAGGTAAGGCAGTGTTTTCCATCGGCACATCATGTCGTTTGCCATAGGCTTGGCACACACGCCAAGCCGCCTGCAACCACCTGCTGCAAGCGGATTTAGCCGCTAAGCCGGATGCCACACGTTTAAGTCAGGCTCACCGTCTCTGACGGTTCTCCCTCCAATCTCAATCAACGTCTTCGAGGACAGCGTCCGGCTTGCCGCTGATGCGGTGCGCGAGCGCTGCTTCCATGAACTCGTTGAGGTCGCCGTCGAGTACGTCGCCCGGTGCCGTGCTCGAAACGCCGGTGCGCAGGTCCTTGACCAGCTGATAGGGCTGCAGCACGTAGGAGCGGATCTGGTGGCCCCAGCCGATCTCGGTCTTGGACGCCGCTTCGGCGCTTGCTGCCTCTTCGCGCTTCTTCAGTTCCGCTTCATACATGCGGGCGCGCAGCATGTCCCAGGCCTTGGCTCGGTTCTTGTGCTGTGAGCGCTCCTGCTGGCAGGCGACGACGATGCCCGTCGGGATGTGGGTGATGCGCACTGCCGAGTCGGTCGTGTTGACGTGCTGGCCGCCCGCGCCCGACGAGCGGTAGGTGTCGATGCGGCAGTCGCTTTCGTTGATCTCGATGTTGATAGAGTCATCGACCACCGGATAAACCCAGATCGACGAGAAGGACGTATGGCGGCGCGCATTGCTGTCGTAGGGCGAGATGCGCACGAGCCGGTGCACGCCCGATTCCGTCTTCAGCCAGCCATAGGCGTTGTGTCCCTTGACGAGCAGCGTCGCGGACTTGATGCCCGCCTCTTCCCCGTCATGGACTTCGAGAAGCTCGACCTTGAAGCGCTGGCGTTCGGCCCAGCGGGTGTACATGCGAAGCAGCATGTTTGCCCAGTCCTGGCTTTCGGTGCCGCCGGCGCCCGAATGCACTTCGAGATAGGTATCGTTGGCATCGGCCTCGCCGGATAGCATGGCTTCCACCTGGCGGCGCGCGGCCTCGGCCTTCAGGCTCTTCAGCGCGTCCTCGGCCTCCTTGACGATGCTTTCATCGCCCTCTTCCTCACCCATCTCGATGAGTTCGACATGGTCGTTCAGCTGCTGTTCGAGCTGCTTCACGCCGTTGATGCCGTCATCGAGCTGCTGGCGCTCGCGCATCAGCTTCTGAGCTTCGGCAGCATCGTTCCAGAGATTCGGGTCCTCTGCCTTGTTGTTTAACCAGTCCAGCCGTCTTATCGCCTGGTCCCAGTCAAAGATGCCTCCTCAGCAGGGTGATAGCCTGCTTGGTTTCATCGACTACGTTTTCGATTTCCGCTCGCATTTTCCTGCTTCTTTTTGCGTTGGTCTTGAGTTGGTCCGTCAAATAGTTGCGGCGGCCGCGGATGTAAAGAGCCGCCGCCGTCGCATCCATGCGGGGATTGTTCAGTAGAGGCCGCCTGCGCCAGACTGCACGGCCTGGTTGGCCTGCGGCGAGGTCTTCAGGATTTCCTCCGGCGCCATGGTGCTGTCCATGCCGATGACGGACAAGCTGTCGGCCGGGCCGGTGCCGGGCTTGAAGGCCTCGATAATGGTGTTCGGATCGCCCTCCATCGCCGCCATGCCGGTCTTGCGGTCGATCGGGATGAGGTTCATGCCCTGCGGGATGACGAATTTCGATTCCGGCATGTCCTTGACGGCTGCCTGCATGAATTCGTTGAAGATCGGGGCCGAGAGGCCGCCGCCCGTACCGCCGCGGCCAAGCGGCGCCGGATTGTCGAAGCCCATGTAGAGGCCAGCCACGAGGTCGGGCGTGAAGCCTACGAACCAGGCGTCCTTCTCGTCGTTGGTGGTGCCGGTCTTGCCAGCCACGTCGCGCCCGCCGAGGTCGATCTTGCCGGCCGCAGTGCCACGGGTGATGACGCCCTGCATCATCGAGGTGATCTGATAGGCCGTCATCGGGTCGAGAACCTGCTCGCGGTTGTCGACGATGTTCGGCTCTTCCTGGTTCTGCCAGTCGCCGGCATTGCAGCTGTCGCAGAGGCGTTCCTCATGTCTGAAGATCGTCTTGCCGTAGCGGTCCTGGATGCGGTCGATCAGCGTCGGCTTGATCTGCTTGCCGCCGTTGGCGATCACCGAATAGGCCGAAACCATGCGCAACACGGTAGTCTCGCCGGAGCCGAGCGACATGGCAAGCAGCGCCGGCATCTTGTCGTAGATGCCGAAGCGCTCGGCATATTCGGCAACGATGTTCATGCCGAGGTCATTGGCAAGGCGCACGGTCATCAGGTTGCGCGAGTGCTCGATGCCGGAGCGCAGCGTCGACGGACCGTTGAACTCACCGCCGTAGTTTTCCGGCCTCCAGACCTGGCCGCCGGAGACGACCTCAATCGGCGCGTCCATGATCACCGAAGCCGGCGTGTAGCCGTTGTCCATGGCCGCAGCATAGACGAACGGCTTGAACGAAGAGCCCGGCTGGCGCATCGCCTGCGTCGCGCGGTTGAATTCCGATTGCCCATAGGAAAAACCGCCTGCCATCGCAAGAACGCGGCCGGTCTTCGGGTCCATGGCAACGAGGCCGCCCTGAACCTTCGGCGGTTGGCGAAGACGGTAGGAGGTCGAGCCTTCGCCCCCCAGCCGCTCGACATAGACGACGTCGCCCGGCGAAAGCACGCCTTCCGGCGACTTGGCCGTTTTGCGCTCGCCGGTCGAGGAGCGGTAGGCCCACTGCATGTTCTTCGCCTCGATCGTGCCATGCTCGCGCTCGGCGGCAGCCTTTCCCGCACCGTCCCTGGCGGGCTGGAGGCCGATGTCGACGCTTTCGGTGGAAACGGCAAGCACGACGGCGAGGCGCCATTCGGGCACGTCGGAGAGTGCTGGGATTTCCGCGAGCGCCTTGCCCCAATCGGCAGTGGTGTCGATCGACTTCAGCGGTCCATGGAAGCCGCGGCGTTCGTCGTAGGTCGTCAGGCCGTCCTGCAGCGCCTTGCGGGCGGCAAGCTGCATCTGCGGATCGAGCGAGGTGCGGACCGAAAGCCCGCCTTCGTAAAGCGCCTTTTCGCCATACTGGCCGATGAGCTGGCGGCGGACAGCCTCGGCGAAGTAATCCGAAGCAAAGAGCGAAGGGCCGTTGCTGCGGGCGGTCACGCCGAGCAGCTGCTTCTTGGCTTCCGCCCCGTCGCTCTGGCTCACATAGCCGTTTTCGACCATGCGGTCGATGACCCAGTTGCGGCGCTCCACCGCGGCATCCGGATGGCGGAAGGGATGATAGTTTGCCGGGCCCTTCGGCAGCGAGGCGAGATAGGCGGCTTCGGCAACGGTGAGTTCGGTGACCGACTTGTTGAAGTAGGTGAGTGCTGCACCGGCGATGCCGTAGGAATTCAGGCCGAAGAAGATCTCGTTCAGATAGAGCTCGAGGATCTTGTCCTTGCTGTAGGCCTGCTCGATGCGGAAGGAGAGGATCGCTTCCTTGATCTTGCGGTCGATCGTCTGGTCGGATGTCAGGAGGAAGTTCTTCGCCACCTGCTGGGTGATCGTCGAGGCGCCCACCGGACGGCGGCCGGAGCCGAAATTCTGCAGGTTGACGACGATGGCGCGCGCAAGGCCGCTCAAGTCGACGCCGGGATGGTTATAGAAATTCTTGTCTTCGGCCGAAAGGAAGGCCGCCTTGACGCGATCCGGGATCGCCTGGATCGGCAGGAAAAGACGCTTCTCCTTGGCATATTCGGCCATCAGCGCACCGTTTCCGGCATGCACGCGGGTGGTAACCGGCGGCGCATAGCTGTTCAGGACGGCGTAATCGGGGAGATCCTTCGCGACGTTTGCCAGGTAGACGGCAACGACGGCAGCAGCGCCGAGAAACAGGACGCAAGCAATTCCGAAGAAATATCCAAGAAGTCTGATCATATTGAGCTACCGGTATTCCAAATTTTCAATCGGCGCAGGCGCTATATTTGCATCTAAGCGGGCGATTTGCACGTCGCGCGGGCTTACTCCATGAGCGCCATCGCGACAAGCCGTCCAACCCGCCTGTCGAAAACATAGCGGCGAGTAACGGCCTGAATGTGAGCAAAATAGGGCTCCCCTGCCCCATTCACATGCTCCGCTTTGCTTTCGCCGCGGGTGTCACATCTCAGCCACGGCCTCAGCCGCCATTGGCAACCACGGAGGAGCGGTAGCGCTTGACGGCGTCGGTCAACAGCTCGGCGATCTTCACCCGCCATTTCTCGTCGAGCAGCAGCTTTTCGTCTTCCGCGTTGGAGAGGAAGCCGAGTTCGAGCAGGATCGAGGGCACATCCGGCGCCCGCAGAACCTGGAAGCCCGCATGCCGATGCGGATTGTTGATCGTACTGATCTGATCCTTGAAGGAGCCGAGCACGCTTTCGGCCAGCGAGATCGAGAAGGCCTGGGTCTCGCGGCGCGTCAGATCGAGCAGGATATCGGCCACTTCCGGCGGTTCGGCGGCGGTTTCCTTGCCGGCGATCTGATCGGACAGGTTTTCGCGCTCGGCAAGATCGGCTGCAAGCTTGTCGGAGGCCTTGTCGGAGATCGTATAAACCGTCGCGCCGCGGATATCCTTCTGCTTCAGCGTATCGGCGTGCAGCGAGATGAAGAGGCCAGCATGGTTCTGCCTGGCGATCTGCACGCGCTCGGCAAGCGACAGGAATTCATCCTCGCTGCGGGTGAGGAACGCCTTGATGCCATGCTCGCGGTTCAGCCGGTCGGTCAGCGCCTTGGCGAAGGCGAGCGTCACCTGCTTTTCCTCGGTCTTGGTATCGACGCCGATCGCGCCGGTATCGATGCCGCCATGGCCGGCGTCGACGGCGATGATGAAATCGCCGGGCTTTGCCGCCTCGGGCGCCGGCATTGCGTTCGCCGGCTGCGGACGGTCTGCCGGATCGCTCCAGGACTGCGCCTTGACGAGGGCCGTGAACTCCTCCTTGCCGGTCATCTCGGCATCGAGCACGAGGCGGTAGCCCCTGCCATCCTCGTCCGCCTGCACCTTGGCCGTCGCCAGCTTCACCGGCTTGACGGCGCTCAGCACGATGCGGGCGCTGCCTTCGTCCATCGTGCCGTAGCGGATGTCCTTGAAAAGCCCCCTCGCCGCCAGATCCTTGGCCTGGAATCCGAAAGCGGTCGCCGGCAGATCGACGACGATGCGCTCGGGATTGGCGATATAGTGGACCGAAAAACTCGGCTGCCGGTCGAAATCGATGACGACGCGGGTTCGAGCGTCGTCGCCGATGATGCGGGCGCCATAGGCAAGCAACGCCTCGGGCTTCTTCGGATCGGCGGCAAGCGCGGTGATGGCCTGGAGCGAAACCGCCACCGCTGCGAGCACGCCTACGAATCTCATCTTCCGCTTGCCGGATTCCCCCGCTGCGGGCCGCACCCTCTTAAACAATCGACCGCACACCCTATCTGTCATTGCAATGGACCTTGCGGCCTAATACACGCACCGCCCGGCTTTCAGCGCTTGTACGCCGCGCCGAATCAGGACCGTTATTTCCCCATTGTCTATGCGTTTCGAAATCCATCAATATTATGGCGCATTTGGCTTTTCCCTTGCTATTGTGACAGAGAAACCATACAACGATTTTCAGGTTAGAAAGTGTTGACGGGATAGAGTCGCCGCGCGGCTGCCAACCCCACGAGGACCTGGCGCCACAACCGGCAATCGTCCGCCGTCTTACGCGCTTCTCTCCACGGTAAACTGGATCCTGAATTTTCCGGCGTATGCGGAAACTTCATCGGTGGATAGCCACCAAACGCTCTGAGGAGCAAACTCATCGGACCCCAAGGGGTCTTAAGTATTGTCGATCTCGCTTGGTCATAATGGTTTCGCAGCAGGTTTTATCCAAAGTCTACAGGCCCCGGGAGAATGATTTCCCCGCTGTTGCCTGGCTGCTGCTGTCCCGCCCGAACCAAGCGCGACTTTCATTATCCGGCGCACCCACGTTCGACCGCATGCCCCCTGTTATCAATACAGGCGGGAATGCGCGTCTGCGGCTGCGCCGAGGAGCACACCTTACATGGCAGACAAAATGCTTATCGACGCGTCTCACGAGGAAGAGACACGTGTCGTTGTCGTTCGCGGGAACCGTATAGAAGAATTTGACTTCGAGTCGCAGCACAAGAAGCAGATACGCGGCAACATCTATCTCGCAAAAGTAACGAGGGTCGAACCCTCGCTGCAGGCCGCTTTCGTCGATTACGGCGGCAACCGGCACGGCTTCCTGGCCTTTGCCGAAATCCATCCGGACTATTACCAGATCCCGCTGGCCGACCGTCAGGCTCTGCTTCGCGCCGAGGCCGAGGAGCACCGCCGAGACGACGATGTCGAGCATGTCGAAACCGCGCCGGTGAGCGACCTGTCGACCCAGGAGCAGCCCGACATCGGCATCGTGCCGAAGAAAGAGCCGGCCGCCGAAGAGGTTTCCGAAGACGCCGCTCCGGTTGAAGCAAGCGCTCCGGCCGCCGAAGAGGCGCCGGCAAAGAAGGCCAAGCCGCGCCGCAGCCGCAAGAAGGCCGTCGAAACCACCGCAACCGAAGATGCCATCCCGACCGATGTCGAAGCACCTTCCGCCTCAGTCGTCGACAATGATGACGAAGGCCCCGTCGGCGGCAGCATGGCTGCTGCTGTCGAGACCGACTCGATCTCCGAAGACGTCGATTCCCGCCGCCGCGGCAATGACGACGATGACGACGACGACCATGAAGAGGAAGTGATCGAATCCGTCGGCGCCGAAGACGCGATGGAAGAGGTTCCGGACCGCGTACAGCGCAAGCCGCGCAAGCAGTACCGCATTCAGGAAGTCATCAAGCGCCGCCAGATCCTGCTTGTGCAGGTCGCCAAGGAAGAGCGCGGCAACAAGGGCGCGGCGCTCACCACCTATCTCTCGCTCGCAGGCCGCTACTCGGTTCTGATGCCGAACACGGCTCGCGGCGGCGGCATTTCCCGGAAGATCACCAATCCGCAGGACCGCAAGCGTCTCAAGGAAATCGCCCGGATGCTCGAAGTCCCGCAGGGCATGGGCGTCATCCTGCGCACGGCCGGCGCCAACCGCACCAAGGTCGAGGTCAAGCGCGACTTCGAATATCTGATGCGCCTGTGGGAAAACGTCCGCACGCTGACGCTCGCATCCACCGCGCCCTGCCTCGTCTACGAGGAAGGCTCGCTCATCAAGCGCTCGATCCGCGACCTCTACAACAAGGACATCAGCGAAATCATCGTTTCCGGCGAGGAAGGCTATCGTGAAGCGAAAGACTTCATGAAGATGCTGATGCCGAGCCATGCCAAGGTGGTTCAGCCCTACCGCGACATCCATCCGATCTTCTCGCGCTCCGGCATCGAGGCGCAACTCGACCGCATGCTGCAGCCGCAGGTGACGCTGAAGTCCGGCGGCTACCTGATCATGAACCAGACGGAAGCGCTCGTTTCGATCGACGTCAACTCCGGCCGCTCGACGCGTGAACATTCGATCGAGGACACCGCACTCCAGACGAATCTCGAGGCTGCCGATGAAGTCGCCCGCCAGCTTCGCCTGCGTGACCTTGCCGGTCTCATCGTCATCGACTTCATCGACATGGAAGAAAAGCGCAACAACCGCGCCGTCGAGAAGAAGCTGAAGGAATGCCTGAAGAACGACCGTGCCCGCATCCAGGTCGGCCGCATCTCGCATTTCGGCCTGCTCGAAATGTCCCGCCAGCGCATCCGCGCTTCGGTGCTTGAATCCACGACCCAGGTCTGCTCGCATTGCGGCGGTACCGGCCATGTGCGCTCGCAGTCCTCCGTCGCGCTGCATGTGCTGCGCGGCGTCGAGGAATACCTGCTGAAGAATACGACGCACGACATCACCGTGCGCACCACGCCGGAAATCGCGCTCTACCTGCTCAACCACAAGCGCCAGTCGATCGTCGATTATGAAACCCGCTTCGGCGTCGCAATTGTCGTCGATGCCGATAGCGCAGTCGGCTCGCAACATTTCGCGATCGATCGGGGCGAACCGGTCGAAAATCCGGTCAAGATCGAAACCCTCTTCAACTTCGCAGCCATCCCTGACGATGACGACGAAGATATCGTCATCGAGACGGAGGAGGAAGAAGACGAGGAGCTTGAAGAAAAGCCCGCAGCCGCCGAGCGCGCGCCCCAGCCGCGCGCCGAAGGTGATGGCGAAGGCGGCCGCAAGCGCAAGCGCCGCCGCCGCCGCCGTGGCCGCAATGGTGCCGGTGAGCAGATCGCCGCCCAGGAGACCGTTTCCGGCGAAACCGGCAACGAGGATGAAGGCGACGAGGAGGGTAGCGAGGGCGATGATACAGCCGCAGCAACCTCCGAAACGGGGGCTGAAAGCGAAGAATCCCAGCGCCGCAAACGCCGGCGCCGCGGCAAACGTGGCGGCCGCCGCAACCGCGAGGAAGGCGAAGAACTGAGCGCCGGCGCGGAAGCCGTCGACGAAAACGCCGCTGATGCCGGGGATGGCACCGAGGCCGAAACGCAGGCTGAGATCGTCGAGGCCGTTGCCGAAGAAGCCGCCGATGGCCAGCCGGCAATGGCAGCCGTCGAGTCCGGCGCATTTGTCACGGAAGCAAAGCCCGCCAAGGGCCGCAGCCGCCGCAAGGCCGCCGCGTCTCCCGTCGAAGAACCGGTTGCCGAAGCCGTACCTGCGGAAGCCGAAACGGCCGAAGCCTACGCCGATCTCGCGACTCCGGCAGAGGACGAAGCCAAGCCGGTCCGCGCCAACCGCGAATCGAACATCTCCTCTTCGGCGACCCCGACGGTCAAATCCACGCGCAGCGAGCCCGCCGAGGCCGACAATGACGGCAAGCCAAAAAAAGCCGGCTGGTGGCAACGCCGCGGCTTCTTCTGAGACGCCGACCCAGGATCATGAAGCGACAATCCGGCTGCGGCAACGCGGCCGGATTTTTTTATCCGCTCGTCTGGTTGCGCGAAGGATGTAGCAAGAGGCTCTGGCGAGGTTTGGCAGTTTGTAAAATCTTGCCCTTGGCACTTGGCCAAGGCTTAGGTTTTATTGGTAAGGGGAACGCTACCCGCAGAAATGATCGCCTCTGGGCGGCGGTCGGACAGAAAATTCCGGGCCGGGTGTTACCGGACATGTCTGTGAGACACACAGACAGACCCCGCCAGGAAAGTGCGGCCGTTCATCCCAAAGCCTTGCGCTCCAACGAGGCGCCGGTATCCGAGAGAGAGACCGAGTTGCCGATAAAAATCGCCGAAGGGGAGGTGGGAAGCCCCATGTCCTTCACTTCAACGCGGGAAATTCCAGCCCCGTCCGAGTGGAACGCAAGATGCAAGACGCGGGGTGAAACCCACCGCGTGAACACGAGACCATGATTGCGAATATTTTGATTCAAGTACTTTCAAAAATCCTTTCGAAATCCTCGGCAAGCCTCGGAAATCAGACTCTATTTCAGCCAGACGGCAATGCGCTCCACCGCCTCGGCGATCTCGGCCTCGGAGCCCGCATAGGACATGCGCATCGTCCGGTTGCCCTCCAAGGGATCGAAGTCGAAGCCGGGTGTGGCGGCGACATCGATTTCCGCCAGCATGCGCTTGGCGAAGGCCATGCTGTCATTGGTGAAGCGGGTGACGTCGACATAGGCATAGAAGGCGCCGTCCATGGGCGAAGCGATCGAAAGCCCTATCTCGGGAAGACGCCGCATCAGGAAATCGCGGTTCCTGGCATAGCTTGCCCTATAGACATCGAGCTCCGCCGTTGCGTTGAGTGCCGCCGTTGCGGCGATCTGGGAAAGCTCTGGCGGCGAGATGTAGAGGCTTTGCGCCACGCGCTCGATCGGCCGGACCAGTCGCTCCGGCAGCACCATCCAGCCGATGCGCCAGCCGGTCATGCAATAATATTTCGAGAAGGAGTTGATGACGATCGCCTCGCCGGTCAGCTCCAGCGCGCTCGTCTCCTCGCCGGCAAATGTCAGCCCGTGGTAGATTTCGTCGGAGATGAAGGCGATCGAGTTGGCGGCGCAATAATCGGCGAGCGCCTTCAGCGCCTCCCTGCCCGTCACCGTGCCCGTCGGATTGGCCGGGCTTGCGAGCAGTACGCCTTTCAGCCTGACGCCGCCTTCCTGCTGCGCCGCCTCCAGGCTTTCCGGCGTCAGCGTGAAATGCGCCTCGGCCGTCACCGGCACTTCAATAATCTTCAAGCCGAGCGCGCCGAGGATATTGCGATAGGCCGGATAACCGGGCCTGGCGATCGCCACGGCATCGCCGGCATCGAAGAGCGAAAGAAAGGCAAGGTTGAAGCCCGCAGACGAGCCGGTGGTGACGGCGATCCGCAGCGGGTCGATGTCAAGCCCGTGCCGGTCGCGGTAGTGCTCAGCGAGCGCTTGCTTCAGGCGTGCGGTGCCGAGGGCGTCGGTATAGCCGATCCTGCCCTTGGCGAGCGCTGCGCGTGCCGCATCGAGTGCTGCCTGCGGCGCGGGATGCGAAGGCTGGCCGACCGCCATGGAAATAACCGGATGACCGCTTGCGCGCCGTCTGGTCGCCTCGGCGAGCACGTCCATGGCGTGGAAGGGTTCGACTTCGCTGCGTCTCGATATGGAAAACAAGGCTGCATATCTCCGGAAGTTCACTTGCGGCCAGACAATTGCCGCAATAATCGGCTCATCACAATCCCGCGATTGTGTCGCGCCTGCGAAAAATCCTGTTTGAGGACGGGACCATGCGCCGTAATTTGGTGCTTCGCAGTTCTACCTGTTAACACGGCGATGATAAGATGCAGCAAATATCGCGCCCCATCCGCCGTAAACGAGGATAAAATGACCTTCTTCCCGAAAGCCTTCACCGCCCTTGCGCTCGCAGCGAGCGTTGCCCTGCCCCTTCCGGCGGCAGCCCTCGATGACGCGCAGAAGAAGGAGTTCGGCGAGTTCATCAAGGAATACCTGATCCAGAACCCCGAGATCATGATTGACGTTCAAAATGCCCTGCAGAAGAAGCAGGAAGAGGCTCGCCTCGTGAAAGCCAACAGGGCGATCGAAGACAACGAGAAGGAAATCTTCGACGCGAAATACGACGCGGCCATCGGCAATCCGAAGGGCGACGTCACGATCGTCGAGTTCTTCGACTACAATTGCGGTTATTGCCGCCACGCTCTTTCAGACATGCAGACCATGCTCGAAAAAGACAAGAACGTCCGTTTCGTGCTGAAGGAACTTCCGATCCTCGGGCCGGAATCGGCTGCTGCCCACAAGGTCTCGGACGCCTTCCGCAAGCTTGCGCCTGAAAAATACGGCGAGTTCCACATCGCCCTGCTCGGCAGCGGTGGACGGGCTGATGAGGAGAAGGCTCTCGGCGTTGCGGAATCGCTCGGCGTCAGCAAGGAGCAGATCCTCGCGGAGATGAAGAAGAGCCCGAGTGACGAGAGCGTTCAGAAGACCTATCAGCTTGCCCAGAACCTCGGCATCACCGGCACACCGTCCTATGTGATCGGCAACGAGCTGGTACAGGGCGCGGTCGGCTTCGACGACCTGGAGGCCAAGGTCAAGAACATGCGCACCTGCGGCAAGACGAGCTGCTGAGGCCGCGCCCATCAATTCGCCAAAATCCAAGTGTTTCAGCCATGTGGACAAATATGGCACGTTTCGGCTGCCTTCCCCAAAGGGCTTTCAATCAAGGCATGGGGAGTCTATAGGTGGCCCTCGTGCTTTTGACGGAACATTCGATGACGCAGACCATTTTCGTCCTGAACGGACCTAACCTGAATTTGCTGGGCACCAGAGAGCCCGGCATTTACGGCGGAAAGACGCTCACGGATATCGAGACGGATTGCAAGGCGGCGGGCGGCGAACTCGGCTTGGAGATCGACTTCCGCCAGAGCAATCATGAAGGCGTCCTCATCGACTGGCTCCACGAGGCAAACGGCAAGGCGGCGGGCGTCATGCTCAATGCCGGCGCCTACACGCACACCTCGCTCGCACTGCACGATGCAATCCGCGCTATTTCCATTCCGGTGGTGGAACTCCATATCACCAACGTTCATGCTCGCGAAGAATTTCGCCACAAGTCGTTGATTGCGCCCGCTGTGAAGGGTGTCATCTGCGGTTTTGGCCCCCATAGCTATATCCTGGCGCTCCACGCGCTGAAGAACCTCACGGCATAAGAAGAAGACAGGGCACACTCATGGCTGAGACGAAAAAAGGTATCGATCAGGCGCTGATCCGCGATCTCGCAAACATCCTCAACGACACGGACCTGACGGAGATCGAGGTCGAGCAGGACGATCTGCGTATCCGCGTTTCGCGCGCCGGCAACACGCATTATGTCCAGGCGCCGATCGGTGTTCCTGCCTATGCTGCAGCCGCTTCTTCTGCAGCCGCACCGCAGCCTGCTCCCGCTGTTCCGGCCGCCGCAGTGCGTAACCCGGCCAACACCGTCAACGCTCCGATGGTCGGCACTGTCTACATGGCTCCGGCTCCCGGCGCCCGTGCCTTCATCGAAGTCGGCGCGACCGTCAAGGAAGGCCAAACGCTTCTCATCATCGAAGCAATGAAGACGATGAACCAGATCCCATCTCCGAAGTCCGGTAAGGTCACGGAGATCCTCGTCGAGGATGGTCAGCCCGTCGAATACGGCCAACTCCTCGTCGTCATCGAATAAGGCAGGCGTCATGGTCTCCAAAATCCTCATAGCCAATCGCGGGGAAATCGCGCTGCGCGTGCTGCGCGCCTGCAAGGAGCTCGGCATTCCCTGCGTCGTGGTTCACTCCACCGCCGATGCCGATGCCATGCATGTGCGCCTTGCCGACGAGAGCGTCTGCATTGGCCCGCCGCCCTCGCGCGATAGCTATCTGAACATCCATCAGATCGTTGCTGCCTGCGAAATCACCGGTGCGGATGCCGTGCATCCGGGCTATGGCTTCCTTTCGGAAAATGCCAAGTTCGCGGACATTCTCGATGCCCACGACATCACCTTCATCGGTCCGACGGCGGACCATATCCGCATCATGGGCGACAAGATCACCGCCAAGACGACCGCGCTGGAACTCGGCATCCCGGTTGTTCCAGGCTCGGACGGCGAAGTGAAGACCGAGGAAGATGCGATCAAGACGGCAGCCTTGATCGGCTATCCGGTTCTCATCAAGGCAACGGCAGGCGGCGGCGGCCGCGGCATGAAGGTCGCAAAATCCGAGGCCGACCTCATCGAGGCTTGGTCGACGGCACGCGCGGAAGCGGCGGCGGCCTTCGGCAACGACGCCGTCTACATGGAAAAGTATCTCGGCAAGCCGCGCCACATCGAAATCCAGGTGTTTGGCGACGGTGAAGGCAATGCGATCCACCTTGGCGAACGTGACTGCTCGCTACAGCGCCGTCACCAGAAAGTCTGGGAAGAGGCAAACTCTCCGGCGCTAAACGTCGAGCAGCGCATGAAGATCGGCCAGATCTGCGCCGACGCCATGAAGAAGCTGAAGTATCGCGGCGCCGGCACGATCGAATTCCTCTACGAAAACGGCGAATTCTATTTCATCGAAATGAACACCCGCCTGCAGGTGGAGCATCCGATCACCGAAGCGATCACCGGCATCGATCTCGTGCACGAGCAGATCCGCGTCGCCTCCGGCCGCGGCCTCTCCGTCACGCAGGAAGAGGTCACCTTCGAGGGTCACGCCATCGAATGCCGCATCAATGCCGAGGACCCGCGCACTTTCGTGCCTTCGCCCGGCACGATCACGCATTTCCATGCGCCGGGCGGCCTCGGTGTGCGCATCGATAGCGGCGCCTATCAGGGCTACAAGATCCCGCCCTACTATGATAGCCTCATCGGCAAGCTCATCGTGCATGGACGTACCCGCGTCGAATGCATGATGCGTCTGCGCCGTGCTCTTGACGAATTCGTCGTCGACGGCATCAAGACGACGCTACCACTGTTCCAGGATCTCGTGTCCAATCAGGATATCGCCAACGGCGACTATGATATCCACTGGCTGGAACACTACCTGGCCAACCATCCGGCATAACGGAAATGGCAGGCTCGCGCAGGAAGTCCCCAGGCATTACCCCGGAGATTCTCCTGCGCGCCTATTCCATCGGCCTCTTCCCGATGGCCGAATCCGCCGACGATCCGGAAATCTTCTGGGTCGAGCCGGAGCTTCGCGGCGTGCTGCCGCTCGACAACTTCCATGTCTCTAAAAGCCTTGCGAAGACTATCCGCAGGCAGCCCTTCGATATCCGCTTTGATCATGATTTCGACGCCGTGATCGCGGCCTGTGCCGAGGCGACCTTCGACCGTCCGAGCACCTGGATAAACCATACGATCAGATCACTCTATTCGACGCTCCACCGCATGGGCCATGCCCATTCCGTTGAAGCATGGCACGACGATCAACTGGTCGGCGGCCTCTATGGCGTCTCGCTCGGTTCCGCGTTCTTCGGCGAGAGCATGTTCTCCCGCCGCACCGATGCCTCGAAGATCTGTCTCGTTCATCTGGTTGCGCGTCTGCGCGACAGGGACTTCACCCTGCTCGACACGCAATTCACCACCGAGCATTTGAAGACCTTCGGCGCCATCGACGTGCCCAAGGACGACTATGCGGTGATGCTCGCCGCGGCGATGGATTCACCGCACCTGAAGTTTTGAGGGCTGCGGCAAGCGTCTTTCCCGCGCCGCCCGCCCTCGCCCTTTGAGGGTCGCTTCGCTCTCGCCTCAGGGTGAAGACTTCTCACGCGTCGGCGCTTGGCAAATATCGGTGCTGCCTCCATCCTCATCCTGAGGGGGAAGCTTACACGGCGTAGCCTCGAAGGACGAGGATGGCCACGACGCTGCGCATGAAATGGAACGCTACTTCGCCGCGCCTTCGGGCGCCGGCACCTCGGACTGCGCCTTGCAGTCCTTCAGCCAGACGTCATAAATCGGGTGTTCCACAGCGTTGAGGCCGGGGCTGTCTGCGAACATCCAGCCGGTGAAGATGCGGCGGATCTTTCGGTCGAGGGTGATCTCGTCGACTTCGACGAAACCGTCGATCTTCTGGGCTTCCTCCTGGTCGCGCGAATAGCAGGCCTTCGGCGTGACCTGAAGTGCGCCGAACTGCACGGTCTCGTTGACATAGACGTCGAAGGTGGTGATGCGGCCGGTGATTTTGTCGAGGCCGGAGAAGACGGCAACGGGATTGTCGATGCGTGCGGCAGACGCCGCCTGCGGCAAGAAGGAAGAACCAAGCGCCAGGGCAAACCCGGCAGCACGCAGGACATGATTCCGCGTGAAAAGCTTCATATCTACCCGTCTCCAGCGCATTTCAGATCAAGGCCGCAGCTCGTGCGACCAATCTGCGGGTAAAGGTCAATTGTGGCCAAAAGCGGGGCCGGACGGCTCGCTTGGCAGAGCGACATCAGTTGCCGGGCGTCCAGGCGTCGTAGTCGCCGGTCACCCGCGGGCGTTCGCCGGCAACGGCAAGCGAGCCCGGCGGGCGGTACGCCTGCGGAGAGCCGGTGTGGTTGGGACGGTGCGTCTTTTGCCATTCCTTGGCGACGTAGTTTTCCTTCGACGGCGGAACATCGGTGCGGTGGTGCATCCAGCCGTGCCAGCCCGGGGGGATGGCGGAGGCTTCGGCATATCCCTTGTAGATCACCCAGCGCTTCGGCAGGCCATAGGAGGACATGCCGCCTTCATAGTAGACGTTGCCGAATTCATCCTCACCGACGCGCTTGCCGAAACGCCAGGTCGCAAAACGCGTGCCCAACGTCTGGCCGTTCCACCAGGTGAAGATTTGCAAAAGAAGGTTCTTCATGTCTTTTCCTTGTGCTTGCCGAAGGCGAGCGGGACTGGAATTCGTTCTTCGCTTATGCCGCCGGAACGCTGGATTGTCCAGCGATTCCCATCGGGCGAAACCTCATTTCAGGGCCATCTTGGAGCCCAAATGCGACGGCTTGAAACTGAGGCGCTTGGAGAAACGATGCGCATCCCGGCGCTTGGCGTTGGAGATCAATTGCAGATGCGAAAGGCCGCGGCCTTTTGCCTCGCCGACGTAGAATTCGATCATCTGCGCACCGATTCCGTTGCCGCGCATGTCGCCACGTCAACTTTGGCCATCGTTGCCGGTTCAATGGGGTTCGAGCTGCTTTTCAAGGATCAGCGTCGCGATCCCGGATTGGCCCGGTCCGTCGTTTTCGTTGCGGCCTGCGTCGGCAAAACCGTGCGCGTGATAGAAGGCAATCGCCTTTTCGTTCCTTGGCTCGACCTCCAGACGCATGATCTCTGCATCAGGAAAGCAGGTCTCGAGCTCGGCGAAGATTTGGCGTCCGATGCCCTGGCGATGCAGCGACGGCCGCACGTAAAGCAAATGCAGCATAACCGTCTTCGTCCTCTCGTCCGACATGGCGGCATAGCCAATGCCGCCCACGGCCTTGCCGTTGTCGGCGACGAGGAATTCCGCGTTCTTCTTCGCCAGCCGCGCCTGGAGCGCTGCCGGAGAAAACAGGTGCGCGATCAGCTCGCTCACCTTCGCCTCGCCATAGAGATCGGCATAGGCGGAACGAAACGCCTCGACCAGCAGGGCCCGGACCTTGTCGAGGTCCCGCTCGCTTGCCGTGCGCACGAAATACACGGTCCCTACTCCTCGATTCCGAGCTTGGCCTTGACGAGCGCCTGGACGGCCTGCGGATTGGCCTTGCCGCCGGTTGCCTTCATCACCTGGCCGACGAACCAGCCGGCAAGCGTCGGCTTTGCCTGAACCTTGGCCACCTGATCCGGGTTGGCGGCGATGATCTCGTCGACGGCCTTTTCGATGGCGCCGGTATCGGTCACCTGCTTCATGCCGCGGGCCTCGACGATCTCAACCGGATCGCCGCCTTCGTTGAGCACGATCTCGAAGAGGTCCTTGGCAATCTTGCCGGAGATGGTCTCGGCCTTAATGAGATCGATGATCGCGCCCAGCTGAGCCGGCGAAACCGGCGTCTCTTCGATGTCCTCGCCGGTCCTGTTCAAGGCGCCGAGCAGGTCGTTGATGACCCAGTTTGCAGCCGTCTTGCCGTCGCGGCCTTCGGCCACGGCCTCGAAATAATCGGCAATCGCCTTTTCGGAGACCAGCACCGAAGCGTCGTAGACCGAAAGGCCGAGTTCGCGGACGAAGCGCTCCTTCTTGTCGTCCGGCAGCTCCGGCAGGTGGGCTGCAAGATCCTTGATGAAGCCATCGTCGAATTCGAGCGGCAGCAGGTCCGGATCGGGGAAGTAGCGATAATCATGCGCTTCTTCCTTGGAACGCATGGAGCGCGTTTCGCCCTTGTTCGCGTCGAAAAGGCGGGTTTCCTGATCGATCGTACCGCCGTCCTCCAGGATGCCGATCTGGCGGCGGGCTTCGTATTCGATCGCCTGGCCGATGAAGCGGATGGAATTGACGTTCTTGATCTCGCAGCGCGTGCCGAAGGGCTCGCCAGGGCGGCGGACGGAGACGTTGACGTCGGCGCGCATCGAGCCTTCGTCCATGTTGCCGTCGCAGGTGCCGAGATATCGCACGATCGAGCGGAGCTTCGTCATGTAGGCCTTCGCCTCGTCCGACGAGCGCATATCGGGCTTCGAGACGATTTCCATCAGCGCGACGCCGGAGCGGTTGAGGTCGACGTAGGACATCGTCGCATGCTGGTCGTGCATCGACTTGCCGGCATCCTGTTCCAGATGCAGGCGCTCGATGCCGATCTCGATATCCTCGAACTGGCCTTGGCGGTCAGGACCAAGCGAAATGACGATCGTGCCTTCGCCGACGATCGGATCCTTGTACTGCGAGATCTGATAGCCCTGCGGCAGGTCGGGATAGAAATAGTTCTTGCGGTCGAAGACCGAACGTTTGTTGATCTGAGCCTTCAGACCGAGGCCGGTGCGCACCGCCTGCTTGACGCATTCCTCGTTGATGACCGGCAGCATGCCGGGCATGGCAGCATCGACGAGCGAGACGTTCGAATTTTGCGGCTTGCCGAATTCCGTCGAGGCGCCGGAGAAGAGCTTCGCATTCGACAGCACCTGCGCATGGACTTCCATGCCGATGATGACTTCCCAATCGCCGGTGGCGCCGGGAATGAAGCGTTTCGGATCAGGCGTGCGAACGTCGACAATGGTCATTTGATGCTCTTTGGAGGCTGTTCTTTTCAACTGGTGAGGTAAAGGAAATGGTCTGCCGGTGCAAGGCTTTCGGCACGTCAGTCAGAAGCTAGAGCCAGGCCCGTAACTGCCGTCGCCCTCGGTTTCCAGGTCCTTCGCCAATCCGACCGATGGTACGTCGCGGTCGAGCTTCGGATTATAGGCGATTGAAAGCCAGTGGATGGCGTAACCGTGCTTCTGGAAAAAGCTGATCGCCTCGGTATTTCCCGAATGCGTCTGCATTGCAGCCTTCGCGAAACCCTGCTCGGCAATGTCCTTTTCGATCTCTTCCAGGAGCGCAGAGCCGAGGCCCTGGCGAGTATAGGCCGGATCGATCCAGAAATCGGATATTGTCTCGTCCAGGTGCTCGCGCGCCGCCCAGCCGGCAACGATACCGTTGAGCTCGATCACCGTGATCGTCAGCCATGTGCCTTGCGTAAAATTGACGAAGGCACTGCGCGCCGCATCCAGCAGCGCGTCCGACTCGCCCATTGCCGTCATCGCCTTTTGCCAGGCTCTGAGGCCGATCTCACTCAAAAGGTCCGCTTCGCCCTCGCGGGCATTGCGAATGTGGATCAATGGCACCTCCGCTCAACGCTTTCAGTAGAACACCGAATCGGTGGTTTTTCCAATGATTTGCGCGCTCGCGCCATCGTTATCAGCCGATTTTCGCAAGCCCGGCGCCTGCTTGACCTCCTGTTCGAGGCGAGCTACCAAGTCCTTATGTTGAGCCATTCTCAGACCCGCTAAAGGCCCTGCCTGCAAGCCTGCTTGCGCGCATGGGCCAGAAAAAAACGAAGCCCCGACGCTCGCCTCGAACGCCGGATCGTTTTTTTACGCGCTTTTTCGGCGCGAAGACCGGATCAACATTCAAATGGACATTTCCCGCACGGAGCAGCGCATCCTGCACCTATTGGCCCAGGGCGGCCGCATCGAAATCACACGCGACGAAAAGAAAAAGATCGAAAAACTGCAGCTCTATACCCGCGAAGGCTGGGTATTCTCCGGCCTTGACCTGATCACCTTCCGCAAACTCAAACAGAAGAAGGCGATCAAATCTTCGAGCGGTAAGCCCTACCGCATCACGGAGCGCGGTTTGGTGCTGGTAAGAGCCGAGCAGGATAATCGATAGTTTCGCAGCATCATCCAAGCCGCGTGTCGTTTCGGCGCGCGGCCTTGGCGGCGATGTCAGAGCTGCGCCGAAAGCTCGGCCCTCATCGCCGACCACTCTTCAGCCACGGTACCGGCTGCGCGCTTCTTACCCGCGCGTCGGTACCAGTAATCAGCATTCCAGTCGTCGCCTTCGATGCGATGGCAAAGGGCATGACCCCAGTCGAAGGGCTTTTCACCCTCGTGGGCCTGGCAGATCTCGTGCACGGCCTGCCAGTCTGCGCCCATGTGAAAACCGCCGGCCGCGAGACGATCGAATGCCTGGATCAACGGCGCGAGATCTGTCTTGTCCATGAAGCCCCCTCGCGCCGCAGCTATTGACGACTGAGTACCATCTCAAGATGCATCTTATCGGAAGCCGTCATCTTGCAGATGATGAGCCCGTTACCACCACTTCGCCGGCGTGAACTTGCCCGCGGCCTGTTCGATGACATGCGCGGTCTTGAAGAGGGTCTCTTCATCGAAGGGCTTGCCGATGAGCTGGAGGCCGAGCGGCAGGCCTTTGTGGTCGAGGCCGGCAGGCACGGCGATGCCCGGGAGGCCCGCCATGTTGACCGTCACGGTGAAGATGTCGTTCAAGTACATCTTGACCGGGTCGGAGGCGAGGTTCTCGTCGGCGATGCCGAAGGCCGAGGACGGGGTGGCGGGCGTCAGGATAGCGTCGACGCCGGCGTCGAAGGCGAGTTCGAAGTCGCGCTTGATCAGCGTGCGGACCTTCTGGGCGCGCAGGTAATAGGCGTCGTAGTAGCCGGCCGACAGCACGTAGGTGCCGATCATGATGCGGCGTTTGACTTCCTTGCCGAAGCCCGCGGCGCGGGTCTTCTCGTACATGTCGACGATATCCTTGCCGTCGACGCGCAAGCCGTAGCGCACGCCGTCGTAGCGGGCGAGGTTCGAGGAGGCTTCGGCCGGAGCCACGATGTAATAGGCCGGCAGCGCGTATTTGGTATGCGGCAGCGAGATGTTGACGATCTCGGCGCCGGCGTCCTTCAGCCAGGCGATGCCCTGCTGCCAGAGGGTCTCGATTTCTTCCGGCATGCCGTCGACGCGGTATTCGTTCGGAATGCCAATCTTCATGCCCTTCAGCGACTTGCCGAGCGAGGCTTCGTAATCCGGCACCGGCAGGTCGACGGAGGTCGTATCCTTCGCATCGACACTTGCCATCGACTTCAACAGGATCGCGGCATCGCGCACGTCGCGGGCGATCGGACCGGCCTGATCGAGCGAGGATGCGAAGGCGACCGTGCCCCAGCGCGAGCAGCGGCCATAGGTCGGCTTGATGCCGACGGTGCCGGTGAAGGCGGCCGGCTGGCGGATCGAACCGCCGGTATCGGTGGCGGTGGCGCCGGCGCAAAGATGGGCCGCAACCGCCGCCGCCGAGCCGCCGGAAGAGCCGCCCGGAACGAGCTGCTGGTTCGAGCCCGCCGCACGCCACGGATTGATGACCGCGCCGTAGTGCGAGGTCTCGTTGGAGGAGCCCATGGCGAACTCGTCCATGTTCAGCTTGCCGAGCATGACGGCGCCGTCGTCCCAAAGGTTCTGGGTGACGGTCGATTCGTAACGCGGCTCGAAGCCGTCGAGGATGTGGCTGCAGGCCTGGGTGTGGACGCCAACGGTCGCAAAGAGGTCCTTGATGCCGAGGGGGATTCCTTCGAGATCGCCGGCCTGGCCTGCGGCGATGCGCTCGTCGGATTTCTTCGCCATGATGCGGGCGAGATCGGGCGTGACTTTGATATAGGCTTTCAGCCGGTCATTGGCCGCATCGATAGCCGAAATATAGGCTTCCGTCAGTTCGGTCGCGGTGATCTCCTTGGCGCGCAGCTTCTCGCGGGATTCGGCAATGGTCAGGCTGGTGAGTTTGCTCATCGTGTTCGCTCGGATTCTTGAATTGGCAACGGGGTCGGAAAAAGCGCTGGGCTTATTCGACGACTTTCGGCACCAGGAAGAAATTGTGGTCGCTGACCGGCGCATTGGCGACGATGTCCTCGGCCTTGCTGCCGTCGGTGACCTCGTCCTTCCGCTTTTTCATCGCCATCGGCGTGACGGAGGTCATCGGCTCGACGCCTTCGACATTCACCTCGGAAAGCTGCTCGACGAAACCGAGGATGCCATTCAGCTCGCCGACCATGCGATTTGCCTCTTCTTCCGAAACGGCAATACGGGCAAGGTGCGCGACGCGCTTAACGGTGGCAAGATCGACGGACATGGCATTCTCCGAATGGGAAATTTCCCACCCGCTATAAAGGCCATATCCGCCCAGTGCAACGGCGTTTTGCTTAGATGGACAGCGTCTCGCCCTGCTTCGGCGTCTTCACCTGCGTCTTCGAGCCTTCCATGCCGGAGACGAATTTTTCCGGCGTCTGGTCGATGATCGGGAAGGTGCCGTAGTGGCAGGGGATTGCGGTCTTGAAGTTGAAGTAACGCCGGCAGGCGAGTGCTGCGACGGCACCGCCCATGGTGAAACGGTCGCCGATCGGCACGATGCCGATGTCCGGCTGGTGCAGTTCATTGAGGAGCGCCATGTCGGAGAAGATGTCGGTATCGCCCATATGAAGCAGGCTCGCCTCGTCGTCGAAATGCAGCATCAGGCCATTCGGATTGCCGAGCGAATGGGAGACGCCATCCTCGGTGATCTGGGCGGAGGAGTGCAGCGCATTGGTGAAGGTGGCGGTGAAACTTCCGAGCGAAACCGTGCCGCCCGTGTTGCCCATCTCGACCCTCTCGACGCCTTTGGAGCCGAGCCAGGCGGCGAGGTCTGCATTGGCGAGCACAACGGCTCCCGTCTCGCGGGCAAGCGAAATGGTATCGCCGACATGGTCGCCATGGCCGTGCGTCAGGAGGATATGGGTGATGCCGCTCGCAACCTGCTTAATGTCCTGACCGGCGAAGGACGGGTTGTGGGTGAGAAACGGGTCAATCAGTATCTTTGCCGCATTCGTCTCGATGCGGAAGGCGGAATGGCCGAGCCAGGTGATCTTCATGGAATCGCTCCTTAATACGTGATGCAAAAGCGGAATTGGATGCTAAGGACATATCCGGTATGGCCACAAAGAAAAGCGGCCAATGCTTCAATTTCTTTTGACGGGATGAACGACGATGACGGTGCTGACGATCGAGGAACTGGCGGCTGTGTTGCGGTCCGGACAGGCGATCGCCGGGCTAGATCTTGGCACAAAGACGATCGGCCTTGCGATGTCCGATCTCGGGCGGCGTTTCGCAACGCCGCGGCCGGTCATCAAACGGCAGAAGTTCACGATTGACGCCGAAGTGCTGCTTGCTTTTGCCGCGAAGGAAAAAGTCTCCGGTTTCGTCATCGGACTGCCGATGAACATGGATGGCTCGGCCGGTCCGCGCGTTCAGGCGACGAGAGCCTTCGTGCGCAACATGGAGCAAAAGACCGCCCTGCCTTTTGTCTATTGGGACGAGCGGCTTTCGACGGTTGCGGCGGAACGGGCGCTGATCGAGATGGATGTGTCGCGCGCCAAACGTGCCGGGCGGATCGATTCGGCCGCCGCCAGCTTCATTCTTCAGGGGGCGCTGGACAGGCTCTCGCTGCTCGCCAGATCGGACGATTTCGAGGCCTGACGCGCCTTCCACCAGGCAATGAGCTTCCTGCGCTTGCGAAAGCCTATGATGGCGAAGACGACGAGGCTGTCGACAGCGATCGCGCGCGCGACAAGCGGCGGAATGGTTTCCGGCGGTACGCCGAGCACATCGCCGTAAATCTGGAAGGTCAGGTCATGAACCTGGCGCGTCAGCATGAAGATGCCGAAGTTCATGTCGTAGTAGGAAAGCCAGTACCAGCCGCCCAGAAAGGCGATCGGTCCCAACCAGAAGACCAGGAACCACTTCATGCGGCCTCCCCTTCCTGCCGGCTCAAAGACGCGTCGGGAGTGACCGCCCATGTCGACATTGCCATGACGCTCAAAACCAGTGCAGGCACGGCGATATCCAGCGCAAGCACCGCGAAAAACATCATCGCGGCAAAGAGCAGCATGGCTTTGGCAGCTTTGGTTCCCATGATTCCGACAGCTAAGATTTAGACTGCGGATACCCTGTCCCGTTAACCCGCAGGGTGCAATGTAAACCATTCGTTAAGGTTAACGGCCGGGTCGCCGCCTGTGGATGACACGAAGCCGCGTCAGCCGTAAACGCCGCGAACGATGCGCTTCAAAGCGGTTGCTGCTTTTTCCCAATCCTTGGGGGTCTTCAGCGCAAGGCCCGCACACTGGCCGCCTGCCGAAGCCGAGAGCACGAGGTGCTGGATCGCGGCAATGAGAATTGCGTTGACGGCGGCGGCATCGACGCCCTTCGGCGGCGCCAGCGAGCCCTTCATGCGCTCCAGCCATTGCGACAGCGCCTTCGAGCGGGATTCGGCAAGCCGCCTCACCTGCTCCGTATTCTCGGAGACTTCCCAGGCGACGATGCGGCGCATCAGCGGGTCGTCGCGAAGCGCCTCGAGGAAAAGCAACGCCAGGCGCTCCATGAGATCGCCGTAGGTGAGCAGAAACATGCCGCCGGTATCTTCCGGAATGCGGTCCCTAACCCAGGTGCCGAGATCGGCGCCGATCGCTTCGACAAGGCCGTTCAGACCGCCATAATAGCGATAGATCAGCTGCTTGTCGCATCCGGCCCGGCGGGCAACCGCGTTAATGCCGAAATTCTGAAACCCCTCTTCCGATAGCAGCGCCTTGGCCGCCCTGAGGATCGCCTTTTCGGTCGCACCGCGGTCGCGGACGCGCTTATCGGCTTCGCTTGCAGCCTGCGGAAGAGCTTCAAGTACCGCGGATTCATTCAACATATCGGATCGCCCAGCCTGTCACTATGCGGTGAGTAGCGAAGCCTTAGCTTGCCGACAATGGGCAGGTCTCGGAAAGCCTGGGGATATTGTTTGAAATGGACGAATGTGTAATCCGGCCAAAGATACACATGCGGCCAACATGCGAACCCATGTAGACATCGACGACGAGCTAAGGGAACAGGCAATGCGCCTCAAAGGCTTGCCGACGAAAAAAGCGACCATCGAGGAAGCCCTGCAAGATCTCATCCGGCGCCGGGCACAGCGCAAAGCTATGGACGAACTGGGAGCGGTCACAGCCTGTTGCATCACGATTTAGATTTCGAACCCATGCGCAAGTTCCTCGGGGTGTTATCTTGCCCTAACCTGCCGGCGGATAGAGCAGGTCCACGATGTAGGTCGCGTCGAAGCGGGAATCGAGCATGCCGTAGGTCGCCCGCCAGCCGCCTGCGAGGCGCGTTTCGATGAAGGCGTCGGCGATGCGGCCGGCACCGAGGCGGTAGAGCTCGGCAGCGGCGGCGGCGAGCGCAAGCTGTTCAACCAGCAGACGGGCCGCGCCCTCGTCCCGTTCGCAGAGCGCCATTGCGGCGCGAAGGACGTCAATCGTCTTCTTGCCGGCCGGGCCGAGGTCGCGGGCAAGGCCGGTGAACACCGTTTCGAAGAGATCCTTGCCGCGCGTCAGCACACGCAGCACATCGAGCGCCATCACGTTACCGGAGCCTTCCCAGATGGCGTTGACCGGGGCTTCACGGTAGTGGCGGGCGATCGGGCGCTCCTCGATGTAGCCGCTGCCGCCGATGCATTCCATCGCCTCATAGATGAGCGCCGGCGCGATCTTGCAGCACCAGTATTTCGCAACCGGCGTCATGACGCGGGCGTAGGCAGCCTCTTCCGCATTGCCGCGGGCCTTGTCGAAAGCGTCAGCGAGGCGGAAGGACAGAGCCGTTGCGGCCGCGACGTCGAGCGCCATATCGGCCAGCACGCGGGTCATGATCGGCTGGTTGACGAGCATCTTGCCGAAGACGCTGCGGCCGCGGGTGTGGTGCACGGCTTCGGCAAGCGAGGCACGCATGATGCCCGACGAGGCAAGCGCGCAGTCAAGACGCGTCAACGTCACCATGTCGAGGATCGTGCGGATGCCTGCATCCGGGCCGCCAAGCAGGAAGCCGAAGGTATCGCTGAACTCGACTTCGGAGGAGGCGTTCGAGCGGTTGCCGACCTTGTCCTTGAGGCGCTGGAATTGCAGGCCATTGGCCGAACCGTCTTCCAGCAGGCGCGGAACCAGGAAGCAGCCCACGCCTTCCTTCGTCTGCGCCAGCATGATGAAAGCATCGCTCATCGGCGCCGACATGAACCATTTGTGGCCCGACAGGCGGTAAATGCCTTCGCTGATCTTTTCGGCTGTGCTCTTGTTGGAGCGGACGTCGGTGCCGCCCTGCTTCTCGGTCATGCCCATCCCGATTGTCACGGCAGACTTCTGCATGGCAGGCTTGTTCGACGAATCATATTTGCGCGAGAGGATCTTCGGCGCCCAATCCTTCTGCACGGCAGGCGAAGCGGAGAGTGCTGCCACCGAAGCGCTCGTCATCGTCAGCGGGCAAAGGTGGCCGGATTCGAGCTGGGCAGTGAGGTAAAAGCGGGCCGCACGGATCTTGTGCGCCTGATCCTTGGCGTCGGCATCGGCCTGTGGATCCCAGACTGAGGAATGCAGGCCGACGGACATCGAGCGGCGCATCAGTGCATGCCATGCCGGGTGAAACTCGACGACATCCAGACGCTCGCCGCGCGGACCATGGGTGCGAAGCTGCGGCGTACCCTGGTTTGCCATGCGCGCCAGCTCCTGCGCCTCCGGCGAGGTCACGTAGCGGCCCATGTTTTCCAGGTCCTCGCGCGTGCCGCGCGGCAACGCCGCAGTCAAGTCGACGATCAGCGGATCGGACCGGTAGGCATTGATGCCGGACCAGAGACTTGGCTGGTTCAGCTCGGCGAGTTTTTCTTCAGCGGATGTCATGAGTCGCTTCTAGTGCAAGAGACAGGCAAAGGGAAAGCGGAAGTTCGAGCTTTCCCGCTTCAGCTCTAGCGAATTTACGACAAAATTGCATGGGGACGTAAGCCTTTGTCCGCAGCACATGCTTGCCCCTCACCGCGCCACTCATTATAGAGCGCGTGACACAGCAAGAGGCAGGTTCATGGTCTTCTTTCCCCACCGCCACCTCATCGGCATAAAAGGCCTCACGGAGCAGGATATCACCTACCTGCTCGACAAGGCGGATGAGGCCGTCAAGATCAGCCGGCAGCGCGAGAAGAAGACATCGACCCTTCGCGGCCTGACGCAGATCAACCTCTTCTTCGAAGCCTCGACACGGACGCAAGCCTCCTTCGAACTCGCCGGAAAGCGCCTTGGCGCCGACGTCATGAATATGCCGGTCGGCAATTCCTCGGTGAAGAAGGGCGAAACGCTGATCGATACGGCGATGACGCTGAATGCGATGCGGCCGGACGTGCTGGTGATCCGCCATTCGAGCGCCGGTGCCGCCGCACTCCTGGCGCAAAAGGTCTCCTGCTCGGTGGTCAATGCCGGCGACGGCCAGCACGAGCATCCGACGCAAGCGCTGCTCGACGCGCTGACGATCCGCCGCGCCAAGGGCAGGCTGTCGCGCATCATCGTGGCGATCTGTGGCGACGTGCTCCATTCGCGGGTGGCGCGCTCGAACATCCTGCTTCTGAATGCCATGGGCGCGCGGGTCCGTGTCGTCGCACCGGCGACGCTGCTTCCGGCCGGCATCGCGGAGATGGGCGTCGAGGTCTTCCACTCGATGAAGGAAGGGCTGAAGGACGCCGATGTGGTTATGATGCTGCGCCTCCAGCGCGAGCGGATGTCCGGCGCCTTCGTGCCTTCGGTGCGGGAATATTTCCATTTCTATGGGCTTGATGCGGAAACTCTGAAAGCTGCCAAGGACGATGCGCTGGTGATGCATCCGGGACCGATGAACCGCGGGGTGGAAATCTCATCCGAGGTGGCGGATGGACCGCAGAGCGTGATTGCCGAACAGGTGGAAATGGGGGTCGCGGTGCGCATGGCGGTGATGGAGACCTTGCTTGTGTCTCAGAACCGGGGGCCGCGGGCATGACGAACTCGATCGTTCTCAAGAATGTTCGCATCATCGATCCTTCGCGCAATCTCGATGAGATCGGCACGATCATCGTCAAGGACGGCATGATTGCGGCAGCCGGAAAGGATGCGCAGAACCAGGGGGCGCCGGAAGGTGCCACGGTTCGCGATTGCAGCGGTCTCGTCGCAACGCCGGGCCTGGTCGATGCATGCGTCAATATCGGCGAGCCGGGCGCCGAACACCGCGAGACGATCGCTTCGGCGAGCCGGGCGGCGGCCGCAGGAGGCGTCACCTCGATCATCATGATGCCAGACACCGATCCTGTCATCGATGACATCGCGCTGGTCGAATTCGTCAAGAAAACGGCGAGGGACACGGCGCTCGTCAACATCTATCCGGCTGCGGCGATCACCAAGCATCTGGCCGGCGAGGAGATGACCGAGATCGGCCTGCTGATGGAAGCCGGAGCCGTCGCCTTCACGGATGGCCGTTCCAGCGTTCACGACACGCAGGTGCTGCGGCGGGTAATGACCTATGCGCGGGAATTCGGCGCCGTCATCTCCTGCGAGACCCGCGACAAATATCTCGGCGCCACCGGCGTCATGCATGAAGGATTGCTTGCCAGCTGGCTCGGTCTCGGGGGCATTCCGAAGGAAGCGGAACTCATTCCTCTTGAACGAGATCTCCGCATCGCGCAGCTGACACGCGGCACGTATCATGCGGCGATGATCTCGGTACCGGAGTCGGTCGAGGCGATCGAGCTTGCGAAGAGCCGCGGCGCCAAGGTGACCTGCGGCATCTCGATCAACAACCTGGCGCTTAACGAAAACGACATCGGCGAGTACCGTACCTTCTTCAAGCTCTATCCGCCGCTGCGCTCCGAAGACGACCGCGTGGCGATGGTGGATGCGCTGGCGAGAGGCGCAATCGACATCATCGTTTCTTCGCATGATCCGCAGGATGTCGATACCAAACGGCTGCCTTTCGGCGAAGCGGCTGATGGCGCAGTGGGTCTTGAGACGATGCTTGCAGCGGCCCTGCGCCTCCACCACAGCGACCAGGTGAGTCTGATGCGGCTGATCGATGCGATGTCGACGCGCCCTGCGCAGATCTTCGGCCTGAAAGCCGGCACGCTAAAGCCGGGTGCCAAAGCCGATATCGCGCTGATCGATCTCGACGAGCCTTGGCTTGTCTCGGAAGACATGCTTCTCTCGCGCTCGAAGAATACGCCTTTCGAGGATGCGCGCTTCAGCGGACGGGCTGTCGCGACCTATGTCGCGGGAAAGCTGGTTTACGGATTGGAATAAAGTGGGAGTTGCCCCTCATCCGCCTTGCCGGGCACCTTCTCCCCGCAGGCGTGGTGAAGGTGACTCGCAGCGTCGTTTCGTCCTTCGCAAAGGGCGCGCTGTGCAGGTTCCCTGGCCCCGCTTGCGGGGAGAGGTCAGGGTGAGGGGTAAGCCCATTGGACGAAAGGGATGGAGTAAATGATCTCTGACTTGATGACCTGGCAGATTACACCGCCGCTGGCGCTTGCGGCGGCCGCGATCGGCTACCTGCTGGGCTCCATCCCCTTCGGCCTTATCCTGACGCAGGCGGCGGGGCTCGGCGATGTGCGCAGCATCGGCTCCGGCAATATCGGCGCGACCAATGTGCTGCGCACCGGCAACAAGAAGCTTGCGGCTGCGACCCTGTTGCTCGATGCGCTGAAGGCGTCGGCCGCAGCCTGGATCGTCGGTTATTTCCTTGGCGGGGAAGCGGGCATCATTGCCGGCTTCTTTGCCTTCATCGGCCACCTCTTCCCCGTCTGGATCGGCTTCAAGGGCGGCAAAGGCGTTGCCACCTATATCGGCACGCTGCTTGGCGTCGCGCCGGTCATGGTTCTGCTTTTCGGCGCCGTATGGCTCGCGGTTGCCTTTACCACCCGTTACTCGTCGCTGTCGGCGCTGGTCGCGATGCTTGTCATCCCGGTTGCATTGTGGATATTGGGAGCCGAGAAGGTTGCAGCGGTCATGGCCGTGATGTCGGTCATCTCCTATTACAAGCACAAGGCCAACATTTCCCGCCTCATGAGTGGGACGGAGAGCAAGATCGGGGCAAAGGGATAAGATGGACGCGGCAAGCGCAAGGCCGGAGGGAATTGCGCTGAGGAAACGGCAACGGATTGCCTGGCTGCGGCTGATCGCTCCGACAATGTCGGCCCCGCCCACCTTCCGCGACCTCATCCATCATTTTCGGCTCGCGCAAACCGCGCTCTCGGTGCTTTCGGAGCTCTCGTCGCGCGGCGGCGCCACGCGCGCAACCCGCATCGCGACCGAAGCCGAGGCGCATCGGGAACTGGAACCGGCGCAAATTCGGCACCCCTTCGTCGACGTGATCGAAGGTGCCCCGCTGGCGGAAGGGACATGCTGCCGGCCGATGTTCCCGAGCGCGCCAGGATCGTCGATGCGCTGGGCCGAAACCGGTCGAGATCGATACGATCATCCGGCACACCGGGCTCTCCGTCTCGGCGGTCTATCTCGTTTCTGCTTGAGCTTGATATCGGCGCAAGGCTGCACCGGCATCCCGGCTGCCTCGTCTCCCTTGCGATGGGCGATTGAGCTTCCTACATGCGGTTGTGAAGCTCGCCGGCCTCGACATAGGCCATCTCGATCAGACAGCACAGCATAATCCACCTCTTCCTTTTCGGCGACCTGACGCAACTCGGCGAGCATCTGGCGGATGGATGCGATTTTTCCCCGCGAGGCCGATCCATCGCTGTTCTTCTTTTCAACCTTGGGCGCCATGAAGGGACTCTGGACGATTACGGACCGCTGCTTGCAAGGAGCCCTGGCCGACTTGAAAAACGATAACCATAATACCTAAAATTGCAATGCGTTTCTAAATCTCTCTTTGGTTGCATTGGATTGTAACGCCTAAAATTCAGCAAACCCCTTGACCGGAACGATTTCCCTGTCCATGTCGGAGGGCCGGTATTCTTCGGGCGGCAAGTATTACGCTCTTCTCCTCGCCGGGCGCGGTAGTTTTTTAGAGAATCATGATGAATGTTGTAGTGGTGGAATCGCCTGCCAAGGCCAAGACGATCAACAAGTATCTGGGCTCCGGATACAAGGTGCTCGCCTCCTTCGGCCATGTGCGCGATCTGCCTGCCAAGGACGGCTCTGTTCTTCCTGACCAGGACTTCGAAATGCTTTGGGAGGTCGACAGCGCCTCGGCCAAGCGCATGAAGGATATCGCAGACGCGGTGAAGTCTTCCGACGGGCTCATCCTCGCAACCGACCCGGATCGCGAGGGTGAAGCGATCTCCTGGCACGTGCTCGACGTCCTGAACAAGAAGCGCGTGCTGAACGGCAAGTCGGTGAAGCGCGTCGTCTTCAACGCCATCACCAAGAAGGCGGTTCTGGACGCGATGGCCGAGCCCCGGGACATCGACGTACCGCTGGTCGATGCCTATCTCGCACGCCGCGCGCTCGATTACCTCGTCGGCTTCAATCTTTCGCCGGTTCTCTGGCGCAAATTGCCGGGCGCCCGTTCGGCCGGTCGCGTGCAATCGGTCGCGCTGCGTCTCGTCTGCGACCGCGAAACCGAGATCGAGCGCTTCATCTCGGAAGAATACTGGAACATCTCGGCCCTCCTGAAGACGCCGCGCGGGGATGAATTCGAGGCCAAGCTGGTTGCAGCCAATGGCAAACGGTTGCAGGCGCGATCGATCGCCAATGGCGAAGACGCCGCCAAGCTGAAATCCCTGCTCGAGGGGGCAGCCTATGTCGTCGACAGCGTCGAGGCAAAGCCCGTCAAGCGCAACCCGGGACCGCCGTTCACGACTTCGACGCTGCAGCAGGCGGCCTCCTCCAAGCTTGGTTTCTCTGCATCGCGCACGATGCAGATCGCCCAGAGACTCTACGAGGGTGTTGATATCGGCGGCGAGACGGTCGGTCTCATCACTTATATGCGTACCGATGGCGTGCAGATGGCACCCGAAGCGATCGATGCGGCGCGACGCGCCATCGTCGATCAGTTCGGCGAGCGCTACATGCCGGAGAAGGCCCGTTTCTATTCCACCAAGGCGAAGAACGCCCAGGAAGCGCACGAAGCAATCCGTCCGACGGATTTCTACCGTTCGCCTGACCGCGTGCGGAAATTCCTCGATGCCGATCAGATCAAGCTCTACGACCTGATCTGGAAGCGCGGCATTGCGAGCCAGATGGCCTCGGCCGAAATCGAGCGCACGACGGCCGAAATCACTGCTGACAACAATGGCCAGAAGGCCGGCCTGCGCGCCGTCGGATCCGTCATCCGGTTTGACGGCTTCATTGCGGCTTACACCGACCAGAAGGAAGACGGCGAACAGAGCGACGAAGGCGACGAAGGCGGCCGCCTGCCGGAGATCAATGCGCGCGAGAACCTCGCAAAGCAGAAAATCAACTCGACGCAGCACTTCACCGAACCGCCGCCGCGCTATTCGGAAGCGACACTGATCAAGAAGATGGAAGAGCTCGGCATCGGCCGTCCCTCCACCTACGCCGCGACGCTCGCAACGCTCCGCGACCGCGAATATGTGACGATCGACAAGCGCAAGCTGATCCCCCATTCCAAAGGACGGCTGGTGACGGCGTTCCTCGAGAGCTTCTTCACCAAATATGTCGAATACGATTTCACCGCCGACCTTGAAGAGAAGCTCGACCGGATCTCGGCAGGCGAGCTCAACTGGAAACAGGTGCTTCGCGAGTTCTGGAAGGATTTCTTCTCGCAGATCGAGGATACAAAGGAACTGCGCGTCACCAATGTGCTCGACTCGCTGAACGAACAGCTGGCGCCGCTCGTCTTCCCGAAGCGGGAGGACGGTAGCGATCCGCGCATCTGCCAGGTCTGCGGTACCGGCAACCTGTCGCTGAAGCTTGGCAAATACGGCGCCTTCGTCGGCTGCTCGAACTATCCGGAATGCAATTACACCCGCCAGCTCACCTCCGAAAACGGCGCAGAAGCCGAAGGTGGGGCACAAAACGAACCGAAGAACCTCGGCACCGATCCGGTGACCGGCGAGGAGCTGACGCTGCGCTCGGGCCGCTTCGGCCCTTACATCCAGCGCGGCGACGGCAAGGATGCCAAGCGCGCTTCGCTGCCGAAGGGCTGGAAGCCGGAAGACATCGACTACGAGAAGGCGATGGCGCTGATCTCGCTGCCGCGCGACATCGGCAAGCACCCGGAAACCGGCAAGATGATCTCCTCCGGTATCGGGCGCTACGGCCCATTCCTGCTGCATGACGGCGGCTATGCCAATCTGGAAAGCGTCGAGGACGTGTTTTCGATCGGCCTCAACCGTGCGGTAACGCTGATTGCCGAGAAGGCGAACAAGGCTCCGGGCGGCCGCGGACGTGGAACACCGGTGGCGCTCAAGGAGTTGGGCGAGCATCCGGATGGCGGCGCAATCACCGTTCGTGACGGCAAGTATGGTCCCTATGTGAGCTGGGGCAAGGTGAACGCCACGCTGCCGAGGGGCAAGGATCCGCAGGCAATCACGGTCGAGGAGGCACTGGCCCTGATCGCCGCCAAGGCCAGCAAGGCGCCGGCGGCCAAGGGCAGAGCAAAACCGAAGGCAAAGGCTGCCGCTTCCGAAGGCAAGGCGACGAAAAGCGCCGCCAAGTCCAAGGCTAAAGCCGCTGCGAAAGCGAAAGCGCCCGCGAAAACGAAGAAGAGCTGAGAGTGAGCAGGAATCCGCGCGAAAGAACGAAGACCATGGGCAAGCGCCCGGGGAAGATCGGCCGCGCGAGCCGCGATGCCGCTCCCGTCGAACCGCTGAACATCGTGCACGGCGCATTGCCGTCGCGCGAAGTCATTTTGCGCTTCATCGCCGAACATCCGCAAAAGGCGTCCAAACGCGAGCTCGCCAAGGCCTTCGGCCTCAAGGGCGACAGCCGCGTCGAACTCAAGCACATGCTACGGGACCTCGAACAGGAAGGCATGCTGCAGAAGACACGGAAGTCGCTGATCCGGCCAGGCGCACTGCCGCCCGTAACCGTTCTCGACATCACCACACGCGACAAGGACGGCGAACTGATCGCCCGGCCGGCGGAATGGCCGGAGGATCAGGGCGTTGCGCCTGCCGTCGCGATCCGCCAGACGTCGCCTGCCGGACGTCAGGGCAAGGGAAAGACACCCGTTGCCGGAATGGGTGACCGCGTCGTGGCGAAGATTTTCCCGGCGGCTGACCGCGGCGGACCGGCCTATACCGCGCGCATCATCAAGATCATCGACAAGCGCCGCGGCGCGACCATGGGTGTTTTCCGCACCGCCCCCGGCGGCGCTGGACGGCTGCTGCCGATCGAACGGCGCGGCGAAGAAATGCTGATCGATCCGGACTATACCGGCGACGCCAAGGACGGCGACCTCGTCGAAGTCGAGATCGCGCGCCTCGGACGCTTCGGCCTGCCGCGCGCAAAGGTGCTGTCGGTCGTCGGTTCCGTCGCCTCGGAAAAGGCGATCTCGATGATCGCGATCCACGCGCACGGCATTCCGCATGTCTTTCCGCAGCCGGTGATCGACGAAGCCGATGCGGCCAGGCCCGCGACGATGTCGCATCGCGAGGATTGGCGCGACGTGCCGCTGATCACCATCGACCCGGCCGATGCGAAGGATCACGACGACGCGGTCTATGCCGAACCGGACCCTTCCCCCGACAACCCGGGCGGCGTGATCATCACCGTGGCGATCGCCGATGTCTCCTACTATGTGAGGTCCAATTCGGCACTCGACCGCGAAGCGCTGAAGCGCGGCAATTCGGTCTATTTCCCCGATCGCGTCGTGCCGATGCTGCCGGAGCGCATCTCCAACGATCTCTGCTCGCTGAAGGAAGGCGTCGACCGGCCGGCGCTTGCCGTGCGCATGGTCTTTTCGAAGGAAGGCCGCAAGGCCGGACATACGTTCCACCGCATCATGATGAAAAGTGCGGCGAAGCTTTCCTACAGCAACGCGCAGGCGGCGATCGACGGCAAGCCAGACGACAAGACCGGGCCGATGCTGGAACCGATCCTGAAGCCGCTCTGGCACGCCTACGAAGTGATAAGACGCGGCCGTGAGAGGCGCCAGCCGCTCGAACTCGATATGCCCGAGCGCAAGATCCTGCTGAAACCGGACGGCACGGTGGACCGCGTCGTCGTGCCGCCGCGGCTCGACGCGCACAAGCTCATCGAAGAAATGATGATCCAGGCCAATGTCTGCGCGGCCGAAACGCTCGAGAAGAAGCGTCAGGTGCTAATCTATCGCGTCCACGACGGCCCGACGCTCGCCAAGCAGGAGATCCTGCGCGAATTTCTGGCGACGCTCGGAATCTCGCTTGCTAAGGGCGGCAATGTGCGGGCGAACAGCTTCAACGGCATCCTGGCAAAAGCCGAGAACACGCCGCATCAGACGATGGTCAACGAGATGGTCCTGCGCTCGCAGAGCCAGGCGATCTACAGCCCGGAGAATATCGGCCATTTCGGGCTGAACCTGATGAAATATGCGCATTTCACCTCGCCGATCCGCCGCTATGCGGACCTGATCGTTCATCGTGCGCTGGTCGGCTCGCTCGGTCTTGGCGAAGGCGGCATCACACCGCAGGAAGAGGCCGCGCTCGACGACATCGCCGCCGAAATCTCCACCTTCGAGCGCCGTGCAATGGCCGCGGAGCGCGAGACGGTCGACCGGCTGGTCGCCCATCATCTCAGCACGCGTGTCGGGGAAGAGTTCAAGGGGCGCGTATCGGGCGTCACGAAATCGGGACTATTTGTCGCCCTCCCCGACTATGGAGCCGACGGCTTCGTACCTATATCTACGCTCGGCACGGACTACTTCATCTACGATGAGGCGCATCAGGCGCTGTCGGGTGAGAGGACCGGGCTGGGGTACCGTCTCGGAGACGATGTCACCGTAAAGCTTGCCGAAGCGATCCCGCTCGCCGGCGCGCTTCGCTTCGAGATGATAAGCGAAGGACGCAACATGCCGACGGCAGTGCGCTCGTTCCACAAGGCAGGCCGCCGTGACAACCGGCAGGCCCGCAAGATGGCCGGGACAAGGCCGCCAAGGGGGCGGCGATAGGGCATCCTTTTCGGGATGCTCTGCATTTGAAGTAAGGAGCGTCGCTTCTCCGCCAGGCGGCGGGTTGCGGCGCTTCGTGCGTGTAGGGACGCTCGAAAAGGAACGATCATGACCACTGCATCGACCGAACAACCGGTCCGCTATGGGGACGCAGAAAAGGCCGAGCGTCCGCTCGGCCGCTCCATCATGCGCGGCATGCTGAACCGTTGTCCGCATTGCGGCAGCGGCAAGCTTTTCAGGGCTTTTCTGAAGCCCGTCGACCATTGCGCCGCCTGCGGCGAGGCCATGCACCATCACCGCTCCGACGACCTGCCGCCCTATCTCGTCATCCTCGTTCTCGGCCACGTCGTGGTCGGCGGCTACATGATGACCGACATGATCTGGCCGCTGCCGCTCTGGCTGACGCTGGCGATCTGGGCTCCCATCACCGTTCTGACCGCCCTCGTCTCGATCCAGCCGATCAAGGGCGGCGTCATCGGCCTGCAATGGGCGCTTCGCCTGCATGGTTTCGGCGACCAGAACGACGATCACGACGATTACGATATCCCCGGCCGCGGGCGCTCATCGTAAGCAGTCCTGCACCTTCACCGTCCAGACATAATTCGCGTGTAGTGGGCAACGCTCGCCGGCGCTGCAGGATTGCAGCGCCAGTCCTGAGTGATCACGAGCTGGATTATTTGATCTATTGCCATCGGCACCGGACTTTCCGTAAAGCACAACCCGTCACTTGGATTTGGCACGCGTGTGTCTTTCTATGTGCCACAAACGGGCGATTCGTTTCAGTCATTCAAGGATGGATTCATGTCTCAGCCGAGAAACGGCACACCGGGCGATGTCGAGGAAATCCATTGGCCGTCGCTGGTTGCCGCCGTCTCGTCGATTTCCGCTGTCGGTATCGCGATCGGCCTCGGACTTCCGCTTCTCAGCATCATCCTGGAAAAGCGCGGTATCCCCTCAACGCTCATCGGCCTCAATACGGCCATGGCAGGGATCGCCGCCATGGCTGCCGCCCCGATCACCACAAAGCTCGCGCATAAATACGGGGTCGCCCCGACAATGCTCTGGGCGGTGGTGATTTCCGCGCTCAGCTCGCTCGGATTTTACTACGCCGAGAATTTCTGGCTTTGGTTCCCATTGCGCTTTGCATTCCACGGCGCGACGACGACCCTGTTCATCCTGTCCGAGTTCTGGATCAATGCCGCCTCACCGCCTACGAAACGAGGCTTCGTGCTTGGCATCTACGCGACAGTGCTTTCGCTCGGTTTCGCGGCGGGCCCCCTGCTCTTCTCGATTCTCGGCAGCGACGGCATACTGCCGTTTCTGGTTGGCGCAGCCGCGATCCTGCTTGCGGCCATCCCGATCTTTATCGCGCGACACGAAAGCCCGATCCTAGAAGAGAAGCCGGAGCTGCACTTCATGCGCTACGTCTTTTTGGTACCGACGGCAACGGCCGCAGTCTTCATTTTCGGCGCGGTCGAGGCGGGCGGCCTTTCACTGTTCCCGATCTATGCGATCCGCGCAAACTTCACCGAATCGCAGGCGGCACTGCTGCTGACGGTCATGGGTATCGGCAATGTGATCTTTCAGATCCCGGTCGGAATGCTCTCCGACCGGATTTCCGACAAGCGCCCGCTGCTTGCCGCCATGGCCTTCATGGGCCTTATCGGCTCGCTGATGCTTCCGCTGCTGTCCCACAGCTGGATCATGATGGCAGGGGTCCTGCTTTTCTGGGGCGGTTGCGTTGCCGGCCTCTACACCGTCGGCCTCAGCCACCTCGGTTCCCGATTGACAGGTTCCGATCTTGCAGCGGCGAATGCCGCCTTCGTCTTCTGTTATGCCGTCGGCACCGTTGCCGGCCCGCAGGCAATCGGAGTTGCTATCGACGTTGCCGGAAACAATGGTTTTGCATATGCGATTGCCTGTTTCTTCGGGCTTTATGCCTTGCTGGCCGGCATAAGACTGCTTTTCCTCCGAAAGCGGGCTTGACTTTTCGGGCCGGATTCGTAGTTTCGCGCCAGAATTTGCCGTGGAGCCCATCCGGCTTTCCACGGCTTTCATTTTCGTAAAGGCAGGACAACCATGGCCAAGGCTACCACAATCAAGATCAAGCTGCTGTCGACGGCCGACACCGGTTTCTTCTACGTCACGACGAAGAACAGCCGTACGATGACGGACAAGATGACGAAGACCAAATATGACCCGGTCGCTAAGAAGCACGTCGAGTTCAAGGAAACCAAGATCAAGTAATTCTTGATCTCAGGTTGTTTAAAAAGCGCGCGCCGTCTGGCTGCGCGCTTTTTTCATTCCTGGATTGTGTTTTTGCCCTCTCAGCGCAAACAAAAACGCCGTCTTTCTCCGTGATGGGAAAGACGGCGTTTTTGGCAAAGGGGGTCGGCCAGCAGGCAAGGCGGCACGAGGAACCGCGAAAAGTTGCGAGCTAGCCGACCGGACCCCACGACCCAGGAGATGCGGCGGACCTGAGCATCATGGGGTATGCGGACTCCTCAAGAGGGAGTGCTTTTCTCTTATGAGCCAATAATTTGCGCAAAAATGAAAGAAAATCAACAAATTCTTAATGATGAGCTATTCCTGCCTGTTCCTATGGTTAAAAGTCCAATTTTGGGGCAGGTGGAGATCAGCCTAATGACTTAGGCGCTCAGGAAATGAACCAGCTTTGCAAAGAAACCAATAGGCACATAGCAGTAACTTTACCGGATGTTGACGTTACGTAAGGTCGCAACATTTCCATTCGGGAAATAGCACTGCTTGCATAGCCGCCTGCCGCTATCCGTGTATTCTTTGACAGAGCGCCTTTGTTCTTCCCGCCGGGGGCAGATGCACCCTGAGAGGGTCACCGACGGCGGTGATCCATTTCCGGGCCTTTTCCACAAAAGAAGCGTGTCCTTTGCCAAGGCCACGATTACAAATTTGTAATGTTCGGCGTTTTCCAGTGAAAAACGATGTCCTGCGCCGGTCCTGAGACAGTATTGCCTTCAGGCTGCGGCAGCAACGACGCGGTTCCGGCCGGTGTTCTTTGCTTCATAAAGAGCAAGATCAGCCTGCTTCATAAGCTGGTCCGGCGTGATGACCGAGGACAGGCGCGAAGAGATACCGAAGGAGGCGGTGACTTTCAGCTCCTGCCCTGCCGATTTCAACCCAAAAGGAATGCTTTCGACGGAGGCCCGCAGGCGCTCGGCAACCGCGGCAGCCACCTCAGGCGACGTATCCGGCATCACCACGACGAACTCCTCGCCGCCATAGCGGCAGGCGAGATCGGCGCCGCGGACGGTCGAGCGGATGCGGTTGGCAAATTCCTTGATCACTTCGTCGCCGGCATCATGGCCGTGCGTGTCGTTCACCTGCTTGAAGCGGTCGATGTCGGTGATCAGCACGGATAGCGGCCGCCCCCGGGCCATCGAGCGGTTGAAGAGAACCTTGAGATGATTGTCGAGGTAGCGGCGGTTGTTGAGACCCGTCAGGGGATCGGTGACGGCAAGCTCGATGGTCTGCTTGACGCTGGCGCGCAGGCGGTCGTTGAAGCGCTTGCGGCGGATCTGCGTCAGGGCCCGGGCGACGAGTTCGTTCGTATCGACCGGACGGACAATGTAGTCGTTGACGCCGAGATCAAGCGCCCGGATGACCATGTCGTCAGCGCCCTGCTCCGTTATGATCAGGATCGGCAGAAAACGGGTGCGCTCCAGCGATCGGAACTGCGAGCAGAGCCGCAAGGGATCGTAATCGTCGAAATTGGCATTGACGATCACGAGTTCGAAGGCGTTCTCGGCAGCGTCGAACAGGGCTGCCTGCGGGTCGGAGATGGCCGTGACATCGGCGATCGGCTTCAGCGCCTTGATGATACGCTCCTGCGAATTGGCGCGGCTGTCGACCAATAGAATCTGTCCGGCTTCTTCCGGGCGCCCTTCGCCGGCACGCAGCAGATCATCGATCCCCATCGTCTCGGCCGTTTCGGCGCGGATGCGCAGTTCATCGCTCAGCGTCTTCAGTCGCAGAAGGCTCTTCACGCGGGAGATGAGCTGCAGGTCGTTGACCGGCTTGGTCAGGAAATCATCGGCGCCCGCCTTCAGGCCGCGCACGCGGTCAGCCGGCTGGTCCAGCGCCGTCACCATCACGACGGGAATATGCGAGGTCTTCGCGCTCGCCTTCAGACGCGCGCAGACCTCGAAGCCGTCAAGCCCCGGCATCATCACATCGAGCAGGATGAGATCGACCTGGTTGCGCTCGCATATCGCCAGCGCCTGATAGCCGTCCGCCGCCGTCAGCACGTCGAAATATTCCGCGAGAAGCCGCGCTTCGAGCAGCTTCACATTCGCCGGAATATCATCAACCACCAATATGCGCGCAGTCATAAACGTCTTTCAGATGCGCTAGGCATCACCGAGATAGGTCTTGATCGTTTCAATGAACTTCGGAACCGAGATGGGCTTGGAGACATAGGCTTCGCAGCCGCCCTGACGGATACGCTCCTCGTCGCCCTTCATTGCAAAGGCCGTCACCGCAATCACCGGGATGACATGCAGTTCGTCGTCTTCCTTCAGCCATTTGGTAACCTCCAGGCCGGAAACCTCCGGAAGCTGGATATCCATAAGGATCAGGTCCGGCTTGTATTTTCGAGCAAGATCAAGCGCTTCCATTCCGTTTCGGGTCTGAATTGTCGTATAGCCGGACGCCTCGATCAGGTCGCGAAAGAGCTTCATGTTGAGCTCGTTATCTTCTACAATCATCACCTGTTTGGGCATGGCACGCTTGTCCCTACGTCTCGTCCCTGCAGCCGATCGCGCCGTGACAGAAGACTGCGCGCACGAATCCAGGAAACCGATAGTGGTAAACTACCGGTATTTGGTTGAAGAAAAGGTAACTTACCCAGCGAAATGCAAAGCAACTTCAAGACTTCCAAACAATTGGCCGCAGATCCCCAGGAAACGGCGATTGCCGTTCTCAGCTGGCTGGCGAATGAACCCGACATGTTCTCGCGTTTCCTGGCGCTGACGGGCGTGGAGCCTGCCCAGGTCCGCAACGCCGTCCACGATCCTGGCTTCCTCGCCGGCATGCTGGATTTCCTGATGAACCACGAGCCAACGGCGGTGGCCTTCTGCGAGGCGACCGGCACGAAGCCAGATACGCTCGCTGCCGTATGGCGGCATTTCTCCTCTCCCGGCCTCGATTCCGGAGAATACTGAGCGCAATGGAGACCGGGACTTTCGACATCTCGCATGTGCCGCTGGGCGACCGGCCGCTGATCGTCTGCGACGTCGACGACGTCGTGCTGCAGTTCATCGATCCCTTTCAGCGGTTTCTTCTCAGCGAAGGGCATGAGCTTTTGCCGCGTTCCTTTCATCTTCATGGCAATATCGTTTCTAAAGATGGGGTTGCGCTCGAGGTTATCCATGTCAGCCGGCTGATCGAAACCTTCTTCGAACGGCAGGAGGAGTGGCAGCTGCCACTTTCGCGGGCCACGGAGACGCTCGGCAGGCTCTCCGCCACTGCCGATATCGTTTTCCTGACCGCAATGCCGCCGGTCTATGCGGATCAACGGCGGCGGTTGCTCGACCGCTTCAGCCTTCCCTACCCGCTGCTTGCGACCCGTCAGCCGAAAGGGCCGGTCGTCAAGGCGCTGCATGGCATGCGCCCCCTGCCCGTTGCTTTCATCGACGACATGGCGGTCAATCTTCATTCGGTGCGCGAACATGTCGACAACTGCCTTCTGCTGCATCTGATGCCGGTCTCCGAAATTCACCGTTTCGCGCCTGCGGCCATGGACGACATTCAGCGGATTCACGACTGGAACGAGGCTGCATCGCTGATCGGCCGTCATTTCACTGAAGCCGACGCGGCTCGAAGCCTCACTGCAGCAAATCCAACCGCATGAGCGGCCGCCCGTCCTTTCGCCGCGCCACCGGCTCGAAGCCCGCCGCATCGAAGATCGCGGTCGAGCCGATGCAGAGCGTGACCGACTTCGACTGCTTCGTATGGTCGATGGGACAGCCTTCGAGACAGCGCGCGCCGTTTTGCCGCGCGTGATCGATCGCGCCCTGCAGCAGGCGATGACTGAGACCTTTGCCACGCAGTGGCGGCGAAAGAAAGAAACAGCTCACAGCCCAGATGGACGGGTCCAGCACATCGCCCTCCTCCAGCGGCCGGGAAACCGTGCGCGGCGAGTTGAATTGGGCAACATCTTGGCGCGGTCCCACCTGCACCCAGGCGACCGGTTGGCCATCCGCATAGGCGAGAATGCCGGGCGGCGGACCGGCGGCGATGCGGTTTCTGATATACTCTTTCCGCTCATCCGGCCGCATTTTGGTGCGCACTGCATGCGGCAATCTGAGAGCCACGCACCAGCAGTCACAGAAGGCACCGCGCGGACCGAAGACCGTCTCGAAATCTGTCCAGCGCTCCGGCGTCACCGGCTCAAAACGCAGATCGATATCCAAAGCCAAACCTCTCCAGTCTCTTGAGACTCGGAAGTTTAAGGCGTAGTCTCACAATGTTCAATCTTTGTTCTCATCACGATGACCCCCACCCCTGACAAGACACCCGGCTTCTGTCGCGACTGCCTTGCCGAGCAGAAGGGCGAGGCGCGCCGCTGCATGGCTTGTGGCAGCCCGCGCCTCGTGGGGCACAAGGAACTCTATGATCTGACCCTCGCACATATCGATTGCGACGCGTTCTATGCGGCGGTGGAAAAGCGCGACAATCCGGAGCTCGCCGACAAGCCGGTCATCATCGGCGGCGGCAAGCGCGGCGTCGTGTCCACTGCCTGCTACATCGCCCGCATCCACGGTGTTCGCTCCGCCATGCCGATGTTCAAGGCGCTGGAGGCATGCCCGCAGGCGGTCGTCATCCGTCCCGATATGGAGAAATACGTCAAGGTCGGCCGCGAGGTCCGCACCATGATGCAGGAGCTGACGCCGCTTGTGCAGCCGCTTTCGATCGATGAGGCATTCCTCGAACTCGGCGGCACCCAGCGCCTGCACCATGACCCGCCGGCCCGCACGCTCGCGAAATTCGCCCGTCGCGTCGAAAAGGAGATCGGTATCACGGTTTCCGTCGGGCTGTCCTACTGCAAGTTCCTCGCCAAGGTGGCCTCAGACCTGCAGAAACCGCGCGGCTTTTCCGTCATCGGCCGCGAAGAAGCCGTGGAGTTTCTGGCGCCGCGCCCGGTGACGACGATCTGGGGCGTGGGCAAGGCTTTCGCGGCAACGCTCGAAGCGGATGGCATCCGCACAATCGGACAATTGCAGACGATGGAGGAAACGGACCTGATGCGCCGCTACGGCAGTATCGGCCAGAGGCTCGCGCGCCTTTCGCGCGGCATCGACGACCGCGAGGTTCACCTCAACGATCCGGCAAAGAGCGTCTCCTCGGAGACGACCTTCTTCGACGATATTTCACGCTATGACGAGCTGGTGCCGATCCTGCGCAGTCTCTCCGAGAAGGTCTCCTGGCGGTTGAAGAAGAGCGGCATTGCCGGGAATACCGTCGTCTTGAAGATGAAGACGACGGACTTCAAGTCCCGCACGCGCAACCGGAAGCTGGAAGACCCCACGCAGCTTGCCGACAGGATTTTCCGGACCGGCATCGAGCTTCTGGAGAAGGAAACGGACGGCACGAAATTCCGCCTGATCGGCATCGGCGTCACCGACCTTTGCGACCCGGCGCGCGCCGACCCGCCGGACCTCATCGACCAGCAATCCACCCGGCGCGCGGCGGCGGAAACCGCGATGGACAAGCTGCGCGAGAAATTCGGCAAGAAGACCGTGGAGACCGGCTATACGTTCGGCAGCGGCAAACGCGACGGATAATCGGGCAATCGCAAGTACACGGCTGTGGCGGCCAAAGATCACCCATGCGTGAGCGCCGATTCAACGACGAACGCTCAAGCCTTCCTTAAGCATCGTGCCGTATATGAAGGACAAGTATTGCGTATTGGTTGGCTCACATGTTCTCGCGTTTTGTTTTCGGCCTCGGCTTGCTGTCGGCGACCGCACTCGTGCATCACCCTGCCTTTGCGGTGGATGCCCGCACCCTGCAAATCTTTGTTTCCAAGGACAAGCAGTCGCTTGTCGTCTATGACGGCACCGAAGTGATCGCGACCTCGAAAGTCTCGACCGGCAAGGCCGGCCACACGACACCGAACGGTATCTTTTCCGTTCTCGAAAAAAAGAAATACCACGAGTCCAACCTCTACTCGGCAGCTCCGATGCCGTGGATGCAGCGACTGACCTGGTCTGGCATCGCGCTTCATGAATCGAATTCCGTGCCGCGCTATCCGGCCTCCCACGGCTGCGTGCGCATGCCCGCCGCCTTTGCCAAGCAACTCTACAAGATGACGGATCTCAGCGTGCCGGTCATCGTCAGCGATGCCGAAGTGGCGCCCGAGCCGATCGCGCATCCAAATCTCTTCCGTCCCGATCTGCCGGAACCGCCACTGCTGCTTTCGGATGCGGAACTGCGTCCGGCGATCGGCGAAAACCGCGGAGAGCCTGTTCAGTTGGCGATGAACAACGCCGCGCCACCGCCTGTCGCGCAGGTCGCGGCACCGGAAAACACCGATCCGATCCGCATTCTCATCTCCCGGCGCACCGAGCGCGAGACGGTGATCGATATCCAGACCTATCTCAACCAGCTGGGTTTTTCGACGGGCACACCCGACGGCCTTGTCGGCACGGCCACCATTCAGGCCATCAACACCTTCAAGGCGCTGCGGCCTGCACAATTCAAAGGTGACAAGGCGCTTGTCAGCGACACCCTCCTTAGGGAAGTTTATGCTGCGGCAGGCAAGGGCGAGCCGCCGAACGGCATTATCATGGTGCGGCAGGATTTCATGCCAGTCTTCGAGGCGCCGCTGACGATCGACAATCCACGGCAGGCACTTGGCACGCATTACTTCGCACTGCACGCCGTCGACGCCAAAAACGGCAAGGCCGACTGGCTCGGCGTGACGCTCAAGAACGATCTTTCCAGGCAGGCAATGAAGCGGCTCGGGATCGTCGCCAACGAGAGTTCGATCGTGACCGGCACGCCGATCGCCAACGCGCTCGACCGCATCACGATACCCGACGAAACACGCCGCCGGATCAGCGGCATGCTGGCGGCAGGCTCGACTCTGACGATTTCCGACACCGGCATCGGCCCAGAGACCGGCGCCGGCACGGATTTCATCACAATTACGCGCTAGAGCGCAAAGTCATCGATGGCTGGCGGCACGGCCGTCGTACCGGCAGCTCTTTTGCAGTTGGTTCCGGCACCGCCTGAGCTATCGATTTCGCAGGCATGGCGTATAACGCCTAATTGCAATCTCGTCGCAATCAATGAAATACTGGTTGCATGATAGAGCGATTCATTTGGAACGTTCGATCAACCAAGTGGTGGGCCTGATCGAAAATGGAAATGCTCACGCATGTATGTCCTGAAACACGGCATCAAGAAAAATCCTGAAAAGCGGTGGGCGCTGCCTGACCGTATCTTCTTTGGCTATGGCGCCTGCCACATCCTCGCCGGTGTCTTCCTTCAGCGTCCGCCGCTCGAAGGTTTCCATGCTGAGCGGATCATTCCGAACGAGGGTTTTGCAGGAGGCCATATGTATGTGACGAACGGCATCATCGCCTTCGATTATCACGGTTATTCCGGGCGCGAACGGCTTCTGGAACACCATCGGAAGGGGTGGGCATCTCATAATCTTGGGTGGGGCTGCGCGATCGAGGGAGTCGATTTCGATCCGCTCAGCACGGCCGAGCTAAATCAACGCAAGATGCTGGGTCCCGATCAGTATCTGCATGACCCAATCCCTCGGGCACGCAACTTCATTGACCGCAGAGACCACACGCAGGATGCGGCGAAGGCGCTCAAAACAACCTTCGCTTGAGATTGAAAAGGCAGCGCAAGAAATCTTGATTTATGCGCATGGTCCTGATGATGTTCAGCATGGGCAAACGCCAGCCGTTCAATCTCGAAGCCTACCTGCGCGATATAGCGACAAGGCCCTGTTTTATCTGCGGGCTGGTGAGCGGAGATCCTGCGTTCTTCCATCATCGCATTTTCGAGGATGAGGAGACGATCATCTTTCGCAGTAAGTATCCAACGCTGCCCGGATACTGTTTGGTTTCCCCAAAGAAACACCGCGAAGACTTGGCTCAGGATCTCTCGACCGAAGAATACCTGCGATTGCAAGGGCATGTACACCTCTTGTCTCGGGCGCTGAAAAAAGCATTCGAGGCGGAAAGAATCTACGTTCTTTCACTCGGCAGCCAGCAAGCCAACAGCCACCTCCATTTCCATGTGGTTCCTCTGCCTGCGGGCATACCCCTCGAAGAGCAACAGTACCACGCGCTCATGGCCGAGCATGGCGTGCTGCAGATTCCCGCCGGCGAGATGGCACGGCTAGCGGAGCAGATCACCCAAGCCTTTCTTCAGGAACGGGGCGTTCCCTGATTCTGGTTCAGGCAGTTCATGACCTAGACAAGCTCGACATCGACGATGCCGGGGGCGGCGCGCAAGGCGGCGGCAATTTCCGGTGTGATGCGGTATTTTTGCGGCAGTTCGACCTCGACCTCGCGCTTGCCGTCCTCCTTGATGACGATGAAGGAAACGAGGCCGTCGCCCTTGGCGTTCAGGTGCGCCGCAACGGCGCGCAGAGGACCGGAATCGCGGACATAAACGCGCAGCGACTTCTGCATCTGCAGCGACTTTTCCTCGAGCGACTGGATCGTCTGCAAGCGCAGACCGACGCCTTCCGGCCGCTCCTCGCCGGTGGCGGTTAGCACAAAGGACTTCCCGGGTTCCAGCACGTCGCGGTACTGGTTCAGCATTTCGGAGAACAGCACAGCTTCGAACTGTCCGGACGAATCCGAAAAGACGATGATGCCCATCTTGTTGCCGGTGCGCGTCTTGCGCTCCTGCTTCGAAATGACAGTCCCGGCAAGCCGGGCATTGGTTGCGCCCTGCTTCACGGCGGCGGAGAATTCCGCAAAGGTCTGGACCCGCATCTTCTGCAGGATGTTGTTGTAGCTGTCGAGCGGGTGCGCCGTCAGGTAGAAGCCCAACACCTGGAACTCCTTGAGCAGCCGCTCGGAAGCGAGCCAAGGCGAAAACGGCGGCAGCGCGATTTTCTCCGGTCCGGACGACAGCGCGCCGCCGAAGATATCCGACTGGCCGCTCAGCTTATTTTCCTGCGCGCGCTGGGCATAGCCCAGAATGCGATCAAGGCCGGCTGCGAGCTCTGCGCGATCCTGGCCGAAGCAATCGAAGGCGCCGGCATAGATCAGGCTTTCCAGCACGCGCCGGTTGACCTGGCGCGGATCGATGCGCAGGCAGAAATCCTCGATGCTGGCAAAAGGCTCGTCGCCGCGCACCTCGACAATGTGATCGACGGCATTTTCGCCGACGCCCTTCAGCGCCGCCAATGCGTAATAAATGCGGTTGTCGCCGGTTTCAAATTGGCGGAACGAGCTTTGAACCGAGGGTGCGATGACCTCGATGCCGAGGCGCTTGGCATCCTGCCGGAAATCGTTGACCTTATCGGTGTTCGACATATCGAGCGTCATCGACGCGGCCAGGAACTCGACCGGGTAATGCGCTTTCATATAGGCCGTCTGATAAGAGACGATAGCGTAGGCGGCGGCGTGCGACTTGTTGAAGCCGTAGTTTGCGAACTTTGCCAGCAGCTCGAAGATGTTGTCGGCTTGCGGCTTCGACACGCCGTTGCTGATGGCACCGTCGACGAAGCGTTCGCGCTGCTGGTCCATTTCCGCCTTGATCTTCTTGCCCATGGCGCGGCGCAGAAGATCGGCTTCGCCGAGCGAATAGCCGGACAGGACCTGGGCGATCTGCATCACCTGTTCCTGATAGACGATGACGCCCTGTGTCTCCTTGAGCAGGTGATCGATCATCGGATGGATCGACTCCACCTCTTCTTCCCCATGCTTGCGGGCATTGTAGGTCGGGATGTTTTCCATCGGGCCCGGGCGATAAAGGGCGACGAGGGCGATGATGTCCTCGATGCAGTCCGGCTTCATGCCGATCAGCGCCTTGCGCATGCCAGCACTTTCCACCTGGAACACGCCGACCGTTTCGCCGCGAGAGAGCATCTCGTAGGTTTTCTTGTCATCGAGCGGGATCGCGGCGAGGTCCACCTTGATGCCGCGTTTGGCTACGAAATCGACCGCAACTTTCAGTACCGTCAGCGTTTTCAGGCCGAGGAAGTCGAACTTTACGAGGCCGGCCTGCTCGACCCACTTCATGTTGAACTGGGTGACCGGCATATCGGAGCGCGGGTCGCGATACATCGGAACCAGCTTCGAGAGCGGCCGGTCGCCGATGACGATGCCGGCGGCGTGCGTCGAGGCGTGGCGGTAAAGGCCCTCGATCTTCTGGGCGATATCGAGCAGGCGCGCCACCACGGGCTCCTTCGCTGCCTCCTCCTGAAGCTTCGGCTCCTCCTCGATCGCCTTGGAGAGCGGCGTCGGATTGGCCGGATTGTTCGGCACCAGCTTGCAGATCTTGTCGACCTGGCCGTAAGGCATTTCCAGCACACGGCCGACGTCGCGGAGGGCAGCGCGCGCCTGCAGCGAACCGAAGGTGATGATCTGCGCCACCTGTGCGCGGCCGTATTTCTGCTGCACGTAGCGGATCACCTCTTCGCGGCGGTCCTGGCAGAAGTCGATGTCGAAGTCGGGCATCGAGACGCGTTCCGGATTGAGGAAGCGTTCGAAGAGCAGCGAAAAGCGCAACGGGTCGACGTCGGTGATCGTCAGCGCATAGGCGACGAGCGAGCCTGCACCGGAACCGCGGCCGGGGCCAACAGGGATATCATGCTGCTTTGCCCATTTGATGAAGTCCGCAACGATCAGGAAGTAGCCCGGAAACCGCATGCGCTCGATGACGCTGAGTTCGAATTCCAGCCGTTCGCGGTAATCCTTCTCCTCATAGCCGGGCGACATGCCGAGCGTCGAAAGGCGCATGTCGAGGCCCTCCTCCGCCTGACGGCGGAGCTCCAGCGCTTCGGCGCGTTCCGCCTCCTCGGGATCGTCGGTGGCGCCGGTAAAGCGCGGCAGGATGGGCTTACGGGTCTTCAGTACGAAGGAGCAGCGGCGGGCGATCTCGACCGTGTTTTGCAGCGCTTCCGGCAGATCGGCAAAGAGTTTCGCCATCTCGGCGCGGCTCTTCAAATAGTGGTCCGGCGTCAGGCGGAAGCGGCTGTCGTCCGAGACGATGGCGTTATGGGCAACGGCCATCAGCGCATCATGGGCATCATAATCGTCGCGCGTCGGGAAGAAGGCCTCGTTGGTCGCCACCAACGGCAGATCGTGCTCATACGCAAGCCCCACGACCTTCTGCTCATGGCGCTTGTCATAGGTTCCGTGGCGCTGCAATTCGACATAGAGCCGGTCTGGGAAGAGGCGCTTCAGGGCAAGCAGCCGGGTTTGCGCCTGCGCGGCATGGCCCTGCTTCAGTGCCCCATCGACGGGACCGCCAAGCGCACCCGTCAGCGCGATCAGCCCTTCGGTTCCGGCCTCTTCCAGCCAGGATGCCCTGATATGGACCGCCTGGTTGTCGTCGCCGCCGAGATAAGCGCGGCTGACGAGATCGACGAGCCGCTCGTAGCCTTCCGCGGTCGCGGCAAGCACGACGATCGAGGGCAGCTTGGCCAGCGCCTGCTGACCGCCGCGCCTTTCTGTCTCCAGGCCGTCCATATCGATCGACAGCTGGCAGCCGATGATCGGCTGTAGCCCCTCTTCCATCGCCTTTTGCGAAAATTCGAGAGCGACGAACAGATTGTTGGTGTCTGTGATGGCGATCGCCGGCTGGCTATCGCCCGATGCCTTGTAAAGGATCTTCTTCAGCGGCAGCGCCCCTTCAAGGAGCGAATAAGCCGAGTGGACACGCAGATGCACGAAACCCGGCGTACCGCCGACGAAGCCGCTCTGTGCATCCGCCATTTCATACCCTTCCAATCGCCCGAATGAATCGGTTTGCATTGTCGGCCTTGATGACAGCGATGTCCAGAAGCAGTCCCTTGTGCGGACCGCATGAAAGCGATGCGGTCCCCTGAAAACTTACAGTGCCATGAGGATCAACGAAAAGCTGGCAACGAACATTGCAATGGAGGTGAATGCTGCGATATCACGGATCATGTCAGTCATCTGGCTCTCCTTTACTCGTTATGTTTCCAATTTGTTCTGCTATTGTTCTGTTGTCAACAGGAATCATTTGCGCATAGTTAACGGCGGACCGGAGGAGAATTATGAGGGTTGTCATTGCATTCATCGCCATTCTCGTCGCAACGGCGACGTCGGCTGCGGACATAAACCCTGACGCCATCGTCGATGGCGCGACGGGAGACTGGAACGGCGACGGCAAGCTGGATCTGGCTATCCTCGTCGCACCGGCCGATGCGGAGAGAAAAGAGCAGATCGGCATCTACATCTATCTGCGCGACGCCGACCACGAACTGCTCAGGCTTTCGGCAAGCGCGCCCAGTAAGATCTGGGGCAGCACGGATGCAGACGGCGTTTTCGGCCAAGAGCCCACGATCAAGGCTGCCGGCAAATCCTCCATTGCAGTCCATTCCCAAAACAGCGCGATCGGCCGCGAGCGCTGGGATCTGACGCTGACGCTTGCCTACCGCAACAAGCAATTCGTTGTCGCCGGTTACACCCACAATCACTACGACACGCTCGATCCCAATGCCGGCGGTTCATGCGACTACAATGCGCTGACCGGCAAGTTGCAGAAGAACGGAAAGGACGTGAAAGCCGCGCCGCGCGTGATCACCATCGAGCAGTGGAGCGACGAAACCGTTCAATCGATCTGCGGCCAATAGTCGCCAGTTCTCTTTTTGTTCTTTACAGGCATACGTTTTTGGGAGAGCTTCAGCGCGGGAGGCCGAGAGCCATGAATCTTGCTGCATTGAACGGCTTCATCGTCGAAGCGAAGGCAAATACCTATGTCGGCGGCGGGAGAAAGCTGGACCCCTGCCGCAGCGGATCGCACGACATCGGCTACGAGCGCGGAGAATGGCGCTATCTCGACAGCTATTTCGGCGGAACGGATTTCGCCGGACAAGAAGTCGTGTGGCTGGGCGGCGAGCCCGTCTGGGTGATGAACTATTTCGGCCGCATTGTCGAGCCGACGCTGATCGATGGGGAGAAGGCAGGCGCCGTCATCAAAGCCGCGCTTTCGACGATGTATGCCGAATACAGTCGCTTCCTGGGCGGCATGGAATTCGAGCATGCCTTCGGCTTTTATGCCGACCACAGCACCGGCGATTGCGATCACTTCAGCGGACGGGAAATGATCATCGTTGCAGAGCGGAGAGCCTACGAACTGGACTACCGAGGCGGCCTCATCCGCCCCTAATCAGAACTCGACAACCTTACCGTCGCTGATGGTCACGCGACGGTCCATGCGGCCGGCGAGTTCGTGGTTATGAGTGGCGATCAGCGCTGCAAGACCGGACTGGCGGACGAGCGCCTCCAGCGCATCGAACACGTAGCTCGCGGTCTCGGGATCGAGGTTCCCGGTCGGCTCGTCGGCGAGAAGCACGGTCGGCGCATTGGCAACCGCGCGCGCAATCGCGACCCGCTGCTGCTCGCCGCCCGAAAGCTCGCCGGGACGATGGCTGGCGCGGTGGCCGATGCGCATATAGTCGAGCAGCTGCTTTGCGCGTTCGCCCGCCTCCTTTCGCGGCAGACCGGCAATCATCTGCGGCATCATGATATTCTCGAGGGCCGAAAACTCCGGGAGGAGATGGTGGAACTGGTAGACGAAGCCAATCTCGCTGCGGCGGATCGCCGTGCGCTTCTCGTCGGTCAGCCCTTCACAGACTTGACCGTTGACGATGACCTCGCCGCCGTCCGGATGCTCCAGCAGGCCCGCGACATGCAGCAGCGTTGATTTGCCGGTGCCCGAAGGAGCGACCAGGGCGACGATCTCGCCGCTGTGGAGGGTAAAATTGGCGCCCTTCAGAATGGTGAGCACGGTATCGCCCTGGCCATAGTGACGCTCGACGCCGGAAAGCTTGAGAACGACGTTCCGTTTCATTGAAATCAGCATTCCTTATTCGTAGCGGAGCGCCTGCACCGGATCGAGCCGCGAGGCCCGCCAGGCGGGGAAAATGGTCGCGAGAAAGGAGAGCGCCAGCGCCATGACGACGACAGAGACCGTCTCGCCGAGACTCATCTCGGCCGGCAGCTGGCTCAGGAAATAGAGTTGCGGATTGAAGAGCACGGTGCCCGTGACCCAGGAGAAGAACTGGCGGATCGACTCGATGTTGATGCAGACGACGACGCCGAGCAGCACGCCAGCAATAGTGCCGACGATGCCGATCGCAGCACCGGTCATGAAGAAGATGCGCATGATGGCGCCGGACGTCGCGCCCATGGTGCGCAGGATCGCGATATCGCTGCCCTTGTCCTTCACCAGCATGATCAGGCCGGAGATGATGTTCAGCGCCGCGACCAGAACGATCAGCGTCAGGATCATGAACATCACATTGCGCTCCACCTGCAGGGCGGAGAAGAAGGTCTGGTTGCGCTGGCGCCAATCGGTGATGGCGATCTGACGGCCTGCCGCTTCCTCCACCTTGGGGCGGAGATTGTCGATATCGTCGGGATTGTTGGCGAAGAGCTCGATCGACTGAACGAGGCCCTCGGCATTGAAATAGAGCTGCGCCTCCTCAAGCGGCATATAGATAATCGCCGCGTCATATTCCGACATGCCGATCTCGAAGATGCCGGAGACCGTGTAGGATTTGACGCGCGGATTGATGCCCATCGGCGTCACGTCACCTTCCGGTGAAATCAGCGTGATGGTGTCGCCTGCCTGCAGACCGAGCTGCTCCGCCATGCGCGAACCGACGAGAACGCCCTGCCCCGAAGCAAATCCGACGAGGTCTCCGGACTTGATATTGTCGGAAACCGTCTTGAGCTTGGTCAGGTCTTCGGCGCGGATGCCGCGCACCAGTGCGCCGGTTCCAGCACCCGCCTGGCCCGATGCCAGCGTCTGCCCCTCGACCAACGGCAGCGCCATCCTGATGCCGGGCACCGCCGCGAACCTGTCGGTCAATGCCGCATAGTCGGTAAAAGGTCCGTCCACCGGCTGCACGATCATATGGCCGTTGATGCCGAGAATGCGCGAGATCAGCTCGGTGCGGAAACCGTTCATGACCGCCATGACGATGATCAGCGTCGCAACGCCCAGCATGATGCCGACGAAGGAAAAGCCGGCGATGACCGAGATGAAGGCTTCCTTGCGGCGTGCGCGCAGATAACGCCACGCCACAAGGCGTTCGAAGGCGGAAAATGGCCTGACCGCCGGACCGAAGCCGGATTTCGAACCCCGCTGGTCCACCGCCGCATCTGCCATTTCGCCTCCGTTCGGCCTTACGCCAAGAGCTTGTTGATCGCCGCGTCGATCGTCATCGTTTCGCGGGCACCGGTCTTGCGGTCCTTGAGTTCCACTTCGCCGTTCGCGACCGCGCGCGGGCCGGCGATGATCTGCATCGGTATGCCGATCAGGTCGGCGGTGGCAAATTTCGTTCCGGCGCGATCATCGGTATCGTCATAGAGAACATCCTTGCCGGCCTTCGAAAGCGCCGCGTAGATCTTCTCGCATGCTGCATCGCAACCGGCATCGCCCGCCTTCATGTTGATCACGAGCGCATCGAACGGCGCAACAGAAGCCGGCCAGATGATTCCGTTGTCGTCATGCGATGCTTCGATGATGGCGGGAACAAGGCGTGTCGGCCCGATACCGTAGGAACCCATGTGAACAGTGTGTTCCTTGCCATCTGGCCCCTGCACCTTGGCGCCCATCGGCTCGGAATATTTCGTGCCGAAATAAAAGATGTGGCCGACTTCGATGCCGCGCGCCGAAAGACGCTCGGTTTCCGGGATGGCGTTGAATGCTGCTTCGTCGTGCATCTCCGAGGTGGCTGCATAGACAGAGGTCCACTTGTCGAAAATCGCATTCAGGCCGGCGGCATCGTCGAAATCGGTATCGGCCGGCGGGATATCGAAATTGACGAAATCCTTGTGGCTGTACACTTCCGATTCGCCGGTCTCCGCGAGAATGATGAATTCATGGCTGAGATCGCCCCCGATGGGACCGGTGTCGGCGCGCATGGGAATGGCGCGCAGCCCCAGGCGGTCGAAGGTGCGCAGGTAGGCCGTGAACATCTTCTTGTAAGAGTGCTCGGCGCCTTCACGCGTCAGATCGAAGGAATAGGCATCCTTCATCATGAACTCGCGCGAGCGCATGGTGCCGAAACGCGGGCGGATCTCGTCGCGGAACTTCAGCTGGATGTGATAGAGGTTCAGCGGCAGGTTCTTGTAGGACTTGACGTAGGAACGGAAGATATCCGTCACCATCTCCTCATTCGTCGGTCCATAGAGCATCGGCCGGTCCTGGCGGTCCTTGATACGCAGCATTTCCTTGCCATAGGCGTCGTAGCGCCCGCTCTCCTGCCAGAGCTCGGCGGACTGCAGCGTCGGCATGGAAAGCTCGATCGCGCCGCTACGATTCTGCTCCTCGCGGATAATCGAGTTCACCTTGTCTAGAACGCGCTTGCCGAGCGGCAGCCAGGAATAAATGCCCTGCGACTGCTGGCGGATCATGCCGGCGCGCAGCATCAGCCGGTGGGAGACGATTTCCGCCTCCTTGGGGTTTTCCTTGAGGATGGGCATGAAATAGCGGGACAGACGCATGACGGATTCCAGAGCAGTTGGGATTCCGCTCTCATGCGGAATCGACGGCGATCGTTGATATCGGGAGCGTCATAACCGCTTCGCGGCCGGAAAGAAACCCGCGTGACGCGCGAGCAGCCTATCGTAGACGCAAGTTTGCGGCCGAAAAATGCCTATGCGAAAAAAAGCGGGCATTTCTAAAGGTTTGCATCAAAATCTTGTCAACAGGTATTTTTTTCTCAAGTGTAGCAAAAATGCAAAAAAAGCTGATGACAAAGCTTAATCTTTGAGCTAGCTTTAGCTCACAAAACAGGCAGGGAGATTAAATTCCTGTCGAATTCGCGGTCAAGTCTTGGGAGGATCAGATCTTAGGCGCGCTCGTCGCAGCCCCGGCAACGGTTACAGATCACGCGATACTTAAAACAAGGCTTTCAGCCTTGTTTTTTTTTGTTTTTCCAGCCTAACTCGACGCAGAAAAGCCCTAGGTCTTACCTTACGGCAAGGCGTCATGCCGTTGCGTGAGTTCTCTGCGTCATTTCCGTGACGCCCGTATGACTGCTCCGACTTTCCGGCAAGTTTACATATGCTCAAAGATTGAGCAAAAGCTCCATTTCATCGGAAGCTCGGGCCAATCTGCGGGAGGGCGTCGAAACCCCAGCCGAAATAGGTCGAGGAGATATACCAGGCGCCATAGATAACCGCCGAAACGATGGTCGTCAGTGAGAAGGTGAAAAGCGCCCGAAAACGCGTCGGCGCGCTCGGAACGGTGCCGAGAACCACATCATTGTCCTCCGCCTGCGTGCGCAGGCCGATCGGCAGCACGGCAAAAAGCGTGATCCACCACACGACGAAATAGACGGCAAAGCCCTGTAGAAAAATCTGCAGCATTTCTGTGTCCCGCGACGCCGTTGCAAACATTGCAACAGACGCGCTTATAGAGCGGAATGGTGGATAGCTCAAATCCCATATCCGGACGCTTCCGCAGTCAGGTCACTCTGCCGCAGCCTGCCTCAGACCTGTTCCAGCTCGATCAGTGTGCCGAAGAAGTCCTTCGGATGCAGGAAGAGCACCGGCTTTCCATGGGCGCCGGTTTTCGGCTCGCCGCTGCCAAGCACCCTCGCGCCCGATTTCGCGAGTTGATCGCGCGCCGCAAGGATGTCCGAAACCTCGTAGCAGATGTGATGCATACCGCCGGAAGGGTTCTTTTCGAGAAAGGCGGCGATCGGCGAATTTTCGCCGAGCGGCTCCAGCAGTTCGACCTTGGTGTTCGGCAATTCGACAAAGACGACGGTGACGCCGTGTTCAGGTAAAGCTTGCGGCTGCGAGACCCTGGCACCCAGCGTGTCGCGGTAGCCTGCCGTTGCTGCGGCAAGGTCGGGGACGGCGATGGCGATGTGGTTGACGCGGCCAAGCATCGATCAGACCTTTGTGATGAACGCCGTGACGATCGGCTTCTTGCCCCAGGTCTGGTTTGCCGCAGCGCGGACCGCGCGGCGCACCGCCTCCTGCATCATGTCGAGGTCCTTGCGGCGGGCGCGCGGGATGCTCTCGATAGCGCCGACGACGGCGTCGAAGAGCGTGTCTTCCATCTCGTCGCCCTCGTCGTCATAGACCGGCAGGCCGATGGCCACGAGATCGGGATCGCCGACGATGTCGTAGCGGCTGTCGATCACGAGGTTGACCGCGACATGGCCGACATAGGAGAGCTTCTTGCGCTCGCCGATCCCCATCTCGTCGAAATCGCCGATGAGCATGCCGTCCTTGTAGATGCGTCCGTGCGGTGCCTCGTCGATGACCTCGACCGGACCGGGCGCAAGTCGCAGAATATCGCCGTTGCGCACGCGCGGCACGATGCCGATACCGGATTGTTCCGCCAGTTCCTTGTGAGCTGTCAGATGCGTCGCCTCGCCGTGCACCGGCACGACGATCTTCGGGCGTGTCAGCTCGTACATCTTCTGCAGCTCGTTGCGGCGCGGATGGCCGGAGACGTGAACCAGCGCTTCGTTGTCGGTGATGACGTGCACGCCCTGCTCGGTGAGGCCGTTCTTGATGTCCTGGATCGCCTTCTCGTTGCCGGGGATGGCGCGGGATGAGAAGACGACGATATCGCCGGCGGCGAGTGCGACGTTGCGCATCTCGTCGCGCGATAGCTTGGCAAGCGCTGCGCGCGGCTCGCCCTGGCTGCCGGTCAGGATGACCACGACCTTGTCGCGCGGGATATAGCCGTATTCGTCCTCGGAGATGAAGGGTTTGACGCCTTCCATCAGTCCGATCTCGCGCGAGACATCGACGACGCGCTTCAGCGAGCTTCCGAGCAGCAAGACTTCGCGGCCTGCGGCTTCAGCGGCCTCGGCAATGGTGCGGATACGGCCGACATTCGAGGAGAAACTGGTGACCGCCACGCGGCCTTCGGCATTCTCGATGATCCTGCTCAGGCTTTCCGAAACGTCCTTTTCGGACGGCGAAACGCCGTCGCGAAGCGCATTGGTGGAGTCACACATCAGCGCTAACACGCCCTCGTCGCCGAGCTGGCGGAAGCGGGTCTCGTCGGTCAGCGGTCCGAGCGACGGCTCGTGGTCGATCTTCCAGTCACCGGTATGGATCACATTGCCGAGCGGCGTGCGGATCATCAGCGACATCGGCTCGGGGATCGAGTGATTGACAGCCACGCCTTCAATGCTGAAGGGACCGGCATTGATCGTATCGCCTGCCTTGAAGATCGTCACCGGCACTTCGCCGATCGCATCCTTCTCGAAATTGCGCTTGGCTTCCAGCAGGCCCGCGGTGAAGGGCGAGCCGTAGACGGGGACATTCAGGCCCGGCCAGAGGTCGGCCAGTGCACCGTAGTGATCCTCATGCGCATGCGTGATGATGATCGCCTTGAGGTTCTTGCGCTCGGCGGCGAGAAAGCGGATGTCGGGCAGCACCAGATCGACGCCCGGAAGATCCGGACCCGGGAAGGTGACGCCGCAATCGACCATGATCCACTGGCGGTGATCTGCCGGGCCGTAGCCGTATAGCGCGAGATTCATGCCGATCTCGCCGACACCGCCCAAAGGCAGAAATACCAGTTCGTCCTGCTTAGCCATAAGCTCCACTATCCAAAAAATACATCCCCGGCGGCAATCTGCATCATCTTGCCCGTGCCGGTTTTGAGCATCAACAAGCCATTATCATCAATCCCGGCGAATTGTCCGGAAATCGAGCGGTCCGGCAGATTGACCGTGATCTTCTCGCCGATGCCGCAGGCGACATCCCGCCAACGGGCGGTGATCTCGCGAACGCCTCGTCCCTCGTTCCAAATATCGAGCACCTCTGCCATCGAAGCAAAGAGATGGGCGAAGAGTTCCTCGGGGGCGGCGGTACTTCCCTCTTGGCGCAGACAGGTCACCGGGTAGAGCGGATTGTCGGGCATGAGGGCGACGTTGATGCCGATCCCGATCACCAGCGCGTAGCGCTCATCTGCAAGCTTTTCACCTTCGACGAGGATTCCGCAGGTCTTCCTGCGGCCGATCAGGATGTCGTTCGGCCACTTCACCTCGAGCGGTGCTGCGCCAGGCGGCAGAACCATGCGGATTGCCTGATGCACGGCAACGGCGATTGCCAGCGGAAGCGACGAAAGGCGCTCCATCGGCGCCGGATCGATCAAGAGAAGGGAAGCGTAGAGATTGCCCCGTTCCGAAGCCCAGGCGCGGCCGCGGCGGCCGCGGCCACTGGTCTGCTTTTCCGCAGTCACCCACAGGAAACCATCGTCCCCTGCCCTGGCGCGGGCAAGGCATTCGCTGTTGGTGGAGGATGTTTCCGACAGCGCCTCGTGCCGGAAATCGCCGAGCGATATCCGGCGCCGCACGGGAAACATCATCAAAAGAGCGTCGCAGCCGCGAGCTCGGCCGCACCGCCGATGGGGCCACCGATGACGACATAGGCAAGAACGAACAGGCCGGAAAGGCCGAACACGAGGCGAAGTGGGCCGGAAACGCGGGCAAACTCATCCGTCGCTTCATCGAACCACATCAGTTTGATGACACGCAGATAATAGTAAGCGCCGACGACCGACGCGAGAACGCCGATGATGGCGAGCGCATAGAGCTTGGCTTCGATGGCAGCGACGAAGACGAAGTACTTCGCGAAGAAGCCTGCAAGCGGCGGAATGCCGGCGAGCGAGAACATCAGGGTCGTCAGCACCGTCGCCATGAAGGGGTTCGTGCTGGAAAGGCCGGCGAGATCGTCGACAGCTTCGACGACCGTGCCGTCCTTGCGGCGCATCGACATGATGATCGCGAAGGAGCCGAGCGTCATGACCATATAGATGACCATGTAGAGCATCACGCCCGTCACGCCGGTCTGGTTGCCGGCGGCAAGCCCGACGAGCGCATAGCCCATGTGACCGATCGAGGAGTAGGCCATCAGACGCTTGATGTTCCGCTGCCCGATGGCGGCGAAGGAGCCGAGCAGCATCGAGGCAATCGAGATGAAGACCACGACCTGCTGCCAGTCGGCAATGACCGGCTGGAAGGCAGTGATGACGATGCGCGTCATCATGGCCATGGCCGCAACCTTCGGCGCGCTTGCTAAAAAGGCGGTGACCGGGGTCGGCGCACCTTCGTATACGTCCGGCGTCCACATGTGGAAGGGGACCGCCGAGATCTTGAAGGCGATGCCCGCGAGGATGAAGACCAAGCCGAAGACCAGGCCAAGCGAGCGGGCACCTTCGGCGGAAAGCGCCTGGGCGATATCGTCGAAATGCGTATGGCCGGTGAAGCCGTAGACCAACGACATGCCGTAAAGCAGCAAGCCCGAGGAAAGCGCGCCGAGAACGAAATACTTGAGGCCCGCTTCGGTGGACTTCAGGTTCTCCCGGTTGATCGCCGCCACGACGTAGATCGCCAGCGATTGCAACTCGAGACCGAGATAGAGCGCGATCAGGTCGTTTGCCGAGATCATCAGCAAGATGCCGAGGGTGCAGAGCACGAGCAGGACCGGGAACTCGAACTTGTCGAGCTGGTTTTCCCTGGCAAGACCGATCGACATGAAGAGCGCTGCGAAGGAGCCGACGAGCGCGGTGATCTTCATGAAGCGGGAGAAACCGTCCGCCTGGTAGACGCCGCCGTAAGCGAGGCCATCGCCCGGCACGAAGATCAGCCACAGCGCAGAGGCCGCAAACAGGATCAGCGCCAGAACGCTCACCATACGGCCCGACCGCTCGCCCGCAAAGACGCCGATCATGAGCAGGACAAGGGCGCCGACCGCGAGGATGATCTCCGGCGCGGAAAGATGCAGGCTTGCGAGAATGGTTTCAGCGGTCATGTCCAAAAAGTCCCGTCATCAATTCATCGACAGCGCAACGTCGTGCGCAGCGTTTACGGCGGCCGTATAGTTGTTCACCAGCATATCCACGGAGGCGGCCGTCGCATCGAAGACCGGCGCCGGATAGACGCCGAAGAAGATCGTCAGTGCCACCAACGGATAGAGGATCAGTTGCTCGCGCGGCGAAAGATCGAGAAGCGCCTTCAGCTTTTCCTTTTCCAGCGCGCCGAAGATCACGCGGCGGTAGAGCCACAGAGCGTAGCCTGCCGACAGGATCACGCCGGTTGCGGCGAAGAGCGCTACCCAGGTATTGACGCGGAAGACGCCCATCAGCGTCAGGAATTCGCCGATGAAGCCCGAGGTGCCCGGAAGGCCGACATTCGCCATGGTGAAGACCATGAAGGCGACGGCATATTTCGGCATGTTGTTGACCAGGCCGCCATAGGCCACGATCTCGCGGGTATGGGTGCGGTCATAGACGACGCCGACGCAAAGGAAGAGCGCGCCCGAAACGATGCCGTGCGACAGCATCTGGAAGATCGAGCCCTGCACGCCCTGCATGTTCGCCGCAAAGACGCCCATGGTGACGTAGCCCATGTGGGCAACCGACGAATAGGCGATCAGCTTCTTGATGTCGTCCTGCATCATCGCGACCAGCGAGGTGTAGATGATGGCGATCACCGACAGGGCGAAGACCATCGGCGCGAAGAAATCGGACGCGACCGGGAACATGCCGAGCGAGAAGCGGATGAGGCCGTAACCGCCAAGCTTCAGCAGCACGCCTGCCAGGATGACGGACCCGGCCGTCGGTGCCTGGACGTGCGCATCCGGCAACCAGGTGTGAACCGGCCACATCGGCATCTTCACCGCAAAGGAGGCGAAGAAGGCAAGCCACAGCCAGGTCTGCATGGCAGGCGGGAACTTGTAGGCGAGCAGCGCGGAAATATCCGTCGTGCCGGCCTGCCAGTACATCGCCATGATGGCGAGCAGCATCAGTACCGAACCGAGCAGCGTGTAGAGGAAGAACTTGTAGCTTGCGTAAACGCGGTCCCTGCCACCCCAGACACCGATGATGAGGAACATCGGAATGAGACCCGCTTCGAAGAAGACGTAGAAGAGCACGATATCGAGCGACACGAAGACACCGACCATCATCACTTCAAGGATGAGGAAGGCGATCATGTATTCCTTCAGGCGCTTTTCGATGGAGAGCCAGCTCGCCAGAATGCAGAAGGGCATGAGGACCGTCGTCAGGACGACGAACAGCATCGAGATGCCGTCGACGCCGACATGATAGCCGATGCCCGTGCCGAGCCAGCCATGCTTCTCGACCATCTGGAAGCCCGGGTTCGCATTGTCGAAACCGATCCAGATGAACAGCGAAACGATGAACGTGACGATGGTCGTGATCAACGAGATGTTGAGCACGTTGCGCCTGCCGCTCGGGCCGTTTTCGCTCATCAGCAGCAGAAGCACCACGCCGACGAGCGGCAGGAAGGTGACCGTTGAAAGAATAGGCCAATCGGTCATCAGAAGGAACTCCCGAGCATCATCCAGGTAACGAGTGCGGCAATGCCGATCAGCATCGCGAAGGCATAGTGATAGAGGTAACCGGTCTGCAGGCGGACGACGCGATTGGTGACGTCGACGACGCGGGCGGCAACGCCGTTCGGGCCGTAAGCATCGATGACGCCGATATCACCCTTCTTCCACAGGAAGCGGCCGAGCGCCTTGGCGGAACGGACGAAGAGGAAATCGTAGAGCTCGTCGAAGTACCACTTGTTGAGCAGGAACTGGTAAAGCACGCGGTGCTGCTGCGCGAGAACGCGCGGCGTCGAGGGCGACTTGATATACATGTACCAAGCCGTCACGAAGCCGAGAAGCATCGCGATGAACGGGCTCAGCGCCACCCACGCCGGCACGTGGTGGAATTCTTCCAGCAATTCGTTCTCGGCGCCGGTGAAGAGCGCGCCTTTCCAGAACTCGGCATAGTGGTGGCCGTAGAAGTAGCCCTCGAACAGGACACCCGCGAGAACCGCGCCGACCGCCAGAAGATAGAGCGGCACGAGCATGACCTGCGGCGATTCGTGGACGTGGTGCATCACCTCGTGCGAGGCACGCGGCGTGCCGAAGAAGGTGAGGAAGGCAAGACGCCAGGAATAGAAGCTCGTGAACAGGGCCGCGATCACCAGAAGCGTGAAGGCGAAGCCTGCAACCGGTGAATGCGAGGCGTAGGTCGCTTCGATAATCACGTCCTTCGAGAAGAAGCCGGCGAAACCGACCGGCGTGAACGGAATGCCGACGCCGGTCAGCGCCAGCGTGCCGATCGTCATCATCCAGAAGGTGACCGGGATGTGCCTACGAAGGCCGCCCATGTAACGCATGTCCTGCTCGCCGTCGACGGCATGGATCACCGAGCCGGCGCCGAGGAAGAGAAGCGCCTTGAAGAAGGCGTGTGTGAAGAGGTGGAAGATCGCTGCGCCGTAAGCCCCGACGCCGAGCGCCACGAACATGTAGCCGAGCTGCGAGCAGGTCGAATAGGCGATGACGCGCTTGATGTCGTTCTGCACGAGACCGACGGTCGCCGCGAAGAAGGCGGTGATCGCGCCGATCATGGTGACGAAGACCAGTGCATCGGGCGACAATTCGAAGAGCGGCGACATGCGGGCGACGAGGAAGACGCCGGCGGTGACCATGGTCGCGGCATGGATGAGTGCCGAAACCGGCGTCGGGCCTTCCATAGCGTCCGGCAGCCAGGTATGCAGCAGGAATTGAGCGGACTTGCCCATCGCGCCCATGAAGAGCAACAGGCAGATGCCGGTCAGCGCATGCGCCTTGTCGAGCTGCATGCCGAAGAGGTTAAGTACGACTTCACCCGCGGCTTCGGCTCCCTCATGCGGCGCGAAGCTCGAGGCATTGGCGAAGATCGTGTCGAGGTTGATCGAACCGAACAGAACGAAGATGCCGGCAATACCGAGCACGAAGCCGAAGTCGCCGACGCGGTTGACGACGAAGGCCTTGATTGCGGCGGCGTTTGCCGACGGTTTCTTGTACCAGAAACCGATGAGCAGATACGAAGCCAGACCCACGCCTTCCCAGCCGAAGAACATCTGGGCGAGGTTGTCAGAGGTCACCAGCATCAGCATGGCGAAGGTGAAGAGCGAGAGATAGGCGAAGAAGCGCGGACGATGCGGATCATGGTGCATGTATCCGATCGAGTAGATGTGCACCAGCGTCGAGACCGTGTTGACGACGATCAGCATGACGGAGGTGAGCGTGTCGACGCGCAGCGACCAGGAAGCATCGATGCCGCCGGACTGGATCCAGCGCAGGACCTCGACCTTGATCGGCCCGCCTTCGAGATGCCCCATGCCGACGGTGACGAAGACGTACCAGGACAGGACAGCGGCGACGATCATCAGGCCGCAGGTGACGTATTCCGATGCCTTGGCGCCGATCGCACGGCCGAAGAGGCCGGCGATGATCGCGCCGATCAAGGGAAGAAAGACAATAGCCTTATAGAGGAACATGAGCCGCTCAGCCCTTCATCATATTAACGTCTTCGACCGCGATCGAGCCGCGGTTGCGGTAGAAGACAACGAGAATTGCAAGACCGATCGCTGCCTCAGCCGCAGCAACCGTCAGAATGAACAATGCGAAGACCTGGCCGACGATGTCGTTCAGGAACGACGAGAAGGCGACCATGTTGATGTTGACCGCAAGCAGGATGAGTTCGATCGACATCAGGATGACGATGACGTTCTTCCGGTTGAGGAAGATGCCGAAAATGCCGATTGTGAAGAGGATGGCGCTGACCGTCAGGTAATGGGAAAGACCGATGACCATGTTCTTTGTTCCTTGTCCCTGCCTTTAGAGGCCCTGCCCCGGCTTGACCGTGACCACCTCAACGGCGGTCGCGGGCGTGCGGGCAACCTGTCTTGGAATATTCTGCCGCTTGATGTTGGTACGGTGCCTCAGCGTCAGCACGATCGCACCGATCATCGCGACGAGAAGGACCAGGCCGGCGATCTGGAAGAAGTAGATGTAGTTCGTATAGAGCACGTCGCCGAGGGCGGCGGTATTGGTGCGCTCGGTAATGGCCGGGATCGGCATCGCGACGGTCTTTGCGACTTCCGGAGAGATCACGCTGCCGCCGACAACGACGATGAGTTCGGCCGCAAGAACCAGACCGATCAGGCCGCCGATCGGGGCGTATTCAAGAACGCCCGCGCGCAGCTCCGTAAAATCGATGTCGAGCATCATGACCACGAAGAGGAAGAGGACCGCGACTGCGCCGACATAGACAACGAGCAGGATCATCGCCAGGAACTCGGCGCCGAGCAGCAGGAAGAGGCCTGCGGCATTGAAGAAGGTCACGATGAGGAACAGAACCGAATGAACCGGATTCTTCGCCGAGATGACCATGAACGCCGACGCTACCGCGACAAAGGCGAAAAGATAGAAAAATAGAGCCTGCAGACCCATGTTGGTGCCTTTTTCATCTTCCCCCGGGCAGCCGGGAGTTTCCCTGCCCGAATGGAGCTTGGCGTGACGTCAAGCCCGCAAAGCTCCGGTGCATGTTGACCGCGGGAGGCGAGCGCCCGCCGCGCGGCATTTCAAATTCCAATCAGCGGTACGGTGCGTCGATCGCCATGTTGCGGGCGATTTCGCGTTCCCACCGGTCGCCATTGTCCAAAAGCCGCTGCTTGTCGAAATAAAGCTCTTCGCGGGTTTCCGTGGCGAATTCGAAATTCGGGCCTTCGACGATCGCATCGACCGGGCAGGCCTCCTGGCAGAAGCCGCAATAGATGCACTTCACCATGTCGATGTCGTAGCGCACCGTGCGGCGCGTGCCGTCATTGCGGCGCGGTCCAGCTTCAATGGTGATCGCCTGAGCGGGACAGATCGCTTCGCAGAGCTTGCAGGCGATGCAGCGCTCTTCGCCGTTCGGATAGCGGCGCAGCGCATGTTCGCCGCGGAAGCGCGGGCTGACCGGACCCTTTTCGAAGGGGTAGTTGATCGTAGCCTTCTGGCGAAAGAAATAGCGCATCGACAAGAAGAATGCGCCAACGAATTCCTTGAGGAACAGCGAGCTGACGGCGTTGGACAAGCTTGCCATCTTCAACCTCCAAAATTGCTGGAAACGAGGGCGGACATCATCATGCCCATCCCATCAGCTTCAGCACGAATGCAACGATGACGACCATGGCGAGCGACAGCGGAAGGAAGACCTTCCAGCCGAGGCGCATCAGCTGGTCGTAGCGGTAGCGCGGCACGAAGGCCTTGACCATCGCGAACATGAAGAACACCAGGCAGGCCTTCAGCGTGAACCAGATGATACCCGGTACCCAGTTCAGGAACCAAACGTCAACCGGGGGCAGCCAGCCGCCGAGGAAGAGGATCGTCGTCAGCGCGCACATCAGGCAGACGGCCGCATATTCGCCAAGCATGAACATCATGTACGGCGAAGAGCCGTATTCGACCATGAAGCCGGCGACCAGCTCCGATTCGGCTTCCGGAAGATCGAAGGGCGGACGGTTGGTTTCGGCAAGCGCGGAAACGAAGAAGACGATGAACATCGGGAACAGCGCGAGCCAATGCCAATCCAGGAAGGACGCCGGCAGGCCGAGCATCGTTCCGAGGCCGTCATGCTGCGCATTGACGATGTCGGTCAGGTTCAGCGAACCGACGCAAAGCAGGACACAGACGATGACGAAGCCGATCGAGACTTCGTAGGACACCATCTGCGCGGCCGAACGAAGCGCACCCAGGAACGGATACTTCGAGTTCGAAGCCCAGCCGCCCATGATGATGCCGTAAACCTCGAGCGAGGCGATCGCGAAGATATAGAGGATGCCGACATTGATGTCGGCAATCACCCAGCCATCTGCGAGCGGCACGACGGCCCAGGTGGACAGCGCCAGAAGCACGGCGACGAGCGGCGCAAGCAGGAAGACGACCTTGTTGGCGCCCGCCGGAATGATCGGCTCCTTGAAGACGAACTTCAGAAGGTCGGCGAAGGACTGGAACAGGCCGAAGGGGCCGACGACGTTCGGGCCGCGGCGAAGCTGCACCGCAGCCCAGATCTTGCGGTCGGCAAGGAGCACGTAGGCAATAAAGACCAGAAGGCAGACCAGCAGGAGAAGCGACTGGCCGACCATGATGATCCCCGGCCAGACATATGTGGAAAAGAAAGAGTCCATAGTCCCTGCCCTTACTCTGCCGCGACTTTGAAGTTGTTGCGGGCCAATGCCGAGCATTCGGCCATGACAGCCGAGGCGCGTGCGATCGGGTTCGTCAAATAGAAGTCTTTGACCGGTGACGCAAACCCGGATTTGTTCATCTTCCCGGCTTTTTTGGCCAGTGCGGCAATTTTGGCGCTGTCGCCTTCGGCGATCTCGTCGACGGCGGCGAAATGCGGGAACGCCGCATAGAGTTTCGAGCGCAGTTCGGCAAGCGAATCAAAGGGAAGCTTCTTGCCGAGGACGTCGGAGAGCGCACGCAGGATCGCCCAGTCCTCGCGGGCATCGCCCGGTGCGAAACCGGCGCGGCTGCCCATCTGGACGCGGCCTTCGGTATTGACCCAAGTGCCCGACTTTTCAGTATAGGCGGCAGCCGGCAGAATGACGTCTGCATGGTGCGCGCCGTTGTCGCCGTGCGAGCCGATATAGACCGTGAGCTTGGCCTTCTTGGCGGTGAAGTCCAGCTCGTCGGCGCCGAGCAGGAAAAGCACGTCCATGGAGGCCAGCATGGCAGCCCCGTTGACGCCCTTGGCGCCGGGCACGAAGCCGAGGTCAAGGCCGCCGACACGCGATGCGGCCGAGTGCAGGACGGCAAAACCGTTCCAGCCTTCGACTACCGCGCCGACGTTGACGGCGAGCTTTGCGGCGCTTGCCAGAACACCCGCGCCATCCGTGCGGGAAAGCGCGCCCTGGCCGATGATGATCAGCGGCGTCTTGGCCTCCGCCAGAACCTTGGCGAAGGCATGGTTGCCATCCACCAGATCCTTCAGCGTATCCGGACCAGCACCGAGATATTCGTAATCATAACGCAGGTCACCGCCTTCGCCGATCACGCCGATCGGGAAGCCGCCGCGGCGCCAGCGCTTGCGGATGCGGGCATTGAGCACGGCAGCCTCGAAGCGCGGGTTCGCGCCGATGATGAGCAGCGCATCAGCCTGTTCGATGCCTTCGATCGTCGGGTTGAAGAGGTAGCTTGCGCGGCCGAGCGACGGATCAAGTGCCGTCCCATCCTGGCGACAGTCGAGGTTCTCGGAACCGAGCGACTTCACCAGTTCGGAGAGCGCGTACATTTCCTCGACCGAAGCGAGGTCGCCGGCGATCGCGCCGATCTTTTCGCCGGTCGTCTTGGAAACTGCAGTCTTGATCGCGCCGAAGGCTTCCGCCCAGGTCGCGGGCTGCAGGCGACCACCCTTGCGGACATAGGGTTTGTCGAGACGCTGCGTCTTCAGACCGTCCCAGATGAAGCGGCTCTTGTCGGAAATCCACTCCTCGTTGATCGCCTCGTTGACGCGCGGCAGGATGCGCATGACTTCGCGGCCGCGGGTATCGACGCGGATTGCGGAGCCGAGCGCGTCCATGACGTCGATCGATTCCGTCTTGTTCAGTTCCCACGGACGGGCCGTGAAGGCGAAGGGCTTCGAGGTCAGCGCGCCGACCGGGCAAAGGTCGACGACGTTGCCCTGCAGCTCGGAGGTCATCGCCTGCTCGAGATAGGTGGTGATTTCGGCGTCCTCGCCGCGGCCGATCAGGCCGAGTTCCGAGATGCCGGCGACTTCCGTCGTGAAGCGGACGCAGCGCGTGCAGTGGATGCAGCGGTTCATGACCGTCTTGACGAGCGGGCCGATATACTTGTCCTCGACGGCGCGCTTGTCTTCCTGATAGCGCGAGGTATCGATGCCGAAGGCCATCGCCTGGTCTTGCAGGTCGCATTCGCCGCCCTGGTCGCAGATCGGGCAATCGAGCGGGTGATTGATCAGCAGGAATTCCATTACGCCTTCGCGGGCCTTCTTGACCATCGGCGTGTTGGTGAAGACTTCCGGCAGTTCGCCGTTCGGTCCGCCGCGAATGTCGCGAACGCCCATAGCGCAGGATGCCTGCGGCTTCGGCGGGCCGCCCTTCACCTCGACAAGGCACATACGGCAATTGCCGGCGACCGACAGCCGCTCATGGAAGCAGAAGCGCGGAACTTCAGCGCCGGCTTCCTCACACGCCTGGATGAGCGTGTAATGATCCGGGACTTCGATCTCGTTGCCGTCTATCTTCAGTTTTGCCATCGTCACTCAGTCCTGTTTCCCGTTCGCCGGATGGCGGCAAACAAACCTATTTTGCAACATGACCGCTGCCAGGCGGGATTTTGTCCCCGCAGGCACCGGTGTCGCCCAATTGTCCTTCCAGGATTCGGAAAACCCGAAACCCGATCGGCGGGCAGTTCGCAGGCCCCTGCCCGCTTGCCGTTTCGCCATTCCCCTCCGGCTGCTTGGGTCAGCCGAAAAGATCACGTCCGCTTCCGGCCCTTCGCACAAAGCGCCTTCGCCTGACCGGTCCAGTCGTCGCGTGCGATGCGGCCGTTGAAACCAAGTTCGGCGTCGAGCTTTGCGATTTCCGCATCCGTCCAGGCGGCGATCTCGGCGAAGGTCCGAATGCCCTTTGCGTTCAGCACCTGCTCGAGCTTCGGACCGATGCCTGCGATCAGCTTCAGGTCGTCTGCCTTCTTCGCGCGTGCCGCCGGCTTCTTCGGTGCCGTAGGCTTTGATCCAGTTGCGCCGACAATCGAAAGCTTGGCCTTCTCCACCGCCGCCGGCCGGATATTCTCCGGCTTGATGCGCACTTCCGGCTTTGGTTCTTCCGGCGGCGTGTCGTCAAGCGCTTCCGCCAGCCTGTTGGTCTCCTCGAACGCGCCCTGCAGAGCGCCGAAGAAAGCGCCAGCTATCTGCGTCGAGAAACCGAAGCCGATCGCCGTTGCCGCAGCCATCGCCGCTACGGGCGGCGCCATCAGCGGATGCATCGGCAGAGCCCGCTCCAGCATCTCGGCTGCCAGACGGCCGAAGTCTGCCGGGAAATCGGCCGCTCCATCCTTCCCTGTGCTACCGGATGCCTTCGCCATCTTCTTACTCCGCTGCCTCGAGAACCGCACCGTGATCCATTGCGCTCGCCGTGTACTGATCGATGCGCGCTTCGATCTCCGGCCGGAAGTTACGGATCAGACCCTGCACCGGCCATGCGGCGGCATCGCCGAGCGCACAGATGGTGTGGCCTTCGATCTGCTTGGTGACCTGGAAGAGCATGTCGATCTCGCGCTTGTGGGCGTTGCCCTTGGCCATGCGCTCCATCACGCGCCACATCCAGCCGGTGCCTTCGCGGCACGGCGTGCACTGGCCGCAGCTCTCATGCTTGAAGAAAGCCGAGATGCGGGCGATCGCCTTGATGACGTCCGTGGACTTGTCCATGACGATCGCGGCGGCCGTGCCGAAGGACGAACCGACAGCGCGCAGGCCGTCGAAATCCATCGGGCAATCGATGATGTCCTTGGCGGGAACGATCGGGCACGAGGCGCCGCCGGGAATGACGGCGAGCAGGTTGTCCCAGCCGCCGCGGATGCCGCCGGCGTGACGATCGACGAGCTCACGGAAGGTGATGCCCATTTCCTCTTCGACGGTGCACGGCTTGTTGACGTGCCCGGAGAGCATGAAAAGCTTGGTGCCGACATTGTTCGGACGGCCGATCGAGGAGAACCAGCCGGCGCCGCGGCGAAGGATCGTCGGGGCAACGGCGATCGATTCGACGTTGTTGACCGTCGTCGGGCAGCCGTAGAGACCCATATTGGCCGGGAACGGCGGCTTCAGGCGCGGCTGCCCCTTCTTGCCCTCAAGGCTTTCGAGCAGGGCGGTTTCTTCGCCGCAGATGTAAGCGCCGGCGCCGTGATGGATATAAATTTCCATGTCCCAGCCGAGCTTGTTGTTCTTGCCGAGCAGGCCGGCATCATAGCATTCGTCAATCGCCGCCTGTAGTGCCTCACGCTCACGGATATATTCGCCGCGGACATAGATGTAGGCGGCGTTCGCGCCCATGGCGAAGCTCGCAATCACGCAGCCTTCGATCAGCGTATGCGGATCGTGGCGCATGATGTCGCGGTCCTTGCAGGTGCCGGGCTCCGACTCGTCGGCATTGACGACGAGATAGTGCGGCCGGCCATCGCTTTCCTTCGGCATGAAGGACCATTTGAGACCGGTCGGGAAACCTGCGCCGCCACGGCCGCGAAGGCCGGACGCCTTCATCTCGTTGACGATCCAGTCGCGGCCCTTTTCGAGGATCTGCTTGGTGCCGTCCCAGTGGCCGCGGCTCATCGCGCCTTTCAGGGACTTGTCCTTGAGGCCGTAGATGTTGGTAAAGATGCGGTCCTTATCTTGTAACATGCTTCACACCTCTTACCGCGGCTTCTTGCCAAAGACCTTGATATATTCCGCTTCGCCGCCCTTGGCGAGCGCCTTGGCCTGCTTGGCCCAGTCGTCGCGCTCGATGCGGCCCTTGAAATTCAAGTATCCATCGACCCATTCGCGTTCGGCCTTCTTCCAGCCTGCGACCTGCGCATAGGTGAAGATGCCGAGTTCGTTCAAAATGGCCTCGATCTTCGGACCGACGCCCGAGATCAGCTTGAGATCGTCCGGAGCTGTCGGCTTTTCGATGCCGACCGGCCGGTTCTTGTCGGTCAGCGCCGGCTTGCTCACGGCCGGAGCCGCGGCTGCCCTTGCGGGCTTTTCGGCCGGTGCAGGCAGCGGTGCAGCCTCGACGGCCTTGACATTCTTGGCCGCGGCCTTCGGCGCGGTATGGGGCGTCTTCAGCGCCGGATTGGTTTCGGCGTCCGAGCTCTTCGGCCGGCCGGCCTCGGAGGGCGGAAGGCTGACGGCATCGCTGACGGCCTTTTTTGCGGAGGCCTTCGGCTTGGGATCCGGCGCCAGAAGCGTCGTCGGACCGCCTTCGGGCGAGGAAAAATGACGGTCGATCTGCGGGCCGGGCTTGATGCTCGCCCCATTGCCGGCATTGAACGTGTCGATGATCTCTTCGAGGCGCTCCGGCGTCAGGTCTTCGTAAGTGTCCTTGCCGATCATCACCATCGGTGCGTTAACGCAGGCCCCGAGACATTCGACCTCTTCCCAGGAGAGCGTGCCTTCGGCATTGCGCTCGAACGGGTGATCGTGGATCTTGCTCTTGCAGACCTTCATCAGGCCTTCAGAGCCGCGCAGCATGCAGGGCGTCGTGCCGCAGACCTGGACGTGCGCGCGCGTTCCGACCGGACCCAGCTGGAACTGGGTGTAGAAGGTCGCGACTTCGAGGACACGGATATAGGCCATGTCCAGCATGTCGGCGACTTTCTCGATCGCCGCGCGGGTGACCCAGCCGTCCTGCTCCTGCGCCCGCATCAACAGCGGGATGACCGCCGACTGCTGACGGCCTGCGGGATATTTCTTGATCGTTTTGTCCGCCCAAACCGCGTTTTCGTCATTGAAGGCGAATGCGGCAGGCTGGAATTGATCTTCGGCTAGTCGACGAACGGACATTCTTCCTCACGCCTTGTCAGTTTAGGGTCCCACACCGCGAGGCTGTCAGAGACTGCATCTCGCAAGCATAGGCCGACTGGTCTTTCTGCATAAACACAACGAACTTGTTGCCGTTCGGAACGGCAGCCTTGATTTCATAGCCCCTAGACAATAGCTCGCCCATAGAGGCCTGGCCGCCCGGAGGCGCTACATCCTGCGCGCCCAGCTTCTGGCCGAATCCCTGATTATCCTGAGCGAACGCTCCGGATGCCATGAGGAAAACGGCTGCTGAAAGCGCGGCTAGCTGCATCAGCGGTCCACCTCGCCGAACACGATGTCGAGCGAGCCGAGAATAGCCGTCACGTCAGCGAGCATGTGGCCCTTGCAGAGGAAGTCCATCGCCTGCAGGTGAGCATAGCCAGGTGCACGGATCTTGCAGCGGTACGGTTTGTTGCTGCCATCCGAGACGACGTAGACGCCGAATTCGCCCTTCGGCGCTTCGACGGCCGCATAAACTTCGCCGGCCGGCACGTGATAGCCTTCGGTGTAGAGCTTGAAGTGGTGGATGAGCGCTTCCATCGAACGCTTCATCTCGCCGCGCTTCGGCGGAACCACTTTACCGTCGATCGACGAAACAGGGCCTGTCTTGGCGCTGCCCATCAGGCGTTCGACGCACTGCTTCATAATGCGAACCGACTGGCGCATTTCGATCATGCGGATCAGGTAACGGTCATAGCAATCGCCGTTCTTACCGATAGGGATATCGAATTCCAGATCGGAATAGCATTCGTAGGGCTGCGAGCGACGCAGGTCCCAGGCAGCGCCGGAACCGCGAACCATCACACCCGAGAAGCCCCACGACCAGGCATCCGCCAGCGACACCACGCCAATATCGACGTTACGCTGCTTGAAGATGCGGTTGTCGGTGAGGAGGCCTTCGATATCGTCCAGAACCTTCAGGAACGGATCGCACCACTTGCCGATGTCCTCGACGAGCTCCGGCGGGAGATCCTGGTGAACGCCGCCCGGACGGAAGTAGGCCGAGTGCATGCGCGCGCCACAGGCGCGCTCGTAGAACACCATGAGCTTTTCACGCTCTTCGAAGCCCCAAACCGGCGGCGTCATAGCGCCGACGTCCATGGCCTGCGTCGTCACGTTCATGATGTGCGACAAGATTCGGCCAATTTCCGAGTAAAGAACGCGAATCAGCTGGCCGCGAATCGGAATTTCGAGCTTGAGCAGCTTTTCGACGGCGAGCGCGAACGCGTGTTCCTGGTTCATCGGCGCGACATAGTCGAGGCGATCGAAATACGGAACGGCCTGCAGATAGGTCTTCGTCTCGATCAGCTTTTCAGTGCCGCGATGCAGAAGGCCGATATGCGGATCGACCCGCTCGATGATCTCGCCGTCGAGCTCGAGCACGAGACGCAGAACGCCGTGCGCGGACGGGTGTTCCGGACCGAAATTGATCGTAAAGTTGCGAACGTTATGTTCAATCATAGCGACGCGCTCCGCGCTGGCAATTGGCATGAGACGGCGAACCGAGAGGCTTCAAGAGATACGAGGCTCATCGTTACTTCGCAGCCTTCTCGTCTCCCGGCAGTACGTAATCCGTGCCTTCCCAGGGGGACATGAAATCGAAATTGCGGAATTCCTGCTTCAGCTCGACGGGCTCGTAGACGACGCGCTTGGCTGTATCGTCGTAACGCACCTCGACGTAACCTGTCGTCGGGAAATCCTTGCGCAGCGGATGGCCGTCGAAACCGTAGTCGGTGAGAAGACGGCGAAGGTCGGCATGACCGGAGAAAGGGATGCCGTACATGTCCCAAGCTTCGCGCTCGAACCACTCAGCACCCTGGTAGACCGCGGTTGCCGACGGCACCGACTCGCCGTCAGCCACAGCAACCTTGATGCGGATGCGCAGGTTCTGCTTGGGCGACAGCAGGTGGTACACGACGTCGAAGCGCTTCTCGCGCTGCGGCCAATCCACACCGCAAATATCGATCATGCTGATGAAGCCGCAGCGGGCGTCGTCACGCAGGAACGTCAATAGGGCCAGAATCGTTTCCGGCGCTGCAGTTACGTTCAGCTCATTATGGCTGATGGACGCATCAAGAAATAGATCGCCGCGCATCTCGCGGAGATACGAAGACAGTTCGCTCAAGGCTTCACTCATGACAGTCCTCCGCCCTTAGCGCTCGATCGTTCCGGTCCGCCGGATCTTCTTCTGCAGAAGCAGCACGCCGTAAAGCAGCGCTTCCGCCGTGGGGGGACAGCCCGGCACGTAGATATCGACAGGAACGACGCGGTCGCAACCACGCACGACCGAATAGGAATAGTGATAGTAGCCGCCCCCGTTTGCGCAGGAGCCCATCGAGATCACGTAGCGCGGCTCGGGCATCTGGTCGTAGACCTTGCGGAGCGCGGGTGCCATCTTGTTGGTCAGCGTGCCGGCAACGATCATGACGTCCGACTGGCGCGGCGAAGCGCGCGGAGCAACACCGAAGCGCTCCATGTCGTAACGCGGACCGGAAACCTGCATCAGGCCTTCGACAGCGCAGCAGGCCAGACCGAACTGCATCCACATCAACGAGCCCGTACGGGCCCAGGTGATGAGATCGCGGGTCGAGGTAACAAGAAAGCCCTTGTCAGCCAACTCATCGTTGATTTCACCGAAGAAGGCTCTGTCGCTGCCGATCGGCTTGCCCGTTGCCGGGTCGATCACGCCTTTCGGATGCGGTGCGACGAGCGCCTTGTCGCTTGGGGCTACTCCCATTCCAGGGCTCCCTTTTTCCATTCATAGATAAAGCCGATGGTCAGCACACCAAGGAAGACCATCATGGACCAGAAGCCAAACCAGCCGATGGCGCCGAAGGAAACGGCCCAGGGGAAGAGGAAGGCGACTTCGAGGTCGAAGATGATGAAGAGGATCGACACGAGATAGAAGCGGATGTCGAACTTTATGCGAGCATCGTCGAAGGCGTTGAAGCCGCATTCGTATGCGGAAAGCTTTTCCGAATCGGGCGCCTTGTAGGCCACGGCAAACGGCGCAATCAGAAGCGCCAGGCCGATGACGAGGGCAATGCCGATGAAGATAGCGATCGGAATATAGGAACTGAGCAGTTCAGTCATCATGTTCATCCCTGCTTGCCGAATGCGCCAGGCAGCGCAACGGGCAAATGCCCGGCAAGCGAACGTGCGTTGCAACAAGCCGTGGTTAGCGCAGCCGGAGCAATGGTGCAAGACTTTTAGAAAGCCAATTCCACCTGTGAGGATGCGACATTATCAAGCAGATGCAACGATGTCGCGACAAATACGCACAAGTTGCGAGAGGTTGCATGGCAGCCAACCAAAAACTGCATGGCTCGGAGAAAAGAATGGCGCGAGTGACGGGGCTCGAACCCGCGACCTCCGGCGTGACAGGCCGGCACTCTAACCGACTGAGCTACACCCGCGCATCTTGAAGGAAAGGCCGGAAAGCGCCTTGCGGCACATCTTAAAATGGCGCGAGTGACGGGGCTCGAACCCGCGACCTCCGGCGTGACAGGCCGGCACTCTAACCGACTGAGCTACACCCGCACTTCATTTCAAGTCATCCGGAGCTTTCGCATCCTTGTCAAAACGGACAGGCCGCTTCGATGAGCGGCTAACTAAGGGGTTCGCATTTGAGTGTCAAGCAGGTTTGGAGACAAAACCATGACAGTCCGGAAATTGTTTTCAAGGCGAAGTCCAGCCGCCGCACAAGAGCTGAGCGTTGACAGGACTTCCGACGCATTTTCTCGCGTCTGACGCCGCTTCAGGCCTTTCCGGCATATTGCTCGTCGCTGACCTGCTCCATCCAGTCGGCGACGCTGCCATTCAGTGATTCCTGGATGGCGATATGCGTCATCGCCGTTTCCGGGGCTGCGCCATGCCAGTGCTTTTCGCCGGCCGCGAACCAGACGGTGTCGCCCGGCCGGATTTCGCGGATGTCGCCGCCCCAGCTCTGCACAAGCCCCTTGCCGGACGTGACGATCAGCGTCTGGCCCAGAGGATGCGTGTGCCACGCGGTGCGCGCTCCCGGCTCGAATGTCACGTGCACGACCCTCACGCGGGCCGGATCCGGCGCTTCGATCAACGGATCAAGCCGCACGGTGCCAGCGAAATAGTCCGCCGAAGCCTTCGCCGATGGCCGGGAACCGGCTGTCTTAATTTCCATGCTATTGCCTCTTCGTTTTTTGATCCGGCGCGTCCCTCACAGAAAGTAGGTCATCGGTCGACCCATTTGAAGTGGAGCGGGAAGATATGCCAGACCAATCGGCACCGTTCTCGAATAAGCAACGTCGGCGCCCTATTTCCCCCGCAGGCGCTTGTCCGCCCGGGGCCTGGCTGATAGTCGCCGTGCGAGCTTTTCATCACGAATGGAGGATTCCCATGAAACAGCATTCTTTCGGCCGCATGCCGTTTTCAGTCACCAATGTCGGGTTCGGCGCATGGCAGATAGGCGGTTCCTGGGGCGAGGTTAGCGAGGCTGACGGCCGGGCGGCCCTCAATGCGGCGCTCGACGCCGGCATCACCTTCATCGACACAGCGGACGTTTATGGCGACGGCCGATCGGAAAAGATCGTCGCCGACGTGCTGAAGAGCCGTGGCGGCACGCGCCCGATGGTCGCCACCAAGGCCGGCCGAAGGCTGAACCCGCATGTCGCCGGCGGCTATACCAAGGCCAATCTCGAAGGCTTCATCGACCGCAGCCTGAAGAACCTGCAGGTCGACAGTCTCGACCTCGTCCAACTCCACTGCCCGCCGACGGAGGTGCTTTACCGTTCGGAAGTCTTCGACGGTCTCAACGAGCTGCAGAAGGCCGGCAAGATCAAGGGCTATGGTGTCAGCGTTTCGACGGTGGAGGAAGGCTTGAAAGCGATCGAGTTTCCGGGCGTTGAAAGCATCCAGATCATCTACAACATCTTCCGTCAGCGCCCCGATCGCCTGTTCTTCCAGGAAGCCCGCCGCAGGAACGTCGCCGTGATTGCCCGCGTGCCGCTCGCAAGTGGCCTGCTCTCCGGCAAGATCACCCGCGACACCAAGTTCGCAAGCGACGACCACCGCAATTTCAACCGCCACGGCGAGGCCTTCGATGTCGGCGAGACCTTCGCGGGCGTTCCCTTCGAGGTCGGCCTGCAAGCGGTCGAGGAGGTGCGCAAGCTGGTGCCGCAGGGCGCCTCTATGGCAGCCTTTGCGCTTCGCTGGATCCTGATGAACGATGCCGTGACCGTGGTCATCCCCGGCGCGCGCAACGCCGAACAGGCAAGGGCCAACGCAGCGGCCGCCGATCTCGCGCCGCTCTCCCACGACGTGATGGACGCGACCCGCGAGATCTACGAGCGGCTGATTGCACCGCATGTGCATCAGCGCTGGTAAGCGTAACTTTCAGAACCAAAAATGGCCGGGTTTGACCCGGCCATTTCCTTTCAGTTCTGGGACCTCAGTTCGTGCCGACCAGGTTGACCGGGAAGAACAGGGTTTCACCTGAGGAGTCGCTGACCCCGTCGTTGTCGGTGACGGCATAGGCCTTGCCGCCAGCGTCGAAGGTGAAGCCTTCGATCTTGTCGAGCACGTAGCCGTTGGTGGCCGTCTTCAGCTCGTTGACGAAGTCGTAGGCTTCGGTCTTCTCGACGGCCGGCAGCTCGCCGCCGAGCTTGGCGGGCTTGAGATCGGCGATCGCCACCTTATAGAGCTTCTTCAACTTCGCTGCATCGGCCACGAGGTTGTCGCGCTCGATGATATAGACGTTGTCGCCATGGGCAGAGATTTCCGAAAGACCGACCCAGCCGTTTTCGGACTTGTCGAGCGGGTAGCGCACGGCGCCCCATTCCTTGCTCTTCAGATTGTAGGAGACGAGCTTGACGAAGCCCTTCTCGTCGTCCTTCCATTCACGCTGAATTGCCATCCACAGCGTTGCATCATCGCCGGAGCCGATGATCGTCACGCCTTCGAAGCCGTAGCGGATTTCGTTGGCGGTCAGTTCCTTCGGCAGGGCGACCTCGGCCTTGATCTCGCCCTTCGGATTGACGTGGTAGAGCGCGTGCGGCAGCAGCTTTTCGCTGTTGCCTTCGGAAGCGAGCCAGAACCAGCCCTTCTCATCGACGGCGATGCCCTCGATGTCGAGCTTCTGGGCGGCAGCACCGTCACGCTTGACGGTCAGCGTCTCGGTGATGACGGCCGGCTTCTGCGTCGCGTCGATCGTGTAGATCGTCGGCTGCATGCCGAGCACGCTGTCGCTGACCGCAAAGAGCTTGCCGGGCTTTTCCGGAACGGCAGCAAGGCCCGAAAGGGCGGCAAAGCCGACCGGGTTGCCATCCTTCTCGGCCGCGACGATCTGCGGATAGGCCTTCTCTCCTTCGGCAAGCTCGTAGATCATCACATGCGAGCGCGGGCCGCCGTCCTTTCCGAGATCGACTTCGTTGGCGGTCGCAAAGAGGTTGCGCGAGGGGATGGCGACAGCGCCTTCCGGCGAAACGCCCGATGGCAATATCTGCGAGAGCTCCGGGTCGGCGCCCGTGTCCTTGTAGACGCCGACAACAGAAGCGCGCTCGGCAAGCACGAAGAAATATTGCTGGCTTCCGAAGGTGGCTGCTTCCAGGCCCTCCGGTTCGACGCCCTTCGAGGAGGAGCGGCCGTCCGGATAATGGCCGAGATCAGCCACGGCGCGCTCGAAGGAACTGCCGGATTCGTAGAGAACCTTGCCGGTCTTATCGAAAATCGTGAACCCGCGCGAGCCGCCTTCATAATCGCCTTCGTTGGCGACGACGAGACGGTTGTCGTCCAGCCATTTCACAGCGTCCGGTTCGCGCAGAACACCCTTCAGTTCGCCAGCAAACTTCAGCGCCCCGTCCTTCTTCGTGTCGATACCGGAAAGGTCGGTGCTGCCTGCGGAGAAATGCGTCTTCACCTGTGCGGTTTTGGCGTCGATGATGACGATCTCGTTGTTTTCCTGCAGTGTCAGTGCGATCTCATCCTGGCCGTTGAAGGCGACGAATTCCGGCTCCGGGTCCTCCGGCGCGACGGCCGAGAGGCCGGTCAGCGCAACGTGCTTGATCGTGCTGCAATCGACCGTTCCGTCCTTGACCTGGAAGATAGCGAGATCGCCTGCCGGCATCTGCGGGATCTTGCCGTCGTTGACGTCTTCGTCGCGCTCGTTTTCGATGGCGATGGTGCCGAGCGTCTTGTCCTTGTTGAGCGCGATCGAATCCGGCTGACCGCCGAGATCGCAGGTGTTCTCGATCTTTTTGGTGGCAACGTCGACGATTGCCAGATGGCCGGAAGGCTTCTGCTTACTCTCGCCGGTGTTGACGGCAACGAGCGCCTTGCCGGCTGCCGACGTAACGGATGTCGGCTCGCCGTCCATCATCAGCGCGCCGACGGCCTTCGGGGCCTTGGCATCGATGATGTCGACGAAGCCGATCGCGCCGAGCGGGCTGTCGCTGTAAATCAGCGTCCTGCCGTCATCGGTGGCGGTGATGATTTCGGCGGAGGTCGTGGAAAGCTTGTCCTTGCCGGCGGGCAGGTTTGCGGCAACCGGGAAGGACGCAATACGATTGAAAACAGGCTCCGCAGCGGCCGGGAAAGCAACGGACGCGAGAAGCACGGCAGCCAGTGTTGCCTTGCGCGATGAAATGGTCATGAAATCCCCCATGTGTCGAATATCGAAACGGGGGATTTTTGAGGGACGCTGATGACAGACACATGACAGCCGGCGCGTTTTGCACCGCCCTGTCTATGCAGCCGTCTGCTCGCGGCGCAGTTCGTTGCGCATGATGAAGAGGGAGGCGCAAAAGATCAATGCCGCTCCGAGCCAGAGGTAACCGGTAGGCGCATAGCCGAAGACGAGCCAACCCGCAAAGACGTTGAGCGGCAGCTTGAGATCGTCGAAGGGCTGCACATAGGCAGCGTCGGCCGCTGTATAGGCAAGTGTGAGAAAATATTGCGCGAGCACGGTCATCAGGCCGGCGAGTACGAAAAGCCCCAGCGTGACGCCCGCCGGAAATTCGAAGCCGGCCGCCAGCGCAAGCCCGCCATTGATGGGCGTCAGAAGCACCAGCAGCCAGACCGTGATGGTTTCGGGCCGCTCGATGCCCGTCAGGTTCTTGGTGATCAGCGAGGAAGCGCCCCAGAGCAGCGCCGAGAGGATCGGAAGCAGGGCCGCCCAAGTGAAATTGACCGACCAGGGCTGCAAGATGATCATCGCACCGGCAAAGCCGGCGATCGTTGCCGTCCAACGGGCCGGACCAACGCGTTCCCTGAGCAAGAGTCGCGCACCGAGAATGATGAAAAACGGCGATGTCATCACCAGCGCGATCGCCTGCCAGATCGGCACGGAGGAATCGCACCGGATCTGCTGACCCCTCCCCGCCCACAGGATGCAGCGCAGTCTGCGCCGCAGCCAGCCATCCAGTTCCTCCAGGACCCCTTTTCCTTCGGTCAGCCGGAAATAGGCAATCCAGCCGCGTAGGATCGGGGCGAGGTCTTTGACGGTGGTGGCAAGGGCGCGACCGCGCCCTGCGCGAAACGCCCCTTTCAACCTGTCCCGCAGCCGCTTCACACTCGGCGCCGCAATCAGTAAGCGCGGCGCTTTATGGGCGGTCATGGTGTAGGCGAGAAAGGTGCGCTTCCACGGTCGGTCCACGGCGCTTTTGGCACCGTTAACCGTGAGCTTCAGCCGTTCGGCGAGGAAGTTGATGAGCGAGGCCATGACCCGCTCGCCGGCACGTCGCGACCGCACATAGACGTTGCAATCGTCGGCGTAGCGGCAAAAGACATGGCCGCGCCGCTCCAGTTCCTTGTCGAGGTCGTCGAGCAGAATGTTCGATAGCAGCGGCGAAAGCGGCCCACCTTGCGGGGTGCCCTCGCTGCGTGTCGTTTCGATCCCGCCCGTCATCAACCCGGCCTGCAGGTAGCGGCGGATCAGCCGCAGCACCCGCTTGTCGGTGACCTTACGCGCCACGCGTGCCATCAGCACGTCGTGGTTCACCCGGTCGAAGAACTTCTCCAAATCAAGATCGACCACAAAGCGGTGACCGCCGGCCACATAGGCCCGCGCGGCCAGAACCGCATCATGGGCGCTCCGCCACCGGCGCCGGTCTGTAGCGGTCCGCCAGCAAGTCTTCCCTGATGTGGCCAGTGCGTCGTGAGGTAAGGCTTCAGTTGTTCCACCGTCATCTTATCGATGCCCGGCACACCCTTGTTCGCTACCACCCGGCGGTAAGCCGCCATCAGGTTCTCGCGCTGAGGATCGTCTCCATCAGTCGCTCATTCGCCTCCGGTCGAGAGGATGACGGTCCTGCCGTGGTGTCTGATGCACCCAATGTCTGCCATCGCGGCTTCCGGCCGCTGCTCTCAGCATGGGCACGGAGCCTCTCAGCCCCGTCTTCTGCGTCTGTCCTCACCATCGAAAGACCGGCCTCCGTACGGCACTCCATGTTCGGCCCTTCACCGGTTGGTCCGGCTACTACGGCGTCTGCTGACTTCTGCCGCCCCATCCCGACACCTTTCGACGCCGGTAGCAACACCTGAAAATCAGGGGCAGGTCGGCAGACCTCCCAGGGTAAGACGCGTGACCTTCGTGCCAAATACCTGTCGCATCTACGCCCGCACCCTCCGGGTGATATCGGGCTTCGGGCACACTTGCTCCCTCGCCCGGATGCGGACGCCTCATATGCGCTTCCTGTTCGTCAGGCCGGCACTTTGCCTACAGCTTCCTTCAGACCCCGCCTCGCGGCAACGCCCTTGCTGTTCAGCTAACGGTTCCCATCACCAGGGCCCGCAGAGGACGCTCACCTCCAAGTCATCGGCCGGATACCACCCCGGCCAAACGGTGTTCGCACACCACGCGCCATGCCTGGCGCACAAGTGGAAAAGGGTCCGGCTTTCGCCGAACCCCTCCAAACCTGGGCTGCCAGTCTCGTTATCCGGCGGCCAGAAATCTCATTAGCCGTTAACGGCATCCTTCAGGCCCTTGCCGGGCGTGAACTTCGGCACGTTGCGAGCCGGAATATTGACTTCGGCGCCGGTGGACGGATTGCGGCCCTTGGTGGCAGCGCGATGAGAAACGGTGAAGCTGCCGAAGCCGGCGAGACGGATGTCGCCCTTCTTCTTCAGTTCAGCCTGGACAACGTCGAAAACAGCGTCGACAGCAGAAGCAGCGTCAGCCTTGGTGAGGCCAGCCTTTTCGGCAACTGCGGACACGAGTTCATTCTTGTTCATGTTTCCACCCCTTTCAATGGTTCGAAACGACTCAAATCTGTAAGCCAGGCACAGAATAAGTTTCATCAGGCCCGCCGCAACCCAAAAGCCCTGCAAATCAAGGAAAAGCAAGCGGCTCTGTGACGTTTTCACAAAAAAGGCTGGCGTTTTAAGCCAGCCTTTTCCGAGTTTTGCAGCATTTTGACATAAATGTGGCAGGCAGCGCTCAGTGAGCGATGGCTGCACCTGTCTCATCGAGGCCCTCGACCGTCGCGATGACCGGCGTTTCAACCGTTCCATCCCATTCGATCGGTTCAGGCCTGCGAACCAGCGCATGCTTGATCACCTCGCCCATGCGGGATACCGGGATGATCTCCATGTTGTTCTTCACGTTGTCCGGAATCTCCGCCAGATCCTTGGCATTTTCTTCCGGGATCAGCACCTTTTTGATGCCGCCGCGAAGCGCTGCGAGCAGCTTTTCCTTCAGGCCGCCGATCGGCAGAACGCGGCCGCGAAGGGTGATCTCGCCGGTCATGGCGACATCCTTGTTGACCGGAATGCCGGTCATGATCGAGACGATCGCGGTTGCCATGGCGACACCGGCCGACGGGCCATCCTTCGGCGTCGCGCCTTCCGGCACGTGCACGTGGATGTCGCTCTTGTCAAAGCGCGGCGGCTCGATGCCGAAATCGACAGCGCGCGAGCGAACGTACGAGGCCGCAGCGGAGATCGACTCCTTCATGACTTCCTTCAGGTTGCCAGTGACCGTCATGCGGCCCTTGCCCGGCATCATCACGCCTTCGATCGTCAACAGCTCGCCGCCGACTTCGGTCCAGGCAAGACCGGTGACCACGCCGACCTGATCCTCGCGCTCGGCTTCGCCGTGGCGGAAGCGCGGAACGCCCAGATAGTCGTCGATGTTGGCAGCCGTGACGGCGACCGACTTCGACTTGCCCTTGATGATCTCGGTCACCGCCTTGCGGGCGAGCTTCATAAGTTCGCGTTCGAAGTTACGCACGCCTGCTTCGCGGGTGTATTGCTGGCTGATCGCCATCAGGGCATCGTCGCTGACCGAAAATTCCTCCGGCTGCAACGCATGTTCCTTGATGGCCTTCGGCAGCAGGTGCCGCTTGGCGATTTCTCGCTTTTCGTCTTCGGTATAGCCGGCGATACGGATGATCTCCATGCGGTCCATCAAAGGTGCCGGAATGTTCAGCGTATTCGCCGTCGTGATGAACATCACGTCCGACAGGTCGTATTCGACTTCCAGGTAGTGATCCATGAAGGTCGAGTTCTGGGCCGGGTCGAGCACTTCGAGCAGGGCCGAGGACGGATCGCCGCGGAAATCCATGCCCATCTTGTCGATCTCGTCGAGCAGGAAGAGCGGATTGGACTTTTTCGCCTTCTTCATCGACTGGATGACCTTGCCGGGCATCGAGCCGATATAGGTGCGGCGGTGACCGCGGATTTCGGCTTCGTCGCGAACGCCGCCGAGCGCCATGCGGACATACTCACGGCCGGTCGCCTTGGCAATCGACTGCGCAAGCGAGGTCTTGCCGACGCCCGGAGGGCCGACGAGGCACAAGATCGGCCCCTTGAGCTTGGCTGCACGCGCCTGCACGGCGAGATACTCGACGATCCGCTCCTTGACCTTGTCCAGGCCGAAGTGATCGGCTTCGAGGATCTGTTCTGCGTGGTTGAGGTCCGACTTGATCTTCGATTTCTTGCCCCACGGAATGCCGAGCAGCCAGTCGAGATAGTTGCGGACGACGGTTGCTTCGGCAGACATCGGGCTCATCTGGCGCAGCTTCTTCAGCTCCGCGTCGGCCTTCTCGCGCGCTTCCTTGGAAAGCTTGGTCTTGGAGATGCGCTCTTCCAGTTCGGCCATCTCGTCGCGGCCTTCCTCGCCGTCTCCGAGCTCCTTCTGGATCGCCTTCATCTGCTCATTCAGGTAGTATTCGCGCTGGGTCTTCTCCATCTGGCGCTTGACGCGCGAGCGGATGCGCTTTTCGACCTGCAGGACCGAAATCTCGCCTTCCATGAAGCCGAGCGCCTTTTCGAGGCGAGCCTTGACGCTGGTAGTTTCCAGCATCTCCTGCTTTTCGGTAATCTTGATCGACAGGTGCGAGGCAACCGTATCGGCGAGCTTGGAATAATCGTCGATCTGGCTGGCAGCGCCGACCACTTCAGGCGAGATCTTCTTGTTGAGCTTCACATAGCTCTCGAACTCCGAAACGACGGAGCGCGACAGCGCTTCCAGCTCGACCGGGTCGTCATGCGGCTCTTCGAGCACATGGCCGAGCGCCTCGTAGAAATCCTCGCGGCTGGTATAGGCATCGATCTCGGCACGGGCGCGGCCTTCGACAAGAACCTTCACGGTGCCGTCGGGCAGCTTCAGGAGCTGCAAAACATTGGCAACCGTGCCGACATTATGAATTGCTGAAGGATCTGGATCATCATCGCTTGCGTTGATCTGGGTGACCAGCATGATCTGCTTGTCAGAACCCATGACCTCTTCAAGCGCACGGATCGACTTTTCCCGTCCGACGAACAGCGGCACGATCATATGGGGGAAGACCACGATGTCGCGCAGGGGCAAAACAGGATAGGCAGTGCTGCTCGCTACAGACGTTTTCTTCGTCATTTTATTTCCTTTCCATCGTCCCGTTTCCGGGCTCTTTGCGCGGCCGCATGCGATTGGCCGGCACTCTCACTTGGGCTACAAGTGGAGGTTCTGACTATGCATTTCAAGCCACGCTAACGCCCGCGTTCCACGGTTGTGACAGCTTTATTACAACGGAACGCTAGTACAATGAAGCGCCTAACTGGATCGACGCTTACCGCTTTCGAACCGGCTAAAACACAAGGCCGGAAAACCCGCTATGGAATCATTCCATCATCTTTAAGGACGGAACATTCCGCAACGTCAGCAATAGCGTTTTCCCAGTCTTGCCAGCCATTATTAACAGGACCATACACGGTTTTTCAAATAGAAAGGGGCCTGCCTTCGGCAAGCCCCTAAATCTAACCATACGAGGACCGGCATCAGGCCGAGGCGTTTGCCTTTTCCTCCTGACGGTCCGCATAGATGTAGAGCGGACGGGCAGAACCGCGGGCAACTTCCTCGGAGATAACGACTTCGCGAACGCCTTCCAGCGCCGGCAGTTCGAACATCGTATCGAGCAGGATCTTTTCCATGATCGAGCGAAGGCCGCGGGCACCGGTCTTGCGTACGATCGCCTTGCGGGCGATTTCGCGGAGCGCATCCTCGTGGAAAGTGAGTTCCACGTCTTCCATCTCGAACAGGCGCTGATACTGCTTGATGAGCGCGTTCTTCGGTTCCGACAGAATCTGGATCAGCGCATCCTCATCGAGGTCTTCGAGCGTTGCCAGGACCGGCAGACGACCGATGAATTCCGGAATGAGGCCAAACTTCACCAGATCTTCCGGCTCGAGTTCGCGCAGCACTTCGCCGACGCGGCGGTCATCCGGCGCCTTGACGGTCGCACCGAAGCCGATCGAGGTCTTCTCGCCGCGTGCCGAGATGATCTTGTCGAGACCGGCGAAGGCGCCGCCGCAGATGAACAGGATGTTCGTCGTGTCGACCTGCAGGAATTCCTGCTGCGGATGCTTGCGGCCGCCCTGCGGAGGAACGGAAGCGACGGTGCCTTCCATGATCTTCAGAAGCGCCTGCTGCACGCCCTCGCCCGACACGTCGCGAGTGATCGAGGGATTGTCGGACTTGCGGGAGATCTTGTCGACCTCGTCGATATAGACGATGCCGCGCTGGGCGCGCTCGACATTGTAGTCGGCAGACTGCAGAAGCTTCAGGATGATGTTTTCGACGTCTTCACCGACATAGCCGGCTTCGGTCAGCGTCGTTGCATCGGCCATCGTGAAGGGAACGTCGATGATGCGGGCGAGCGTCTGGGCGAGATAGGTCTTGCCGCAACCGGTCGGGCCGACCAACATGATGTTCGACTTCGCCAGTTCGACTTCACTGTTCTTGGTGGCATGCGCCAGGCGCTTGTAATGGTTGTGGACGGCAACCGACAGTATCTTTTTCGCCTGCCGCTGGCCGATGACGTATTCGTCGAGAACCTTGATGATGTCCTGGGGCGTGGGAACGCCGTCGCGGGACTTGACCATCGAGGACTTGTTCTCCTCGCGGATGATGTCCATGCACAGTTCGACGCATTCATCGCAGATGAAGACGGTCGGCCCGGCGATTAGCTTCCGGACTTCGTGCTGGCTCTTTCCGCAGAACGAACAATACAGGGTATTCTTGGAGTCGCCGCCGTTGCTGCCGCTGACCTTGCTCATATCACTTTCCTTCCAGCACGCCGCATTTCAAGGTGAAATCGCGGTCCACTCAATGGCCCGCCGGCCTGCTCCCACCGGAGCATCAGCCGGCCAAGGCTTTAAGGGGTAAAAACCGGTACCCAACCAAAACATGCCCGGGTTCCGGCGGCAACGAACTCCCCTTCGAATGCCGAATGCTATGTCATACAGATTCAACATAGCATTAATAGTTACTATTAGCGTCTTCGCTACCGCATTAAACCCCTTGTTCAATCACAAATGGGATAGAACTGTGGCGGCAAAAACACCATCCCTATTAATTACTAGGCCTGATCGCCTTCCATTTCGATGCGCGACGTCAGGACCTTGTCGATCACGCCCCAGCTCTGAGCCTCGTCGGCATCCATGAAGTGGTCGCGGTCGAGGGTCTTTTCAACTTCTTCGTAGCTGCGGCCGGTATGCTTCACGTAGACCTCGTTCAGCCGGCGCTTCATCTTCAGGATATCCTTGGCGTGGCGCTCGATGTCGGATGCCTGCCCCTGGAAGCCGCCGGAGGGCTGGTGAACCATGATGCGGGAATTCGGAGTGGCAAAGCGCATATCCTTGTGGCCGGCGGCCAGAAGCAGCGAGCCCATCGAGGCCGCCTGGCCGATGCAGAGCGTCGAAACGGCGGGCTTGATGAACTGCATCGTGTCATAGATCGCCATGCCGGCACTCACGACGCCGCCCGGCGAATTGATATAGAGCGCGATTTCCTTCTTCGGGTTTTCGGCCTCGAGGAAGAGAAGCTGGGCGCACACGAGCGTCGCCATGTGATCCTCGACGGCGCCCGTGAGGAAGATGATGCGTTCCTTCAGCAGGCGGGAATAGATGTCGTAGGAGCGTTCACCGCGATTGGTCTGTTCCACGACCATCGGCACGAGGGCCATAGCGGTATCGACTGGGTTTCTCATGTGCGTCCTTTGCCAACGTCTGCCGGCTGCCGCCGGGAATCAAAGAAAATGCTTCATCCCTACATAGAGTGTCACCGCCCTCTTCTTCAAGACACGCATAAGGATAACGTTAAGAAGCGGAGCCGGCGCAGGATGAACCTCATGACAGGGCTATCTCCCAGCCGCCGCTTGACCGGGAGAGGCCACCAAGGGGGCTCACAGCTTTTCTCCGCGACAGGATGAACGAACCCTAAATACCACTCGGATAGTCCCGAGGCGGTTTACCTTGTGGAAAGCCTAATGGCGAATATAGGGCAGAAGGCGTTCCGGCATTAATCGACTGGAGAATTTCGGCGGCGAGAATGCCCGCATTCCAAGGGGTGTTGCCGTGTTCAATATTACTACAGGATTAGCCATCTGGTGCGCGGAAGCCATGACGCTCGCGTTGCTGCTGTTCATGGCCTGGCGCCATAACGTCCGCAACAGGGCCTATCTTTATTGGAGTCTCGGCTTCCTGTTGAGCGGCACCGGTTTTGCCATGATCGCGCTGCGCAGCCAAATCCCCGATATCCTATCGATCGAGGCCGGCAACGCGACCGCACTCCTCGGCCAGAGCGCCTGGGTTGCAGGCTTCATGGCGCTCGATCGCCGGAAGATCGAATGGTGGGCGCTGCTGCCGCCGGCGATATGGCTTGCCGGCGTTTACCTGCCCTGGGTCAACGACGACTCCGGCAACCGCGTCATCCTTTACAATCTTGCTTCGGCGACCGGCGCCACCGGCCTTGCCATGGCCGTCTGCAGCGCCGGCATGCGCCGCGAACCGACGCGCGGCAAACTTGCCGCCGTCTTCATCGTCCAGGCATGGCTTTGCTTTGCCGTGGCTCTGACGATGGCCGTGACCTTGCCGAGCGACGCGGAAGCGACCAACTACAGCGGCGCAGCTGCCATGGCGAGCGCCTTTCTGCTGACGATCGCCTTCGCATTCACCTGCCGCATGATCATGGAACGTTCGGAAAAGCACTTGCGCGCCTTGAGCCTCACCGATTCATTGACCGGCGTCTGGAACCGCCGCGGCCTTTTCGCCCGGTTCGATGCAATGCATGAGAAGGCCTTCGACGACAAGCGCCAGATCGCAGTCCTGCTTTTCGATCTCGATCGTTTCAAACGCGTCAACGACCGTTTCGGCCATCAGGCGGGCGACGCCGTTCTTTCGGCTTTTGCGAGGACGGCGCGCCAGTTCGTGCCGGATAACGTCTTCGGCCGCATGGGAGGCGAGGAATTCGCGGCCTTCGCGATCGTTGCCGACCAGATGGAGGCAGAGGCGCTTGCCGAATCGATCCGCGCCGAATTCTGCCGCGTGCCGGTCGCAACCGGCGAGGCGATCGTGCCGGCCACCGTCAGCATCGGCATTGCGCTCAGTTCTGCGGCCGAAACCAATATGGACAAGCTGATTTCCGCAGCCGACCGCGCACTCTATGCGGCAAAGGCCGCTGGCCGGAACTGCAGCGTCATTTTCGGAGCGGAAGAAGCCGCCGCCCCCGCACCTGCGGAAATGGACAAGAATGCCGGCGAGCTGGTCCCGACGGTTGACGATCAGGTCGACGCGCTCCGGCGGATGGGCTCGCTGTCGCGCGCCGGCTGACCTTCCGATCCATCTTTTCGGGGCATGTCAAATCCGCTAAGCCTGCGAACATGATGATAGCGCCCTTTTTCTCGATCGATCCCGCCACCCGCCGCGTTTCCCTCGACAGCAGCGATCCGGCTTTCTACGGCAATCCGAACGACGTCTATGAGGCGCTGCACTGCCATTGTCCGACCTTTTACTGGGAACAGCAAAAGCAGTGGTTCTTCACCGGCTACGACCATGTGAACGGATTGCTGCGCGACCGGCGCTTCGGCCGCCAGATCCTGCATATCGCCACGCGCGAAGAGCTGGGCCTTGCCGAGCCGGAGCAGCATCTGGCAAATTTCGATCTGGCCGAGCGCTACTCGCTGCTCGAACTCGAGCCGCCGGAGCACACGCGCCTGCGCACCCTCGTCAACCGCGCCTTCGTCTCACGCCATGTCGAGAAGATGAAGCCGGAGCTTGCGGAGCTCGCGAACAAGCTCATCGACGGTTTCAAGGACAAGGGCGAGGTCGAACTGCTTTCCGCCTTCGCCGATATCATCCCGGTGACGATGATCGCCCGCATGATTGGCATTCGGGAAGAAATGGGACCGCAGCTTCTTGCCTGGTCACATGCCTATATCCGCATGTATCTTTTCGGCCGCACGCGCGAAGACGAGGACGGCGCCGAGCGAGCCGCAAGCGAATTTTCCAATTATGTGAAGGCGGTGATTGCCGAGCGCCGCGCCAACCCGCGCGACGATCTGCTGACGCACATGATCCACACGGAGCACAAGGGCCAGTACCTGACCGATGCCGAGCTGGTCTCGACAACGATCGTGCTCCTCAATGCCGGCCACGAGGCGACCGTGCACCAGATCGGCAACTCGGTCCGCGTCATCCTGGAAAGCGGCTGTGATCCCGCCGAATTGTTCAAAGACGAAGCGGCGACGGAGCGCACGGTCGAGGAAACGCTGCGTATCTGCGCGCCGGTGCATATCTTCCAGCGCTGGGCCTTGGAGCCCGTCGAGATCGATGGCATCTCTTTCAATCGCGGCGACAAGGTGAGCCTGATCCTTGCCGCCGCCAATCTCGATCCGGCGAAATTCACCGATCCGCTCAGCTTCAGGCCCGACCGCAACGAAGCGCCGAACCTCTCCTTCGGGGCCGGCATTCACTTCTGCATCGGCGCGCCGCTCGCCAGGCTCGAACTCAACGTCGTCCTGCCGATCCTCTTCGAACGGCTGCCGGGCCTCAAGTTGGCGAAGACGCCGTCTGTGAAGGACGTCTACCACTTCCACGGGCTGGATGCGCTGAATCTCGCCTGGTGACGATTGTCCGCCAAAGCTCAGCGATGCCGGGCCTTATCGCCGATCGCTGCGATTTTCGCTCATGTTGGAGATTTCGCGCAAAAGCTTGCGATAGATTGCCGGGGAATATTCTTCGGGAGCTGCGACTGGCTCAGCAAAGGCGTCCGGTCCGCCGATCACCTCGCTCCGGAAATAGGCAAGCAAGTATTCGGGCGATATGACCTCTCCTTCATCGCCCAGCAATCCGCCATACACAACAGGTAAGGCATTGATGGTGATGCCGCGGGCAAGGACGCCGGCGCGGACGGGCATGACATCGCGCCCCTTGTTGTTGACGCCATCGCCGGAGATATTGATGAGCGAGCGCGTCGCCTCATAGCCGCTGGAGCGGATCAGATAATCGGCATAGGAAAGTATGCCGATTATGGACGTGCCTCGGCGTATCTTTGCCGGTAAACTCACCTCAAGCTTCAGCGAAAACATCCAGGAATCGATCTCATTCGTGATGATGGTCCATGGCATGACTAGCCTTCGCTGTCCGTCGCCGCCCCATTCGACATAAGTGACGGCGATCCGGCCGTGCCTGCCTGCTGCGATCGCTTCGATGATTTCCGGGCGCCGGAACGCTTCGACGAAGCCCCGCTGCTGCAGCGCCTTTTCCTCCGCATCCATTGATGTCGATACGTTAGCCGCGATCACCAGCTGCATATCCACAGGCTCGCCGGCCACGGCGACATTGAATATTGTCGCAGCCATCGAAAGGCCGGCAAGCAATTCAGCGATATGGCGGTGCCCTCTGGATGTTTCCCTCCACACCTGCATGTCACCCTCCCCAAGAAGAGTTGATTGATTGCGTGAAAAGAGGCGTACGGACGAAATTGCCGGCGCGGCGATCGGGCCGGATGGCGGTTTCAATAGTGGAAAGCGATCTCAAGTTAAATTAGCTAAATATAATATAATGAGCGAACGTGATTTGCTCGCGGTCAGCTGTAGTAATACTTCGGAATTAGCGCCTCGATCAAAACGGAACGCTTGCTCAAAAAAGGGCACTTGGGACTGCGTTGGTTCGCCGCAGTCCCAAGGCGCGCCGCCTCAGGCCCTCGGGACACCATAGCGGGCGGCCGGGTGGTCGTGCGAGAGGTTGGGGCCAAGCGCCGAACGGGCAGCGGTGAACGCGTTCCAGTCGGCATTGTCCGGAAGAGAGGGAATGGTGATGAGTTCGCCCTGATCGAAGCCTGCCAGTGCCGCATCCACCATGTCCGTCACGTCCATGATCATCGTCGGCGGGAAGCGATCGAAGGAGCTGCCGACACGGTCGAAAATTTCGGTCCGGGTCAATCCGGGAAGCACGGCCTGGACCTTCACGCCCTTTGGCCCCGCTTCGGCGTTGATCGCCTGCGTCAGATTGAGCACGAAGGCCTTGGTGGCGCTGTAGGTGCCGTTGAAACGCTCGGCGATCAGCGCTACGACCGACGCGATGTTGATGATGGCGCCCTCGCCGCGTCTGGCGAATGTCTGCGCCGCGGCGATGCCGAGCCGGTTCACGGCTACGACATTCAATTCGATCATCGTTTCGAGATAGTCGATATCATCCTCCAGCAGCGTGCCTTTCGGACCGATTCCGGCATTGTTGACGAGAAGAGTGATGTCTTCATCATTACGCAGCCGTTGTTCGACCTTGCGGACATCTTCACGCTCCGTGAGATCGGCCGGCAGCACCTCTGCCTTGATGCCCTGCTCTGCCGCCAGCTTTTCGGCAAGCGCATGCAGGCGACTGGCATCGCGGGCGACAAGCAGGAGATCATAGCCGCGTTTTGCCAGGCGATCGGCATAGGTCGCGCCGATCCCCGAGGAGGCGCCGGTCACGAGTGCAGTTCCAAGAGACGAGCGAGACATTGGTCAATCCTTTCCGAGATCTGAATTTAGTGGTATATGCCACCATATTGATCGGAACCTGATTTTCCGCAAGAGCGATCGATGGAAAAATTCCCGAGTGGCGATTGACTGATCATCAACAATCCGCAGACATCGCCTCAGGAGAGCGATTATGGACGAGAAGACAGAAGGATTTGAAAGCTGGGCCTATTGCAGCAACAGCGCATTACGCCGCGCCACCCGGCAACTCGGCCAGCTCTATGACGATGTGCTGGCACCAAGCGGGCTCAAGGCGACGCAATACGGCCTGCTCAGCCAGATTCACTTCAACGGCAACCCTTCCCTGAAATCTCTGGCCGATGGATTGGTGATGGATCTTTCCGCACTCGGACACACACTCAAGCCCCTCATCCGCGACGGGCTTGTGGAACTCGTGCCTGACGAGAAGGACCGCCGCGTGAAGCGGGCAAGATTGACGGAGATCGGCGTCAAAAAATGGGAAGAGGCGCATCTGCTTTGGCGCGAGGCGCATTCGCGTTTCGACAACGCCTTCGGCGAAGAGGAATCGGCAGCGCTGCGCAATGCGATGAACCGCATCGCTTCGCCGGACTTTGCGAAGAAATTCCTCGCCGGCCCTGAAAAGGACAGAGGCTCTGCGCCCTAAACCCGGATCACATAATCCTTGCGAGTCGTTTCAACGACTTCCCAGGTTCCCTTGAAACCGGACTTTAGAATCATCCGGTCGCCTGCCTTCAGATGCACCGGCTCGCCGCCGTCCTCGGTGACGATCGAGTGGCCGGAGAGCACGTTGAAATATTCCCACTCGTCATAGGAAATCCGCCATTTGCCGGGCGTCGCCTCCCAGATGCCCGAATAGAGGCCGCCTTCGGCCTCCTCCAGGTTCCAGGTGCGGAACTGCGGATTGCCGGAAACGATGCGGTCCGCATCCGGTGCGCCGAACTCGGGTTCAGTTCCGTCTATGCCGAAGGTGATGTGGCTTGCCATGGGACCTCAGATGTGGTTCATCAGATACGTTTAACAATGCGCTCTTTGAAGTTGCAGGGTTTTCCGACGTGCAACATCAAATACCCACTATAGGTTCATCGCATACCTGTAGCCAAGTCGGTCGGTCACATCAGATACATATGTTTGACTACACAACCTGTGCGGTTGTGCCCTAACGGCCGGTCTGTGCGCACAATTCATGATTTGACTTGCGTGGCGCTGCTCTCGTGCCGACGCGAAGACCGCCGCCCCGCACCACCAGTAGGAGGTGTCACATTTTGCGGATCATCCAGCTCGGACCTACCCAGTCTTCGTCCCTGAAACAAACCAGCCTGTGCTGTTACGCTTGCGCCGGCTGTTCCCGCGACCAGAATAGACGAAGCAATGCAACCGAGAAGGTGCCCCATGAAACCGTCCGATCCAGAGGTGTCACTGTTTATCATTGATGCCTTCTTGGAGATTGGCCGAACAGCCAAGATTCGAGAGATCGTTGATCGTGACAGCTGGAAGTTCGAGAAATCACTCGCTAGAGCCTCGGTTCAAGGCGATATGCGCAAAACTGCTGGCGATGGAGAATTCGAGCGGGTCCACGGTACGGGTAGCTGCATCAACCTCGAAGACCCCACTACCGCCCGTTGCGTCGCGACGGGTGACAAACGTTTCAATCCAGTGGAAGTGGCGAACGCGCTGAAGGCTCCGAGAGCTGAGCGGGTCAAAATTTTGGCTTAGCCGAAGTGGCCTGAGCGATCTGGTCAACGGCTACCTTCCCGACTATGCCTACGACCGCGGCGCTGTCGATACGACGATTCCGCTCTCGGAGCTCAGGGCGCTGGCCCACATCGACGAACGCGCACGCAAGAACGGCCTGTCCGAAGGCTTCTCCAAAGCAATCCGGGTCGGAGTTCCCACACCAATACAAAGAAGCACCCCGGAGGCCGCAAGCCTGACTTCATTGAAAAAACCTGGAGGCATTCACGTGAAAACCATTTCGCTCGTCACCAATGTCGCAACGCTCCTTGTTCTTCTCGTGCTTGCGGCTGCTCCGATCTTCCTGGCGTCGCCTGCGGAGGCCCGTCGGGCAGCCGCAGCGTGTGGCCGCCATGGTTGCGCGGCCGCGGCCTACGGCCCGAGAGGCTGCGCCGCAGGGGCGGCCACCCGTCGCCCCCGGCCACGCGGGGTGGTAGTCGTCAGTCCCAACCGCTACTGGCGGCCTGGCTGTGCGATCGCCGCAGGTGCCGCCATCGGCTTTATCGCGGGCGCGGGCGCAGCGTCCGACGCCGGAACACCTCCACAGCCGGGCTACTGCTGGTACTATACCAACAGCGCCAAGACGACGGGGTTCTGGGATGTCTGCCCGAAGTAAGGGGCGACCTGCCCGGACATTGCCAAGGAGGCCACAACTTGAGTTCCATCTTCATCGGCATGGCCGTCTTCGCTTGCCTGTTCGGGGCGGCCCTGCTCGGCATGCTGCTGCGTTCCCGCATACCGGATCATCATCTCGACTCCGAGTCCCGAGACGTGATCCGGCTGGCGACGGCCGTCGTCGGAACGCTGTCGGCACTCGCCCTTGGTCTGCTCATCGCGTCTGCGAAGAACGTCTATGACGACACGGAGGCCGAACTGCGCAGCTCGGTCGCACGCGTGGTGCTGCTCGACAGGTTGATGGCGCAGTACGGACCGGAGACGTCAGGAGCGCGGGCGCGTCTTCGTGAATTGATCGAGGACAGGCTGCGGCAGGGCTGGGGCGATCCGCTCCCGAATGAGGCCCCCATCGATCCCTATGACGTATCCCAGACCGTCGAGCCGATACAGGTCGAACTCCGGTCCCTGGCTCCGAACGACGAAGCTCACCGGATGCTTCAGGCACGCGCCCTCGAGGTCAGCGGCAACCTTGCGGAAGCGCACTGGATGATGGTCGAGACCAACGGCGAAGGACTGCCGACCGCGTTTCTCGTGATCCTGGTGTTCTGGCTGGCATGGCTGTTCGCGACGTTCGGGCTTCAGGCTCCGGCAAATCCCACCGTGATCTGCGTGATGCTGGTGTGTTCGCTGTCGGTGGCCGCGGCGGTCTTCCTAGTCGTCGACATGGCGCATCCGTATCTCGGGGTCATCCACGTCTCGGATGCGCCGCTGAGGTCCGCCCTCGCCCATATCGGAAAGCAATAGGGCTGGTCTCGTTACGACCTATTCGGCGGCGTCCTGTTGGCAAGTCGACCACGGGCGCTCTACGCGCTCCGTGGTCGTGAGGTATGCCAAGGCCTACTGGACCTTTGTCATCGGTGGTTGTTTCCACGTTCCATTCAATGCTTCCGCCTTCGGCCAGTAGAGGCGCATGATCGCCGAGAACGGCCCCTTGGGAGCAGGCAGCCAGTTGGGCTCCTTGTCCTTGCCCGATGATTCATTCTGGGCGTGCGGAAAAATCAGACGTTTGTGATGAACAACATCAGATCTTCGAAAGTGACTGTTCAAGGTCGGCGATGATGTCCTTTACGTCCTCGATGCCGATCGAGAGGCGGACGACATCGGGACCGGCGCCGGCGGCGGCCTTCTGTTCGTCGGTCAGCTGGCGGTGGGTGGTCGAAGCCGGGTGGATGACCAGAGAGCGCGTATCGCCGATATTGGCGAGGTGGGAGAAGAGCTCCAGGCCCTCCACCAGCGCCTTGCCCGCCTCGTAGCCGCCCTTGACGCCGAAGGTGAAGACCGAGCCTGCACCCTTCGGCGAATAGCGCTGCTGCAGGGTGTGGTTCGGATCGTCTTCGAGACCCGCATAATTCACCCAGGCGATCTTGCTGTGTGCTTTCAGCCATCTGGCGACCGCTATGGCATTGTCGCTGTGGCGCTGCATTCTTAGCGGCAGCGTTTCGATGCCGGTGAGGATCAGGAAGGCGTTGAAGGGCGAGATGGCCGGGCCGAGGTCGCGAAGGCCGAGCACGCGGGCGGCGATCGCGAAGGCGAAATTACCGAAGGTCGAATGCAGCACCATGCCGTTATATTCCGGGCGCGGGGTGGACAGCATTGGATAATTGCCGGACTTTGACCAGTCGAAGGTGCCGCCATCGATGATGATGCCGCCCATCGAATTGCCATGGCCGCCGAGGAACTTCGTCAGCGAATGCACGACGATGTCGGCGCCATGCTCGATCGGCCGGATGAGGTAAGGCGTCGCCATCGTGTTGTCGACGATAAGCGGCAGGCCGTGCCTGTGGGCCACTTCGGCAATCGCCGCGATGTCGACGAACGTGCCGCCGGGATTGGCCAGGCTTTCGATGAAGATCGCCCGCGTCTTCTCATCGATCTGGCTTTCAAAGCTTGCCGGATCGAGGGAATCGGCCCAGCGCACCTGCCAGCCGAAATTCCCGAAGGCATTGCCGAACTGATTGACCGAGCCGCCGTAGAGCTGCCTGGCCGCGACGAAATTCTCGCCCGGACGCATGATCGTATGAAAGACGATGACCTGCGCCGCGTGACCCGAAGCCACGGCAAGCGCTGCCGTACCGCCCTCAAGGGCTGCCACGCGCTCCTCCAGCACCGCCTGCGTGGGGTTCATGATGCGAGTATAGATATTGCCGAAGGCCTGCAGGCCAAAGAGCGAGGCCGCGTGATCGGAATCGTTAAAGACGAAGGCTGTCGTCTGATAGATCGGCGTTATCCGCGCGCCCGTCGCCGGATCCGGCTGCGCACCGGCATGGATTGCCAGCGTGTTGAAACCCGGATCGCTCGTCGCCATGTCGTCCTCCCGTCGCTATCGATGGCGGGAGCATAGACTACGATCCGCAAATGTTAATCGCTTTGCGTTTCAACCATCGGGCGTCTGGAGAAAAATCCGTGCACTCACGCGGCAAGGCGCGGGATTTCGATTGCCGGGCAGCGGTCCATCACAACTTTTATGCCAGCTTCCTCCGCCTTCGCTGCGGCAGCATCATCGCGCACGCCGAGCTGCGACCAAATCACCTTCGGCCGCAAGGGAAGAGCCAGAGCCTCATCAACGACGCCATGGAGATATTCCGAGGCGCGGAACACGTCGACCATATCGACCGGCACCGGGATATCGGCAAGCCGGGCATAGACGAGCTGGCCCTGGATCTGCTTGCCCGCCTGCCCGGGGTTGACGGGAATGACATTGTAGCCGCGCGACAGGAGATAGCCCATCACGCCGTTGCTCGGCCGGGCCGGATTGGGCGACGCCCCGGTCAGCGCGATCGTCTTCACGGAGTTCAAAATTCCGGCAATGTAATCGTCCGGATAACGGTCGTGATTCATCAGCTTTCCTCCAGTCGACATTATTTGCAGAGCGTTGAAACTGACAGTTCCTTCGGGCGTATATATAGGCATCCGGGTTCCCAAGGAGGAATAACCCATGAAAAAACTCGCTCTCGCCGCAGCGCTTTTCCTTGCGGCCTCACCATCGCTGGCGATCTCCCGCTACAATCCGATGTCCATGACCTGCCAAAGTGCCCGCGCCGCCATCCACAATCAAGGCGCCGTCATCTTCCGCTGGACCTCGCCGCGCGGCCTTCCGCTTTACGATCGCTACGTCCGCAACAGTCGGTACTGCGACGCTAACGAATATGCGGAGTGGAAGAACATACCGACCAGAGACGACCGGTCCTGCCCCGTCCTCAACTGCCAGAGTATCGACAATCTTGACGGGATGTTCTTCATACCAAACCACTCCCTGTAGCAGGTGTTCGGGACGCGAAAACGATTTCGCAAGAGCCGGAAACACGCAGCTTCCGGCCATTGTAAATCAGAAGCGGTTCGAATTGCTACTTGGATTTGCATCAAAATGGATATAGCAAAATTATAGAACAATCTCTATATTACAGAAGTATAAATCGAGAATGGACTAAGCGGAGAAATATTATCATCTATTAAACTTCTTTTGTCTTCGTTTTGTTCCTTTTTCGTTCTTGCGTCTATTAGAAACACCTCATAGTTGAGTGTGCGCGGCCAAAATAAACGTATTTCGAGCGCGCACGCTACGCCCCGATGATGCTGCACGTTAGCGCCGGAACCGAGCATGACGATTCTCATTTTCAAGCAGGAGACCAGCCACCGGTTGCAAAATCCGCTCGCAAGATTGATTTTCGCGTCAACACGGCCCATACCCATTCTCCCCAGATAGCCTTCCCTTTCATTCCGGTCCGCATCGTGCCCCTCGACGTCATTCTGCTCGTTCTCTTCGGTGCATTCCTGCATGCGACATGGAACGCGATCATCAAGGCGGGGACCAACAAGTCGCTGGACGCGGCGCTTGTTTCGGCCGGCGGGGCAGTGGCGGCGCTGCCGTTCCTGCCCTTTCTGCCGCTGCCGCAGCCAACGGCCTGGCCCTTCATCGGAGCGTCGGCCGTCCTGCAATTTGCGTATTTTCAATTGGTCGCGGCCGCTTACCGCGCAGGCGATATCGGCCTCGTCTATCCGCTGATGCGCGGCTGTGCGCCGCTCCTCATCACCGCCACAAGCGGCTTCGTGTTGAACGAAAGCCTTTCGGGCGGCGCGCTCATCGGCACGATGACGATCTGCGCCGGCATTCTGACCCTTGCCTTCGAGGCGCGGCGCGGCAGCAAACATGCCATCATGCTCGCGCTCGTCAACGCCTGCGTCATCGCTACCTATACTTATGTCGACGGCATCGGCGCACGCGTCTCCGGCAATGCGGTGTCCTATACGCTGTGGATGGCGCTGCTGCCGCCGGTGCTGCTCTTTGCATGGGCGATCTCGCGCCGCGGCCTTCTCGCAGTCGCGGTTCATGTCCGCTACAATTGGTGGCGCGGTCTGATTGGCGGCGCCGGTTCGATCGCCTCCTACGGGTTCGCCCTCTGGGCCATGACCAAGGCGCCCGTCGCCACCGTTGCCGCGCTGCGGGAAACGTCGATCCTCTTCGCGCTCATCATTTCGGTGCTGGTCCTGAAGGAGAAAGCCAGCCCATGGCGTTATGTCGCAGGCGTGATCATCGCGAGCGGCGGACTGATCCTGAAGCTCGGGTAAGAACTACGCGGCAGATTGCGCTGGAATAACCTCTTTTGAGATCCGCTCGCCCTTCTCACGTTCTGCAACAGCCAGATCGCAAGCAAATTGCAAATTGAGCCAAAAGCTGCGGATCGTTTCTCGAAAGCATAGACGCCAAGGGCCGTTGATTGTCGTTGCCCACTGACCTTTCCGATCGCCGCTCAATCTATGCAGTCCAACAGATTTAGCGGGCTTAAATCGTCGAGCGATTTCGCATAATGAGCACGACTCGCCTTTTGGCCTTGTCTGCTCGTCCCGCAGAATGTCGAGCGCGCTACTCGCCGGTCCAACTCGGCACCCGTTTTGCAAGAAACGCGCCGATGCCCTCTTCCGCGTCTGCAGTCAGCATGTTGTCGACCATCACCTGGGCCGCATGGCTGTATGCCTCTTCTGTCGGCATTTCGAGCTGGCGGTAGAAGGCCTCCTTGCCGATCTTCAGCGTCAAGGGTGATTTCGAAGCGATGACGGAAGCGTATTTGCTCACGACCTGCGTCAGATACTGCTTGGGTACGATCCGGTTGACGAGGCCGAAGTCCTTGGCGGTCGAAGCATCGATCGTTTCGCCGGTCAGCAGCATTTCCATCGCCTGCTTCCGGTGCGCGGCGCGCGTAACGGCGACCATTGGCGTCGAGCAGAACAGCCCGATATTGACGCCAGGTGTGCAGAAGGTCGCGGTGTCGGTACAGATCGCAAGGTCGCAGGAGACGACGAGCTGGCAGCCGGCTGCGGTCGCAAGGCCGTCGATCTGCGCGATCACCGGTTTCGGCAGGCGGGTGATCTCCAGCATGAGATCGGCTGCAAGCGCAAATGTCTCCTCGAAGAAGGCCACCCCGCCATCGGCATCGGCACGATGCTCCGTCATCTCCTTGAGATCGTGCCCCGCAGAGAACACATCGCCGGTCGAGGCGATGACCACTACGCGGACTTCGCCGTCTTCAGCGGCTTTCTGAAGCTCGCCCATCAACAGTTCCATCACCGCGATCGAAAGCACGTTCGCCGGCGGGTTGTTGAGCGTGAGCCGCAGCACGCCATCGGCAAGCGAGCGGGTAACGAGGACACTCCCATCCTCGTTTGCGCCCTTCCGGAAGGATACGACTTCGGCCATGGACTAACTCCTTGCATTGCGATTTCGTGCTAACAGTTCTGTCACAAGCTATCGGCAATTTCGAGGAGAAGCGATGCAGCCGGTCATGACGATCGAGGAGGTCCACCAGTTTCTGGAGACCGATTTCCCGCAGATCCACACGGACGGGCGCGTCTTTACCGTGACGGATATTACGCCCGGCAGTGTCTCGACGCGGTTCGATCCGTCAAAAAGGCATCTGCGCCCTGGCGGCACCGTGTCCGGTCCTGCCCTCTTCACGCTGGCGGACGTCACCGCCTATGCAGCGGTGCTTGCCCATATCGGCCCGGTCGCACTTGCCGTCACGACCAGCCTCAACATCAATTTCCTGCGCCTGCCGAAGCCGCAGCCGACAACCTGCACCTGCCGGATCCTCAAGCTCGGAAAGCGGCTCGCCGTTATCGACGCCGCCATCTTTCAGGAAAATCCGGCCGAGCTGGTGGCCCATGCGACGGCAACTTATTCGATTCCACCGCGATAAAATTACGGTATCATATTACCACATAATTAACACATTGATTTTGTTTCGTATTTTTTACGGTGGCGCAGACGGATGATATTGACCGTTAAGGCCTTTCCCTCTATACACCGCGCCAGAAACGCAGCCTTTCCGGGCTGCTTTCTTTTTGGCGCGCTTTCGGGTGCGTCAAACCAAGCAACAAGAAACGCCCTTGGCCCTCGGGTTCAGGGATCCAAAGGAGAGAATCACTATGGCAACCTTCTCCCAGAAGCCTGCAGAGGTGGAGAAGAAGTGGGTGATCATCGACGCCGAAGGGCTTGTCGTTGGCCGCCTCGCTTCCCTCATCGCCATGCGTCTGCGCGGCAAGCACAAGGCAACCTTCACGCCTCACGTTGACGACGGCGACAACGTTATCGTCATCAATGCCGACAAGGTCGTTTTCACCGGCAAGAAGTATTCCGACAAGGTCTACTACTGGCACACCGGTTATGCCGGCGGCATCAAGGAGCGCACCGCTCGCCAGATCATCGAAGGCCGCTTCCCGGAGCGCGTCCTCGAAAAGGCCGTTGAGCGCATGGTCCCGCGTGGTCCGCTCGGCCGTCGCCAGATGAAGAACCTCCGCGTCTACTCCGGTTCCAACCATCCCCATGAAGCACAGCAGCCGACCGTCCTCGACGTCGCCAAGCTGAACAAGAAGAACGTAAGGAGCGCCTGATAATGGCTGACCTCTCTTCCCTGAAGGACCTCGGCACGTCGTCGGAAGCAGCTGCTCCGGTTCACGTCCGCAAGGTCGACTCGCTTGGCCGCTCCTATGCGACCGGCAAGCGTAAGGATGCCGTAGCCCGTGTTTGGCTCAAGGCCGGCTCCGGCAAGATCACCGTCAACGGCAAGGACTTCACGGCATACTTCGCCCGTCCGGTCCTGCAGATGATCCTGCGCCAGCCGATCGTCGCTGCAGCCCGCGACGGCCAATTCGACATCGTTGCAACGGTTGCAGGCGGCGGTCTTTCCGGCCAGGCCGGTGCCGTTCGTCACGGTCTCTCGAAGGCCCTCACCTACTTCGAGCCGGGCCTTCGCGGCGTGCTCAAGAAGGGCGGCTTCCTGACCCGCGACAGCCGCGTCGTCGAGCGTAAGAAGTACGGCAAGGCCAAGGCCCGCCGTTCGTTCCAGTTCTCGAAGCGCTAATCGCTCCAGAATACGGATTTTGCAAAGGCCGGGTCTTTCCCGGCCTTTTCTTTTGCCACCACTCGCAGCCGGCCCTCAGATCGGCAGCTCTGTCGTCGACTTCAGTTCGCGCAGGACGAAGCTCGAAACCACATTGCGCACATGTGGATTGCGCATCAGGTAGCGTGTCATGAAGGCCTCGTAGGCTTCGACGTCGCGCGCCCTGATCTTCAGCATATAGTCGAACGTCCCCGATAGCGCATAGCATTCCATGATCTCGGGCCGGTCGCGCACTGCGGCGGCAAAGGCTTCGATCGCCTCTTCGTGGTGGTCCTCCAAGGTTACATGGGCGATGATGCAGAGCTTGAGATCGAGCTTTGCCGGATCGAGGAGCGCCACACGCTTGCGAATGACGCCTTCCGTCTCGAGTTCCTGCATCTTGCGCCAGGCGGTGCTTTGCGACATGCCGGCCTTTTCCGCCAGCTCGGCGAGCGACAGAGTGCTGCCGGCCTGCACAAGCTGCAGGAGCTTGCGGGCCGCCTTCAAATTTTCTTTCATTCTTTCCCCTCCTCACGGATTATTCTCCCATTTTCCAACCATAATCCGGCAATGCTGAAATGTTTACCCGCATTCCCAGGGATATAATGGTGACATGACAGCCGGAGGTCGAAATCGCCCGGCTCATTGGATCAGAGGACGGGAGGCCGCTCATGACCAAGGAAAGCACCTACACGGCGAACCTGCCGGATGCGAACGGCATCTATCACTACACCGCTGAAGAAGACCAAATCTGGAGCGAGCTCTATCAGCGCCAGATGACGCTGCTCGCCGACAAGGCCTGCCGGGAATATCTGGACGGCGTGAAGACCCTCGGGCTGAAGCCGCAAAAAGTTCCGCAGCTTCGCGACGTCAATCGGCGTCTTAACGAAACCACCGGCTTCGGCGTGGAAGGCGTCCCTGCCCTCATCCCGCCGTCGCGCTTCTATGAATTGCTGTCGCAGGGCAAGTTTCCGCTGGCGACGTTCATCCGGCGCCGCGAGCATATCGATTATATCGAAGAGCCGGATATCTTCCACGAGGTCTTCGGCCATTGTCCGCTGCTGACCAACCAGAGCTACGCCAATTTCGTCCGCCGCTTCGGCGAGAAGGCCGTCGGCCTCGGCAAGGGGTATTCCTGGCATCTGTTTCGGATTTTCTGGTTCACTGTGGAATTCGGCCTCATCAACACCCCGCAGGGACGCCGCTGCTTCGGCGCCGGCATCGTCTCCTCGCCCAACGAGACGCGGGCGGCAATGGAAGGCAAGGCATGCGAATTCCGGCCTTTCGACCTGATGACAGCGCTGAGAACGCCCTACCGGATCGATATCGTCCAGCCGATTTACTACGTGATCGACAGCTTTTCGCAGTTGGAGTCGATCATCGAGGAAGATATCGGTGCCCGCATCAACGAGGCCAAGGCTCTCGGCGACTTTCCGCCGGCATTCGAAGCCAAGGCGTCCTGAGCGACAGGAATTTCGTTTCGTTCGGGGCTTGCCTTGTCGGCCGTGATTGTCCAACGTCCTGCCAACATGTGATGAAGGGACGCCATGGCAGAGAAGTCGATCGATCACGCCTTTATGGCGACCAGCCTCACATCGTCGGCCACTGACCCAACCTTTGCCGGAGCGCTCTCCTTCATGCGGCGTCGGTTCACCAAGGTTCTGACAGGCGCCGACGTCGTCGTCTGGGGTATTCCCTTCGATGCGGCAACCTCCAACCGGCCGGGAACGCGCTTCGGGCCGCAGGCGATCCGTCGCGCCTCGGCGATCTTCGACAACGATCCGCAATATCCCTTCAATCGCGATCTCTTCGCCGAAATGGCGGTGATCGACTACGGCGACTGCCTGCTTGACTACGGCAATCACCAGGAGACGCCGGCGGCAATCGAGCGGCAGGCGAATATGATTCTTGACAGCGGCGCCTTCCTGCTCACGCTAGGCGGCGACCACTATGTCACATGGCCGATCCTCAAGGCGCATGCGGCCAGGCACGGTCCGCTGGCGCTGGTGCAGTTCGACGCGCATCAAGATACCTGGCTCGACGATAACCGGCGGATCGATCACGGCTCCTTCGTCGCACGCGCGGCCCGCGACGGCATCATCGACCCGGGCCGCTCCATCCAGATCGGTATCCGCACCCACGCGCCGGAGGATTTCGGCATTCGCATCCTCTACGGCCATCAGGTCGAAGAAATGAATGCCGCTGAGATCGCCTCGGCAATCGTCTCGCACACCAAGGACGCTCCGGCCTATCTGACCTTCGATATCGACTGCCTCGATCCGGCCTATACGCCAGGCACCGGCACGCCAGTAGCGGGCGGGCCGTCGAGCGCCAAGATCCTTTCGGTCCTGCAGCGCCTGCAGCAGCTCGATATCCGCGGCGCAGACGTGGTCGAGGTCTCGCCGCCTTATGATCACGCCGATATCACCGCCATTGCAGGGGCGACGGTCGCGATGTATATGCTGGGGCTCCGCGCCGAGAGGCACGCAGCGGCACGCTAGGCCGTTATCAAACTGATTCAACTTCATGGCACACTGATTCCGCAAGCAATCCGAACTCATTGAAAGCGCAGGATTATCATGGCACCGAAAATCTTCATCGATGGCGAACACGGCACAACGGGTCTGCAGATCCGCACGCGCATGGCCGGCCGCCGCGATGTCGAGCTTCTGTCCATTCCGGAGGCTGAACGCCGCAATGCCGCGATGCGCGAGGACATGCTGAACAGCGCCGATATCGCCATCCTCTGCCTGCCCGACGACGCGTCGAAAGCAGCCGTCCAGATGGTTTCGGCGAACGACAATGTGCGCGTTATCGACACGTCGACCGCCTTCCGCGTCAATCCCGGCTGGGCTTACGGCTTTGCCGAAATGGACAAGGAGCAGGCCGAAAAGATCAGGGCCGCCCGTTTTGTCGCCAACCCCGGCTGCTACCCGACGGGCGCCATCGGCCTCATCCGGCCGTTGCGCGCTGCAGGCATTCTGCCGGACGGCTATCCAGTCACCGTCAATGCGGTCTCCGGCTATACCGGCGGCGGCAAGCAGATGATCGCGCAGATTGAAGACCAGAGCCGCGACGATGCAATCACCGCGCCGCATTTCCTCTATGGCCTGCCGCTGACACACAAGCATGTGCCGGAGATGAAAATCCATGGCCTGCTCGACCGAGCGCCAATCTTCTCGCCTTCGGTCGGCAAGTTCGCGCAGGGCATGATCGTCCAGGTGCCGCTGCATCTCGACGATCTCTCGGGCGATGCGACGCTCGAAAGCATCCATGCGGCCCTGACAGCGCATTATGCCGGTCAGGATATCGTCACGGTCGTTCCGCTCGAGGAGAGTCGTACACTTGCCCGTATCGATGCCGTGGAGCTTGCCGGGAAGGACACGATGAAGCTCTTCGTGTTCGGCACGCCGGGCTCCAGTCAGGTCAACCTCGTCGCTCTGCTCGACAATCTTGGCAAGGGCGCCTCGGGGGCGGCCGTCCAAAACATGGATCTGATGCTCGCCTCGTAAACCTTCCGGAGCCCCAAGGACATGCCGATCGATACGCTTTCGGCCGGCGTTGCTGAATGGTTTTCCGCTGCGCTGCCGGATCACGGCATCTATGCGCTAATCTTCTTTGCCTTCATTGCCGGGCTCGCGCGCGGCTTTTCGGGCTTCGGGGCGGCGCTGATCTTCATTCCGCTTGGCGGCGCGATTGTCGGCCCGAAGCTGATTTCTCCCGTTTTGCTTCTCATCGACGGGCTTGCGACACTTGGGATGATCCCGCCTGCCTGGCGCAGCGCCAACCGGCGTGAAGTCTTCGCGATGGCGATCGGCGCGGCTCTCGGCGTTCCCGCGGGCACAGTTGCACTTGCGCTGATGGATACCTTGACGCTGCGCTGGATCATCACCGCCGTGGCTATATCGCTGCTGGCGCTCCTCTTGTCAGGCTGGCGCCATCACGGCGAGCCGCGCGCGCCGCTCAGTGCCGGGGTCGGCCTTATCGCCGGTCTTTTCAGCGGCGCGGCACAGCTTGGCGGCCCGCCGGTCGTTGCCTATTGGCTCGGCGGCAAGAGCGAGTTTACCCGCGTCCGGGCAAATGTCATCCTCTACTTCTCGATCTCCACCTGCTTCAGCGCAATCAGCTATTATGCCGGAGGGCTTTTCGTGCAGGCCGTCTTTGCTCTGACGCCCGTCATCCTGCCGGGCTATGCGCTCGGCCTCTATGGCGGCTCGAAGCTGTTCGGCTTGGCGAAGGAGAGCACGTTCCGGCTGATCTGCTATTTGCTCATCGCCGCGGCCGCCATCATCGGCATGCCAGCGCTCGACGGGATCTTGCGGTAAGCGCCTGACGCAACCTCCTGCTCAGTCCCTTTCCGCAATCATCGTGTCGTGCGCAAACTCACCGTAGAAGCCGCGCCAGTTGGCGACGGCGAAGCCCAAGACGATCAGGGCGCCTGCCTGATGTAAAAGACCCCAATGAAACGGGACCTGCAGAAGGAGCGTAGCGATGCCGATTGCGGCCTGCAGCGTGACGAGCGCGAAGAGAACGACAGCGCGGCGGGCGTGTGTGGTTTGGGGAGCTGCGCGGAGCGCAACCACCATATTGATGAAAGCGAGCGCGAAGAGCACGTAGGCGCCGGCGCGATGGAAGAATTGAACGGTCTTCGGGTTTTCGAAGAAATTGATCCAAGCGGGCTTTTGGATGAGAAGATCGGAGGGGATGATCGCGCCGTCCATCAGCGGCCAGGTATTGTAGGTGAAGCCGGCATCAAGACCGGCCACCAGCGCGCCGAGATAGATCTGGAAGAGCGCGAAAATGGCAATTATCGCCGCCCATGCCCGCGAGCTTTCGGTGGGCGCGGCGTCGTTCGAATGCGGGGAAAGGCCGCGCATGATCCACATGCAGGCGGCGAAAATCAGACAGGCCATGACGAGGTGCGCCGCGAGGCGATACTGGCTGACGTCGGTCCGCACCGAAAGACCGGACGAGACCATCCACCAGCCGATGAAGCCCTGCAGGCCTCCGAGCGCCAGGATGCCGGCGAGCGGCCAGCGCAGCCGCCGTTCGACCATGCCCGTCAGCCAGAAAAAGACAAGCGGCAGAGCGAAGATGACGCCGATCCCGCGGGCGATCAGCCGGTGCGCCCATTCCCACCAGAAGATGGTCTTGAAATCCTCCACGGTCATGTCGCTGTTTAGCTGCTGGAATTCGGGAATGCGCTGGTAGAGCTTGAATTCTTCCTCCCATTCAGCGGCAGTGAGCGGCGGAATGACGCCGTGGATCGGCTTCCATTCCGTGATCGAAAGGCCGGAATTGGTAAGACGCGTCGCGCCGCCGACGAGCACGAGACAGACGAGCGCGAGGAGCACGATACCCAGCCAGATGCGCAGTGCGCGGCGGTTCCGGTCCAACCTGCGGACCTCGCTCAAGATCGTCTGTTGCGTGGTCAAGTTCGCGACGGCCATGATTGTTCCTTCTTTCCGGCAGTTGATTTGCCCCAACGGCTCATGCAAAACAAGCCCCGAACCTTTGCGGCATGCCGTCGCGCGGGTCCACATACTCCGGAAAGAGAATTCATGCCCATCCGCTTGCGCAAATTCATCGGCACGATCCTCATCGTCGTTCTCGTGCTTCTTTATGCGCTTTTGGCGAACACGATTGCCGTCGCGACACTTGGGGAATCGTCGTGGTGGGTCCACCTCCTCTATTTCTCGGTGACGGGCCTTGTCTGGGTCCTGCCGGCGATGCTGATCATCAAATGGATGGCCGGTCCGCGGCAGAAGTGAACGCCGTTAACGCCGGAATAACCGTGATCCGCGGAAAAGACGGTCTGCCCTATTGCATTTAAGCCAAATGAAGGCGCTCGCCCTTTATGCTTCCGGCCAAGCCATCTTGACCGGAGAAGACCCGTGCAGACGCAAAAGCTCGATGCCCATCAACGACCGCTCGACGAAGCGGCGAAAGTCGAGGAAGGCATTGCGAACCCTCGCTCGCTGAGCGCGGAACTCGATGTCACGGTCTTCGACACAATGGCGCCGCTGGAAAAGGATTGGCGCGCCTTGGAGCTCGACAATCTGACGTCTCTCCATCAGGGCTATGACTGGTGCCATAGCTGGGTCGGCGCCTATCGGCGGCCGCTCGCCATTTTGCGAGGCGTCTGCGGGCCAGAATCGGCCTTTATCCTGCCGGTCGAAATCGAGCGCTCCCATGGCGTGCGGATCGCGAAATTCATCGGCGCCAATCACAGCAACATCAATACCGGACTTATCACGGAGCATTTTCTGCGCCGCGCCGTTGACCTCGATGCGCACTGCTTCGCCGAGAGCCTTCGTCACGCCCTTCGCGGCAAGGCCGATCTGCTGCTCTTGCAGAACATCCCGCTGGAATGGCGCGGCCAGAAGAGCCCGCTCGGTCTGTTGCCATTGGTGCAGAACCAGAACCACGCCTATCAGCTGCCGCTGCTTGAAAATTTCGAGGCGACGCTCAGGCAATTGAACTCCAAGAGCCGCCGGAAGAAGTTCCGGGTGCAGTCGAAACGGCTCGAAGCCATCGGCGGCTTCGACTATGTCGCTGGCGGGACGGCCGGCCAGCAGCACGCCTTTCTTGACCAGTTCTTCGCTCAGAAGGCCGAGCGCTTCAAGGCACTCGGGCTGCCCGACGTGTTTGCGGACGCCGAAACGCGGACCTTTCTCCATGGCCTGATCGATATCCGCGAGGGCGACGATTTCGGGCTTGAGATGCATGCGATCCGCCTCAAGGGCGAAAACGAAGGGCATATCGCTGCGCTATCCGGTATCTCGCGCAAGGGCGATCACGTGATCTGCCAGTTCAGTTCGATCAACGAAAGCATTGCGGCGGATGCAAGCCCGGGCGAATTCCTCTTTTGGCAGATGATTTCCAAATTGCACGGGACGGGCGTCACCCTCTTCGATTTCGGTCTCGGCGATCAGGTCTACAAACGTTCTTGGGCACCGATCGAAACGGATCATCACGATATAGTGCTGCCGCTGTCCTTCGTGGGAAGGATCGCCGGGCTTGCGCACCGGGCCATCACGCGGAGCAAGGCCCACATCAAGGCTCGGCCCGGCCTCTATAAATTCGCGCAGCGCGCTCGTTCAAAGATCGGCGTCTGATCAGGCCGCGCGGCGCGGGAGGTCCTCCGCAATTGTCTCGTCGCCGGACATCAGCACGACGCGCTGATAGCCCGCCTTTTCGAATTCCGTCATCGCGACGACGAACTCCTCTTCGATCACGTCCGGCATCGAAAGGATGATCTCGACATCCTTGCTGCGCGTCAGGCGGGAGACGCCGGCAACATCGGCTGCACCGCACTCGACAATCACGAGATCATAGGCTGAGGACAATGCGTCGAGCAGCAGCGAAAGCCGGTCTGCGCCGCGCATCGCCTGACGGATGTCGCTGATGCCCTGCGGGATCAGATGAGCATCTGAATCACGGTCGCCATGGATCGTTTCGCCGAAAGCGGCAGCGCCGCAGAGCAGATCGGTGACGCCCGGCGCATTCGGGTCGTCGCCCATCAACTCGGTCGGATAGCCGGAGCCGGTCATGTCGACCAGAACCACGCGCTGACCGACGTCGGCAAGCGCGCGGGCCAGCGAAACGGTCGCCGCGGAACCATCGTCGCCAGTCGGCGATATCGCGACAGCGAGCGTTGCCCGGCTGCTCGTGAGATAATGGGCGACAGAGCTGATCGAGAATTCGCTTTCGTCTTCCAAAGGTGCAGGCGCCTCCTGCGCAGGCTCTTCTTCCACCGGTGCCGAAAGCATGCTGGGCTTGACGTCACGCTTGGCTTTCGGCGCAGCGGCGGCCTGCGTTTTTTCTTCGATCGGCGCAGCCGGCTCGACGCTGCCGTCGACCGGACGCAGTGCCCGGCCGCTGAAAAGTTCCGCGAGCATGATGACGATCGCGCTCATGACCAACGTCGCGACGGCAGCGACGACGACGATCGGCACGACCTTCGGGAAGTACGGATCGACAGGCTCGATGGCGCGCGAGACGATGCGCGCATCCGCCGGACTCGAATTGCTGTCGGCGCGGGAAGCGGCTTCCCGGTAGCGAGCGAGGTAGGTCTCGAGCAGCTGGCGCTGGGCGTTCGCCTCGCGCTGCAGGGCATTGAGGCCGACCTCGTCTTCGCCCGCCTGGGCGCTGTTTGCCCGCAACGTGCCGGACTGGCGCTCGAGTTCGGCAGCACGAAGGCCGGCGACCTTCGCCTCGCCCTCTACGCTGGCCAGGATCTTTTGCGTCTCCTGGCGGATCTGCGTCTTGATGTCTGCAAGCTGCGCCCGCAGGCTCTTCAACTTCGGATGGTTGTTGAGCAGCGACGTGCTGAGATCGGAAATCTGCGACTGGAGGCCCGACTCAGTGCCCTTCAGCCGCTGCATCGACTGCGAGGACATGATGTCCGGCAACGTATCCGACGCCTCACCGGAGGCGAGCGCGTTGCGGACGGACTGGGCGCGCGCCTCGGCATTCGCCTTTTCGCCGCGTACGCGGGTCAGCTCAACAGAGATATCGTTCAGCTGCTGCTGCGGAAAGTTGCTGCCTCCGTTCGTCGGCAGGAGACCGTGCTTGGCGCGGTATTCGGCAACCTTCTGCTCGGCGTCGTTTACCTTCTTGCGAAGGTTCTCGATTTCCGGCTCGAGCCAACGGGTGGCCTCCGAGTTCGTATCGAGTTTGGCGCCGCTCTGCGTCGCGAGATAGACATTCGCCATGGCATTCGGAATGCGCGCGGCAATCTTCGGATCCTTCGACGTGAAGGTGATGCCGATGACGCGCGAACCGGGAACCTGGTAGACCTGAAGGCGCTCGATGAACGCATCGATCACGCGCTCTTCAGGCGGATTTTCAAGCGGGTTCTTCTTGATATGGAGCGCCACAAGGATGTCGCTCAGCGCAGAGCCGTTGACGGCATCGTCGAATTCAGGCAGCTCATAGAGCTTCTCGCTGTTGATGACCTGCTTGATGATATCGGCGGACTGCAGAAGCTGAACCTGGCTCGCAATGTTCAACTCGTCGAGCAGCGGACCGGCATTGCCGTCGTTCGATTGGGTGTTGGCGAAAGCCGGTGCACGCTGCTCGATCAGCAGACGCGTTTCGGCACTGTATTTCGGCGAGATCATCTTGGCGCCGGCAAAGGCGACCCCTGCCCCGATCAGCGTGACGGCGACAACCTTCAGCCGGCGGGCCCAGACGGCTCGAACGAGCTGGCCAAGGTCGATGTCCACATCCTGATTACCCGTTACGCCGGACATACTCGTACTCCGAGAACAAACATGGCGCGAAGCGTAAACGACTATAGTAACCCGAGGGTTAATGTTGCCCGGCGTAAGCAAAGCGAAGCGTGACGGGCAAAAAGCAAAAAATGCGGCGTATTTTTACCAGCCATTAACCCTAACGGATCGATAACGGCAGCACCGAGTTCGTTTCCTGTGAGCATAACGCGGATGCTTTTCGTCCAGCCCAAGACGCTTCTGGCTCTGAGCCTTGTCGCCATGACGGCGGCATTGAGCGGTTGCAACACCTATAAGCCCGCGCCGAGAGCTTTCAATCAGGCAACGATCCAGCCCTATACGCTCGACAGCGGCGACCGGCTGCGCATCACCGTTTTCGATCAGCCGAGCATGACCAATACCTATATGGTCGATCAGGCAGGCTACATCGCCTTCCCGCTCGTCGGACAGGTGCCGGCGCGCGGACGCACGCTGCAGCAGCTTTCCGGCCAGATCGCCCAGAAGTTGCAGCAGGGTTATCTGCGCGATCCCGATGTGACGATCGATGTCGACCGCTACCGTTCCATCTTCATCATGGGTGAAGTCGGTCAGCCCGGCCAGTATTCCTATGTACCGGGCATGACGGTGCAGAACGCGATCGCCGTTGCCGGCGGCTTCACCTCCCGCGCCAATCAGGGCACGGTCGACGTCACCCGCAAGATCAACGGCCAGGTGCTGACCGGACGCGTCAACATTTCGTCCTCAATCATCGCCGGCGACACGATCTATGTCCGCGAACGGCTGTTCTGATCGCTGATGGCAGAACAGCGCCCCCTCCGCATACTCCATTGTTTCAGATCGCCCGTCGGCGGGATATTTCGCCATGTCCGCGATCTGGTGGAAGAACACAGCACGGCCGGGCATGAGATCGGCATCCTCTGCGACAGCTCCACCGGCGGCGAGCACGAGGACCGGCTTTTCGACGATATCCGTCCCTTTCTCTCGCTCGGGCTGACGCGCATACCGATCCGGCGTTCCGTGGCGCTTTCCGATATCGGCGTGATATGGGAGACATACAAGAAAATCAAAAGTTTGCGGCCGGACGTGCTGCACGGACACGGCGCCAAGGGCGGCGTGCTCGCGCGCCTTGTCGGCTCAGCCTTGCGGGTGAACAGGTATCGCGTAGCCCGCCTCTATACCGCCCACGGCGGAAGCCTGCACTATTCCCGCTCGTCGCTCACCGGACAGTTCGTCCTGCGGATGGAGCGGTTGCAGGAATATTTCACTGATGCCCTCGTCTTCATCTGCGAATACGAGCGCGACACCTATGCGCAGAAAGTGGGCCGGCCGAGACCCATGACGCGGCTGATCTACAACGGGATCGGGGAGCGGGATTTCCAGATCATTCCGACACGATCCGATGCCGTACATTTCATCTATGTCGGCATGCTCCGGGACCTTAAGGGTCCCGATCTGTTTGTGGATGCATTTGCCAAGACCGAGCGGCTGATTGGTCGCCCTCTTTCCGCGCTGATGATCGGCGACGGGCCGGACCGGGAGAAATACCGCGACATGATGGTCGAGCGCGGCCTCGGCAAGCGTATCGGCATGCTGCCGCCGATGCGTGTGCAGGAAGCCTTCGCGATGGCGCAGAACCTGGTGGTGCCATCCCGCGCCGAAGCAATGCCCTACATCATCCTCGAAGGGCTCGGCGCCGGAAAGACGGTCATCGCCAGCCGCGTCGGCGGCATTCCGGAAGTGCTCGGCAGGAGCAGCCCTGCCCTCGTCGCGCCCGACAACGCGGATGACCTAGCCCGCGTCATGGCCGACGCGCTGACGACACCCGGCTGGCATAATGCCGTGATGCCTTCGATCGACTCGGTGAAGTCCGTTTTTTCCTCTTCCGTAATGGCAAGAGATGTCCTGAAACTGTACCACGCGCTCGCGGAGGGGTCTTCAGCCTCCGAAACCTATGAGGCATCCGTAAATCTTTCTTAGGGCCTTTCTGCTAATGCCGTTTGAAACAACGAGCGGCTGAAGCCTTATGAACAAAGCAGAAAAGAGCGATCAGTTCGACGTGGAAGCCCTGCGCAAGCGGGTTTCCGCTGCCAGCGCAGACGGTGGCGGGAGGGAAACCCCGGGAGAGATCAACGCCTATGCCCGGCAGATTGCCGAACAGTTCCGCGAGGGAACGCGTTCCCCGTCGATGGTCATCGGCCAGCTACGCCTCTTCGAATTCGTCTCGCAATTCGCAATCGGGCTGCTCGCCTTCCTGATCTGGCCTGGAGACGGCAGCGAAAGCCTTGGCGCGCGGGCGGGCATAGCAGCCGCCGCGGCGGCGTTGGGCGTCATGGCGCTGCAGCTTTCGGATACCTATTCCATTCCGGCGCTGCGGGCCCGCATTCGCCTGCTGCCGCGCATCTTCGGCGCCTGGGCGGCTGCCTTTGCCGTAACGGAAGTGATCTTTTCGCTCTTCCGCGATCTCGCATGGGCAGAGATAAACCTGCATGTCGCCTGGTTCTCGCTTGCCTCAATCTTCCTGCTCGGCTCACGCTTCCTGGTCGCCTACGGCATCCGCAACTGGGCGCGCAACGGCGTCATGGAGCGCCGCGCCGTGATCGTCGGCGGCGGCGAACCTGCCAAGGATCTGATCCGCGTTCTCGAGCAGCAGGCAGACAACGACATCCGCATATGCGGCATCTTCGACGACCGGGGCGAGAAGCGCTCGCCGGTCATGGTCGCCGGCTATCCGAAGCTCGGCACCGTTGCCGAACTGGTCGAATTCGTACGGCTGACCCGGATCGACATGCTGATTATCGCGCTGCCGCTCAGCGCCGAGGCGCGCATCCTGCAGCTTCTCAAAAAACTTTGGATCCTGCCGGTCGATATCCGCCTTGCGGCACATGCCAATCGCCTGCGGTTCCGGCCGCGTGCCTATTCGCATATCGGCTCCGTGCCGATGCTCGACATTTTCAAGAAGCCGATCCGCGATTGGGACTCTGTCGCCAAACGCGGCTTCGATGTCTTCTTCGCATCGCTTGCGCTTGCTTTGCTCTGGCCGGTGATGATCCTGACGGCCATTGCAATCAAGCTGACGTCCAAGGGTCCAGTCTTCTTCATGCAGAAGCGGCACGGCTTCAACAATGAGGTCATCAACGTCTTCAAGTTCCGTTCGATGTACACCAACATGAGCGATCACATCGCCAAGGTCGTAGTGACCAAGGGCGATCCGCGCGTGACGCCGGTCGGCCGCTTCATCCGCAAGTCCTCGATCGATGAATTGCCGCAACTGTTCAATGTGCTGAAAGGCGATCTCTCGCTCGTCGGCCCCCGGCCGCATGCAGTCCTGGCGCAGACCAAAGATCGCGCCTGGGGCGACATCGTGGAAGGCTATTTCGCCCGTCACCGCGTGAAGCCCGGCGTGACCGGCTGGGCGCAGATCAACGGCTGGCGCGGCGAGATCGACAATGACGACAAGATCAAGTTCCGCACCGCCTACGACCTCTACTATATCGAGAACTGGTCGCTCTGGTTCGATCTCAAGATATTGTTCCTGACGCCGGTGCGGTTGCTCAACACGGAAAACGCCTATTGAGCGCGATCGAGGCGGCATATTCCCACGTCGCCCAACCGCAGCGCGCCGCACTGCGCTTCATCGGCTCGGCGATGGTTGCCTTCGGCGTCTTCCTCGCTGGCTTCGTCATCAATGAGCCTGCGCCTTACGAACTGTGGATGGCGGGGCTCGTCGGCATCTGGTTCATCCTCGGCCTCCGAATCTCGCGCTTCACCGCGATGCTTCTGACCCTGCTCCTGACCTTCAATGTCGGCGGCATGCTTTCACTGACGCAAATGAAGGACATGACCGGCGGGCCGATGTATGTCGCGGTCTCGACCTTCCTTGCCCTGACCTCGGTCTTCTATGCGGCCATCATCGAAGACAGCGCCAAGCGGCTGCCGCTGATCTTCAATGCCTGGGTCTTTGCAGCCGTCATCACCTCGTTGCTCGGTATACTTGGATATTTCCATGCCTTTCCCGGCGCCGAGGTCTTCACGCTCTACGACCGCGCGAAGGGCGCATTCCAGGATCCGAACGTCTTCGGACCGTTCCTCGTCGTACCGTCCCTCTATCTCATCCACGGCATATTGACGCGCGACCTGAAGACCTCGCCGTTGCGCGCCGCCGCGCTGCTGATCGTTGCGCTCGGCGTATTCCTGTCCTTCTCGCGCGCCGCCTGGGGCCTCTTCCTGCTCGGTGTGGTGCTGCTCATCTTCCTGATGCTCCTGAAGGAGCGAAGCGGCGCTTTCCGGCTGCGCATCCTCATCCTCTCGCTTCTGGCGATCGTTTTGATGGTCGCAGCCCTTCTGATCGCGCTTCAATTCCCGCAGGTCAGCGATTTGTTCAGCACCCGCGCACAGCTCGTCCAGGAATATGACGGCGAATATCTCGGCCGTTTCGACCGCCACCGCATCGGCTTTCAGATGATGATGGAAAGGCCGCTCGGTCTCGGCCCGATGGTGTTCGGCACCATCTTTCCGGAAGACGAGCACAATATCTGGCTGAAGACGCTGACGACCTATGGCTGGCTCGGCTTCGTCTCCTACGTGTCGCTCCTCGTGTGGACGCTTTACCTCGGCCTCAAGAACCTCCTCAGGGATCGGCCCTGGCAGCCTTATCTGATGATCGCCTGGATCTGCATCATCGGCCACGCGGTCATCGGCAACGTGATCGACATCGACCATTGGCGGCATGTCTATCTTCTCTTCGGCATCGTCTGGGGGTGCGCCGCGCTCGAACATCGCCACCGGCAGAGTTTCCCCGGCCATAGCGCGGCCTAAGTACTTGAGAACGGCGGCATTCGCGCTAAACTTCCAAGCATGATCACAGGAATGCAGATACGCGGCGCGCGCGCCATGACCGGGATGAGCATCGATGAGCTTGCCGCTGCGTCCGGCCTGACGCCGGAAGCTATAGAGGCACTCGAAGACGGCGACGGAATGGGCGAGCCCGGCGCATTCCTTGCCGCCAAGCACGCGCTGGAAGCAGCCGGCGTGATCTTTATCGCAAGCGGCAATCAGGACGAGGGCGGCCCCGGTGTGCGTCTGCGGGCGCGCACGTCAAGCGACGACGGCATCCGCCCCGAAAACCTCAACGCCACCAACGACGACTGAGTGTGGCCCGCACAAGGAACCAAAGGGATGTTCACGCGTTTTTCCTTCGATATCAAAACGTTGGGGAAAAAATCTTGAACCGCAACAATGGTCTCTATTTCGTCGTCGGCGCCTTGGTCGTCGTCATTGTCGGCCTTGGCGCCTATATTTTCAATGAGGAACGCAAGCCCGATGGCATCGAACTTCGCATCGGCCAGAACGGCATTTCCGTCGAGGAAAAGTGAGGGCTAGAGATAGGCCTTCGCAAGGGCGGCGAGTTTCGTGCTGTCCTTGGCACCCTGGCGATAGAGCTGGATGATCAGCGCGCCGAGGTGCTCGGCTTCGGGCGTGTTGCGGCTTAGTCCCCTCGCCTTGCAAACGACATCCAACACTCCGGAAATCACATCTAGGTCTTCCGAAAAGAGCGGCAGATCACGGGGATGAAAAGGTGTATCGAGCATCGAGCCGCACTTCCCATGAGGGCGAAAGCACAACTGCATCATTCGCCAGCCGCCCATCCATGGCCGACGATATAGATAATATGCGCGCCGATTTCCGGCTTGGCAACTGGAACAAATGTCTCGGGGTCGCAGGCTGGGTTTCCGGCGCGCCTGCGCTTGTGCCGGCCCCCTTCTGCGTGCTTTTTTTGCATGCCAGTCGAGCTTACGCTTTCCTGCATAAAACAGAGCACCATTTACTTCGTGCGCCAGAGGCGCGCGACACGGAACGTTCCTCCGTTACACGGCAAAACATTTGAAGGCCAACAGTAATGGGAATTCGACCGACGATTTTGATAGCTGCACTGGTGTTATCCGGCTGCACCAGCGGCTCCGAAGGAATTGAGCCGATACGCGGAAGCATCACATATGGAGGCCAGCCACCGGTGCGGCTTAGCAAATCGCCGCCCGGCTCTGTTCTGCCCCATCAATTTATCGACCCGACCGGCCGATGGGTGGAGGAAACCTACATCATTCAACCGGACAGAAGCCTCAAGCTCGTAAGACGGCGTGATGTGGTCGACAGCGCCGATTGAGTGGACACAAGCAAAAGGAAAGGCCGGTGCGACACCGGCCTTTCCTTGGAAGCACATCGGTTACTTGTTACCGCATAGTTCTGCCATGGCGGTCTGGTCGTCGCCGCGGCCAGGAGAGGTCCGCGCCTTGTCGTACGCAGAGCAATTGCTTTCCATGGAGCCTCCCCGTGTCATGGTCGTGCTGCCGGTTACATTGGGATCAACCGCAGCAGGCGCATTGCTATTGTTGCCGAAAGGTTGGTTTCCCCTTCCTGCACCGATGGGGGCGAATTCGTTGAGCTGGCCGGAGCGCCTTGGCTCTGGGCATAGGAAGCCGATGTTGCCATGCCGAGGGCCAGAATGGATGCTGCTAAAAGTTTCATACGCATAACGTCCTCCAGTGTTGCGTGGGTGACGGCAGGCTAACCCTAAGAAGACGGGCTTGTTCCGGGAAAAACGGCGGTTCATGATAACAGCTCATCACGCTCTCGCGAGCGGCCGGTTTCTTCCGGCTCCGCTCCATGACGAGCTCTCGAAGTAACTGTTCCAGATAGAAATAGCGGCCAGTCGGACGCTTGCCCCACCAGCCGCCTTTCGGATGCCCAAAGATAACTCGTTGAATTAACGAGTAAAAATCTCGGAATGGCCGGATTTGAACCGACGACCCCTTGACCCCCAGTCAAGTGCGCTACCAGACTGCGCTACATTCCGTCATATGCGTCATTCGGTAGGCCTCAACAATTTCGCTGATCCTTATATCGAACCAGCGCCCCTTGATCCAGTCAAGTGCGCTACCTGGTTGCGCTACGCCTCGACCTGCCGAAACAGCTTGTTTCGTTTAGTTTTTCGTGTCGCCCAATGCAAGCGGAAAAAGCCGTACTCCGCGCAAAAAGCCGATGTGCCACTTAGGCTCCGACGATTCCGATTCCGATGCCGCCGATTTTCTTCACGGTCCATGCCTCGTAGTCCGCAATCGAGAAATGCGGTGTTTCGAAGGGCGTGGCATGTGTCGCGGTAATGACGGTGACATCGGCTCCTGCACCTTCTCCTGCAAGTATGCCCGCAACCGCGTCTTCGAAGACCAAGCAGCGTTTCGGATCGACACCCAGGCGGCTGGCGCCGAGCAGGTAGCATTCCGGGCTGGGCTTGCCTGCCTGGACTTCCTCGCCGGTGACGATGACCTTCGGCATCGGGATGCCGGCGGCGGCCATGCGTCGCTTGGCGAGTTCAAATGGGGCGGAGGTGACGATCGCCCATCTGTCGGCGGGAATGCCGTTCAGAAAGCGGATTGCGCCGGGGATCTGCACGATACCGTCGACGTCTTCCATTTCCTCGATCAGGAGTTTTTTCGCTTCAAGCACCGGATCCACACCGGGAAGCGCCAGTTGACGGATGGTGTCGCTGGCACGGACGCCGTGTATCGTCTTCAGGAACACTTCGGGCTCGAGGCCGTGATCCTTTGCCCAATCGCCCCAGATGCGCTCGACGACTGCTATGGAGTTAAGCAGCGTGCCGTCCATGTCGAAGAGGAATGCATCGTAGGCTTTGCCGGGTACATTGAAAGAGGACACAGGGGAATTCCTTGTGAAATGGGGCTTTGTAAGCAGAAAGGCGGACGGAGATCAGGATTGTCTCTCCCGTTTTTCTGGCGGTTCTCAGCACGAGTCCTTTCGTGCGATCCTCTCTAAACAGATGCCGGCGGCTTTGCCAAGATCGGTGCCACGTCAGCGCCGAAGCAGCAGGCGGCTGTGACCTTTTCCGGAACAACGGACCCGTGGGGGCGTTTTTTCATCAAGGCTGGGTAGGAAAAGGAGATTTGTCCTATGCGCAAGACCATGCTGGCTACGGCCGCCGTAACACTGACGGTCTGCTCTGCCGCCTTCGCACAGAGTACGGTAATCGTCGACCCTGCACCCACCGGCGCCATCGTCTTGCCGGGCGAAGTTCGCACCTATGTGATGGAGCAGCAGGTACCTTCTGTCGTCTATGAGGGCGATGTCGTCGTCGGAACGATGCTTCCGGAGACCGTCGAAATCCACGAGGTCCCGGATATGGACGGTTATGCTTATACCGTCGTCAACGATCGCAGAGTGATCGTCGAACCTCAGACGCACCGTGTCATTCAAATCCTCGAGTGACCAGATCAGGCGCGAAGCTCACAGCTTCGCGCCCATGTCCCTCCCAGAGCAGCAGACAGCACAGGTGTTCCATCCTCAGGAAGCCTTCTCAATGTTTTGAGCCAGAGCCGGCGATGAATAGCCTTCCCGGCGCATGACGCGGCAGCTGTTCCGCCAGCCGCATGGCGAGCACGACCGCTGGTAGCGCCGGATTCGCCTGCCCTCCCGTCGGAAAGACGCTGCTTCCGGCGACATTTTCCACGGGAGAGGCAATCGACGTCGACGATGCCGCCTGGGAATTGGCCGACGTCAGGCCGAGCTGGTGATCACCGTCCAGTACCTGGTCACGGACCGCATTCCCAGGGCGCAACGATTTTTAGCGCACCTGATCGAGAAGGCGCTTGCATTCCAGAAGATCGTAGAGCGCCTCCTGCAGAAGCGCCCTGTCCTCCTTGCTGACGCTCGACTTGCCGATCGAGACTTCAGACTGATCGTCGTCGCCGGCGACGAAATTGAAGAAGCGGCGGGTAATCGGCGGCTTTGCGCGGCCGACCAGCTGATCCTCCTCCGCAATGCCGACGCGCGGTTCACCCGGAGCGCTGTCCCTGCCGCCCGCCGCAAGCGCCTCGACGCTGGCGAGATCGCCTTGCGCGACAGCGACGACGAACTTGTTGCCGTTTGTCTTCAGGAGCTTCTGAACGCCCTTGATCGTATAGCCATGGTCGTAAAGGAGATGGCGGATGCCCTTCAGCAGATCCACGTCTTCCGGCCGGTAATAGCGGCGCCCGCCGCCCCTCTTCATTGGCTTTATCTGCGGAAAGCGCGTTTCCCAAAAACGCAGAACGTGTTGCGGCAGATCGAGGTCGTCAGCGACTTCGCTGATTGTTCGGAAGGCATCGGGGCTCTTGTCCAAGGTCGTACTCCCTACGCGATCACCGGGGCGGTCCAAACCGCGACTCATCATATTTCAACGGTTTGCGGCGTTGAATTCAAGTCATGTCTTCGCATAGCCCACAAGCCGGAAAGCGCGGTTGGAGAAAAATGATCAGGAGGCAGCAATCAGGGACGGATATTCAACTTATCCCATTGCACCCTTACATGGCCGGATTTGCGGGCTTCTGCTTGACCTTGCGCAGGGTGTGCGCCTTGAGAATACGGGTCTTCAGGACGTTCGAAGCCTTGAAGGTCATCACCCGGCGGGGCGAGATCGGCACTTCTTCGCCCGTCTTGGGGTTGCGGCCGATGCGCTCGTTCTTATCGCGGACCTGGAAGGTGGCGAAGGAGGAAAGCTTGACGGTTTCGCCACGGACGATGGCGTTGCAGATTTCGTCGAGCACGGTCTCGACGAGTTCGGCGGATTCGGTCCTGGAGAGACCGACCTTCCGGAAAACCGATTCCGCCAGGTCTGCTCGCGTAACTGTCTTTCCGGTCATGGTCTCCCCGCCAATTCTACAAAATATTTTTTAAATGCGAGCAAAGACTATTTGTCTTGCGCCTTACGGTCAAGCTCTTGTTCGTCGCCAGTTTTTTGCGATTCTTCGCCGTCACCAGCGCAGCAGCAAAGCACCCCAGGTGAAGCCGCCGCCCATCGCCTCCAGCATCACCAGATCGCCTTTCTTGATGCGTCCATCGCCTGCTGCAGTGGCAAGTGCGAGCGGGATCGAGGCGGCCGAGGTGTTGCCGTGCAGGTCGACAGTGATGACGACTTTCTCGGGGGCAATATGCAGCTTCTTGGCGGAGCCGTCGATGATGCGGCGGTTCGCCTGGTGCGGCACAAGCCAGTCGAGATCTTCGGCGGTCGTACCCGTCGAATCGAAGGCGGCCTGGATCACGTCGGTGATCATGCCGACGGCATATTTGAAGACCTCGCGGCCTTCCATGCGCAGCTTGCCGACGGTGCCGGTGGTGGACGGGCCGCCATCGACGAAGAGTTTCTCCTTGTGCGAGCCATCGGAGCGAAGATGCGCCGTCAGGATGCCGCGATCGGCTGTCGTACCCTCACCTTCGGCAGCCTCGATCACGATCGCGCCGGCGCCGTCGCCGAAAAGCACGCAGGTGGTGCGGTCGTTCCAGTCGAGGATGCGCGAGAAGGTTTCCGCACCGATCACGAGGGCACGCCTGGCGAGGCCGCCACGGATATAGGCGTCGGCCGTCGTCACGGCATAGACGAAGCCGGTGCAGACCGCCTGAACGTCGAAGGCGAAGCCGTGGTGCATGCCGAGACGGTTCTGGATATTGACCGCCGTCGCCGGGAAAGTGTTGTCCGGCGTCGAGGTGGCGCAGATGATGAGATCGATATCGGCAGGTGTCATCCCTGCCTTGTCGAGCGCCGCACGCGCGGCCCGCTCGCCGAGCGAAGACGTGGTCTCGTCATCGCTTGCGATATGTCGCTGGCGGATGCCGGTGCGTTGGACGATCCACTCGTCAGACGTATCGACGACATCTTCCATCTCGCGATTGGTCATTACGCGTTTCGGAAGTGCGGCTCCGAACCCGCGAACCACTGAACGGATCATTCTGGTTAAACCTCGTTGCTCATGCGGCTTCCGGCCCCATCGGGGGTAACCGCTTGGCATGATATTTCTTGAGATCGTTTTCTATTTTCTGATTGAGGCCATTCTTGGCCATATCATAGCCGACCTCGATGGCAGCAGCGATGCCGTCTGCATTGGCACCGCCATGGCTCTTGATGACGATGCCGTTGAGACCAAGGAATACGCCGCCATTGACCTTGCTCGGGTCCATCTTTTCGCGAAGCATGTCGAAGGCGCTCTTGGCAAAGAGATAGCCGATCCTGGCAAGCAGCGTGCGGGACATCGCGGCACGCAGGTATGCGGCGATCTGTTTTGCCGTACCTTCTGCCGCCTTCAAGGCGATATTGCCCGAAAAGCCTTCGGTCACGACGACATCGACGGTGCCTTTCCCGATGTCGTCGCCTTCGACGAAACCGGAATATTCGAGCGAATCGATATTGGCCTCGCGAAGCAGCCGGCCTGCTTCCTTGACTTCTTCCTGGCCTTTCATCTCTTCGACGCCGACGTTCAGCAGGCCGATCGTCGGCCGTTCGAGTTCGAAGAGGGCGCGCGCCATGGCGCCGCCCATCAGGGCGAAGTCCATCAGCTGCTGAGAATCAGCGCCGATCGTCGCGCCAACATCGAGAACGATGCTCTCGCCCCGCAGCGTCGGCCAAATGGCCGCAATCGCCGGGCGCTCGATATTGGCCATCGTGCGCAGACAGAACTTTGCCATGGCCATCAGAGCGCCGGTGTTGCCCGCGGAAACGGCGACATCAGCGTCGCCCGTCTTCACGGCCTCGATCGAGCGCCACATGGTGGAAATATATCGGCCGCGGCGCAGCGCCTGGCTGGGCTTCTCGTCCATGCGAACGGCAAGTTCGCAATCGTGGAAGACGGACTTTTCCCTCACCTTCGGAAACTTGGCGAGAACCGGATCGCACTGCTCTTTCAGTCCAAAAAAGACGAAGGAGATATCCGGATGCCTTTCCAATGCTTTCGCGGCACCGGGGATGACAACCTGGGGACCAAAGTCGCCACCCATGAGGTCGAGAGATATTCTGATCACGCGTCCCTGATCCTTTTCTTTCGCCTGAGGGGAGCGAAAATTTCGGCCAAAATACCGGTTTTCCTATCGCTTACAACTGAATTGTGTCAAATACCCCACGGGTGTTCAGTCCTTCTGCCAATCCTTGAGTACCGCAAAGGCAGAAGGCTTCTTATCGTTTTCCCCCGTATCTTCGATATGGCCGGAGAACTCGACACCCTTCTTGCGGGGATAGGGATCGATCGCCAGCGCGGCGAATTCCATCACCACTTCTCCCGCGTCGATCGTGTCGCCAAAGAAGGTTTCAGGCAGGTCCGGCCCGTCGGGATCGAGAACCATTTCGCCGGCATCATTGGCCGGGTGCCGCGCGAGTTTCGAATTCTCGGGCACGTAGATCTGCTCGAACTGCTCGTCGATATCGGCAGGTACCGGGTCGAGCGTCACCACGCAGGCCTGAACGATCTTTGCCTGCACCCTGCCCTTCACGCGGACGCCATCCTTCTTCCAGCGATTGATCTGCAGGTCCGCACGCAGATCGTCGACGGACAGTACATCCCAGCGTTCGGCAAGCGCTTTCCGCTCCTTCTCGTCTGCCTTGAGGTGCACTTCGACAGGGTTTGCGGAGATATGGCCGACCTTGACGAGGTAAGAAAATGCAATGTCGTCGTTGCGATGTTTCATGGCGTCCTCCTTACGCTGCCTGTGGCAGCGTCGCCGAGCCGGTGGCGATCCGCTCCTCGGACTGGGCCGACAGATCGGCTTCGGCGTCAAACATCCAGTTGGCAAGCGCCGTCATGTCGTAAGCGTCGGCGGCTTGCGGATGGATATTGCGGTTAAGGGCTGCGGCAAGGGCCGCGCGGTCGCCGCTATCGATTGCCGCCGAATAGGACTCGAGACGTCCGTAGAACATGCCGGCAAGCTTCTTCATGCGTTTCGGCACCCCGTTGTCGCTGATGCCGAGTTCGCGGATCGAATGGTCGATATCCTCAAAGAAGGCATCGACGATCTCCTGGGCAATCTCCTGTCCGCTGGTTTCGCAGGAGCGTGTGCGGCGGAAGAAGAGGATCATCACCAGCGACAGCATCTCGAAACGGCCCATCACGGTGTCCGGAACATGCATGGTCTCGTAGAATTCCGGCATACGGGCTGCGGCAGTCAGTACCGAATACTGCCGTTCGACGATCGCCTGATTGTTGTTTTTCTTGCGAAAGAGCCCGAAGATCATTGTTTCTTCCGGAAAAGCCTCGTTCTTCACGCGGAGTTGCGTGGGCCGTGTTGCATGATTTCGAAAGCTGGTTTACCGAAGCAGGCGCGAATTGCAATGCCGAAGGTGGCCACTTTCGGGACAGCGCCCTTGTCGGCTCGATCTCGGGGAATTGGGAGTATTCGACCCCGGAAAGGCCACAAAGGTTTTGCATCAGCGGTGATTGCAGGGCCGGAAAGCTGCCTATCGAGACCTCAAGGGAGTAGATGTCGTTGAAGAAACGGTATTTCAAGTCTGACATAAGATTCTTCAGCAGCGCAGCCATCGCCATCATGATTGCCTCAGCAGGCCTCACAGGTTGCCAAACGGGAACAGTGCTTAACGGCGGCTATATCGTCGACGAGCAATCCCTCAATCTCGTTCCGGAAGGCTCGAGCCGCGAACAGGTGCTTCTGTCGCTCGGCACGCCTTCGACGACGGCAACGTTCGACACCGAGGTCTTCTATTACATCTCGCAGAAGCGCACGCGCTCTGTCGCCTTCCAGAAACTGAAGGTCGTCGACCAGAGCGTGCTTGCGATCTACTTCGATAAGGACGGCGTCGTCACGCGCCGCGCGAATTACACGCTCCAGGACGGCAGGGTCTTCGATACGATTTCGCGCGTGACCCCGACCGGCGGCCGCGAACTGACCTTCCTGCAGCAGGTTCTGGCAGGCGGCGCGGGCGGTGCAGCAAAGAGCCTGTTCGGAACGCCTTCAGGCAATCCGCAGAATCCTGCAAGTATCCGATAACTATCCGACCCAACAAAGAATCCCGCCGGATCGCTCCGGCGGGTTTCTTCTTCGATCAGGCCAAGACCGCCAAGAGCAGCAAGGCGACGATATTGGTGATCTTGATCGCCGGATTGACGGCTGGACCTGCGGTGTCCTTGTAAGGATCGCCGACCGTATCGCCGGTGACGGAGGCCTTGTGTGCATCCGAGCCCTTCATGTGGCGGACGCCGTCCTTGTCGACGAAGCCGTCCTCGAAGGACTTCTTCGCGTTGTCCCATGCACCGCCGCCCGACGTCATCGAGATGGCGACGAACAGGCCGTTGATAATGACGCCGAGGAGCGATGCGCCGAGTGCGGCGAAGGCCGAGGCCTTGGAGCCGGAGACCAGCAGAACACCGAAATAAACGACGATCGGAGCCAGGACCGGCAATAGCGAGGGGATGATCATCTCGCGGATTGCGGCCTTGGTCAGAAGGTCGACGGCCTTGCCGTAGTCCGGCTTTTCCGTGCCCTGCATGATGCCCGGCTTTTCCTTGAACTGACGGCGCACTTCCTCGACGATTGCGCCGGCGGCGCGGCCGACGGCCGTCATGGCGATACCGCCGAAGAGGTAGGGAATGAGCCCACCGAAGATCAATCCGGCCACCACGTAGGGGTTGGAGAGATCGAATGAAATCTCCCCTATGCCTGCGAAGTAGGGAAACTTGTCGCCATTTGCCGCAAAATATTTGAGGTCATAGGAATAGGCCGCAAAAAGCACCAGCGCGCCGAGTCCGGCAGAGCCGATCGCGTAGCCTTTTGTCACGGCTTTCGTCGTATTGCCGACGGCGTCGAGCGCGTCCGTCGACTTGCGGACTTCCGGCGGCAGATGGGACATTTCGGCAATGCCGCCGGCGTTGTCGGTCACGGGACCGAAGGCATCGAGCGCAACGATCATACCGGCAAGGCCGAGCATGGCGGTGACGGCGATGCCGGTGCCGAAGAGGCCGGCGAGCTGGTAGGTGCCGATAATACCGGCGACGATGACGATCGCAGGCAGCGCCGTCGATTCCAGCGAGACCGCAAGGCCCTGGATGACGTTGGTGCCGTGGCCGGTCACGGATGCCTGGGCGATCGAATTGACCGGGCGTTTGTTGGTGCCGGTATAATATTCGGTGATGACGACAATGAGCGCCGTTACCAAGAGGCCGACGAGGCCGCAGAAGAAGAGATTGGTACCGGTAACATCCACACCGCCGGCCTGTCCGAGCGACCCCCAGCCCACCGTCAACGATGTTGCAGCGCCTAGGCCGACGATCGACAGGAGGCCGGTGACGATAAGGCCCTTATAGAGTGCGCCCATGATCGAGCCGTTGGTTCCAAGCTTGACGAAAAAGGTACCGACGATCGAGGTGAGGATGCAGGCGCCGCAGATTGCCAGCGGATAGACCATCGCCGACTGCAGGATCGGTGCCCCGGCAAAGAAGATTGAGGCAAGAACCATGGTTGCGACGACGGAAACGGCATAGGTCTCGAAAAGGTCGGCGGCCATGCCGGCGCAGTCGCCGACGTTGTCGCCGACATTATCTGCGATCGTCGCCGGGTTGCGCGGGTCGTCTTCCGGAATGCCTGCCTCGACCTTGCCGACGAGATCCCCGCCGACATCGGCACCCTTGGTGAAGATGCCGCCGCCCAGACGAGCGAAGATCGAGATCAGCGAGGCACCGAAGCCGAGCGCGACAAGCGCATCGATGACTTCGCGCGAACCGCTTTCATGGCCGAGCAGGCCGGTCAGGATGAAATAATAGATGGATACGCCGAGCAGTGCCAAACCGGCGACGAGCATGCCGGTGATGGCACCGGATTTGAAGGCGATATCGAGGCCGGCCGAGAGGCTGTGCGATGCGGCCTGCGCCGTGCGGACGTTGGCGCGAACGGAGACGTGCATGCCGATAAAGCCGGCGGCACCGGAAAGCACGGCGCCGATCAGAAAGCCGATGGCGGCCATGCCGGAGAGAAGCAGCCAGGCTGCGATGAAAACAACGATGCCGACGATCGCAATCGTCTTGTACTGGCGCATGAGATAGGCCTGCGCGCCTTCACGGATATACCCCGCGATTTCCTGCATGCGGCTGTTTCCCTGATCGGCCGCCAGCACCGAGCGGGTTGCCCAGATGGCATAAACCACCGAGAGCAGACCGCATGCAATTACGCATAAAAGAATTATCATTTCGCTCTTTCCTCCAAAAGTGCCGGAGCACTCCTCCCTCCGGCCACGAACGCAGCCGAATCGTCTTCTCTCCACAGAAACGCTCTAGCTTTGCGTGCGGAGATTGCGGGGTGGGAAACACGACGTCAAGACCGCAAGGGACGAAAACCCTTGCAGCGCAGCGTAAAGCGCGAAATGGTCCGATAGTGGACGGAAGGCTTACTTCTTCGTTTCGCCGCGCACCTGTTTGGCGATGCGGTCGAGCACGGCATTGACGAGCTTCGGCTCGTCATCCTCGAAGAAAGCCTGGGCGATCTCGACATATTCCGTAACGATCACGGCCACCGGCACGTCTTTGCGGTCGAGAAGTTCGAAAACGCCGGCGCGCAGGATCGCGCGCACGGTGCTGTCGAGGCGCGACAACGCCCAGTCGTCCTGCAGGGCAGAGGCGATCAAAGGATCCAGACGAAGCTGCTCGCGCACCACGCCGGAAACGATGGAACGGAACCACGCGGCATCGGCCTTGAGATAGGTCTCGCCGTCGATTTCTTGACCGAGGCGGTGAGCCTCATATTCGGCGACGATTTCCAGAACACCGGTGCCGCCGATATCCATCTGGTAGAGCGCCTGAACAGCAGCCAGACGCGCAGCGCCGCGCTGGTTTGCCGCCTTTACCTGACGCTCCGGATTTTCACTAGTCATTCGTACGCACCCAGTTTCTTCTTCAGCTCGATCATCGTGAGAGCTGCGCGAGCGGCAAAGCCGCCCTTGTCTTTGTCCGAGCGGCGGGCGCGTGCCCAAGCCTGCTCATCGTTTTCGACCGTCAGGATGCCGTTGCCGATGGCAAGGGATTCGCTGACGGCGAGATCCATCAATGCGCGGGAGGATTCGTTCGACACGATGTCGAAGTGGTAGGTCTCGCCGCGGATGACCATGCCGAGAGCGACATAGCCGTCATATTGCGTGCCGCCATTGTCGGCGCCGTCAAGCGCCATGGCAATCGCCGGCGGAATCTCCAGAGCTCCTGCAACGGTGACGACATCGTAGCTCGCGCCGGCTTCCTTGAGCGCAAAGGTTGCCCCTTCCAGAAGAGCGTCGGCCATGTCGTCGTAGAAGCGGGCTTCGACGATCAAAATATGGGGAGCGTTATCTCGCGCCATGCATCACCTTCGGTTTCTGAGGACTTTGCCATTTGGCAGGCCGCGGTCAAAACATGCCTTTCGATGAATGGCAAGCAAATTCGGATCATGGCCGGAAATCTCTGCAAGAGGATAGCGGAAATATACGCCGGCCGTTTGCCGTGCACGCTCGCAAGCACCTTGAAAACGGCAAATCGAAGGCAATCGTTATGAACAATTTGTAATGTTATTTCAGGTGTTTAGCTCTTGATTCCACGCTGTGGCCGACCCAACTCAACAAGCGTAACGCTGACGATCCCCTGCACGACAGCCGACCGTCATAGCAGATGAAAGGATACCATCATGAACCGCGTTGCCACAATCGCCATCGTTTCCGCGTTCTCCTCCCTCGCGCTTGCCGGCGTCAGCCGTGCGGAAAGCTTTGGCATGAACAGCCCATCGGGCATCGAACAGACGCTCCGCAATTTCCGGGGTAACGACTTCAACGTAAAGCATTTCTACAACTGGCACGACGCAAGCCCCGAAGCATATGGTCCGCGCTCCGCTCCGCCACGCTCGGCCCAGGAAGTGCGCCAGATTCAGGCATCGATCGACGCCAACAAGATGCTGACGCGCAAGCTCGGCAATGACGGAGTCAATGTCCGCAACGTCATCAATGCCGAACAGGCGGCCGATGGCAGCATTACCTTCTATACCGACTGATCGGCGCAGGGCGGCGCAGATCGCTGCGCCGCCCTCCCCGACAATTCTACTGACGCCTATTGAAAACCATCCCGAATTGATGGTCTGTTCGTCCCTGCAAAAGGGGAAAAGACATGCCACGGGACATCAAACCGGTTCTCAATATTGCCGACCTGACACTGGAGCGGTGGCAACAGGGCGCGCTCTACGAGGGCGCCGACACATCCTTCGGCCGCCTGCTTGGCCTTTCCAATCTCGGGATCAGCTACAACGAGGTGCCGCCCGGCAAATCGAGCTGTCCGTTCCACAATCACCATGTCGAGGATGAGCTGTTCTTCGTAATCGAAGGGACAGGCGAATACCGTTTTGGAAGCGAACGTTACCCCATCAGGAAAGGCGACACGCTCGGCGCGCCTGCCGGCGGGAAGGAAACGGCACACCAGATCCTCAATACCGGCAGCACGACGCTGATCTATCTCGGCATCTCCACGATGGCGAAGACGGAGATCGTCGAATACCCGGATTCCCAAAAATTCCTCGCCAAGACAAATCATGACGTCGGGCGCTTCCGCTTCATCGGGCGCGCGGAGAACGATCTCGACTACTGGGACGGCGAAGCAGGCGCGTGAGACAGGTGTTCACAGAAACGATATCCAAGATGATCAATGTTCCGACCATCGAAACGAAACGGTTGATTCTGCGGCCGCACCGGCTCGACGATTTCGATGCCTACATACACTTATGGGCAGATGCGGACGTCGTTCGCTATATCAGCGGCGTGCCATCGACACGCGAGCAGACATGGTCCCGCCTCATAAGGGCGAGCGGCATGTGGCATCATATGGGTTTCGGCTTTCTGATCATCGAGGAAAAGCAAAGCGGGCGGCTGATCGGCGAAGCAGGCTTCCACGAAGCCCGACGTGAGATGTCTCCACCCATCGAGGAAACACTGGAAACCGGATGGGTGTTGCTGCCTTCCGCACACGGAAGGGGCTATGCGACAGAAGCGCTCACGGCGCTGATCGCATGGGCTGACTGTCATTTCCCCGGCAAGGAGATGACCTGCATCGTCAGCCCGGAAAACGCAGCTTCGCTACGCGTCGCGGAAAAGCTCGGCTTCCGCGAGGTGGCACGTACCGATTATCACGGCGAAATCATTCTGCTTTCGCGGCAGGGAATTCAGCCAGCCTAGCGGCATAGCGCGCCATCGTATCGACCTCGAAATTGACGAAATCGCCGGCCTCTCGCTCGCCCCATGTCGTGACTTCCAAAGTATGGCGAATGAGAAGCACATCGAAATCCGTGCCTTCGACGGCGTTGACCGTCAGCGACGTACCATCGAGCGCGATCGAGCCTTTGGGCGCCACGAACTTCGCAAGATGCTCCGGGGCGCGCAGACGGAAGCGGGTCGCATCGCCTTCCGTAGTCACCGACAGGATTTCTGCCTTGCCGTCGACATGCCCTGAGACGATGTGGCCGCCGAGTTCGTCGCCGATCTTCAGAGAACGCTCGAGATTGACGCGGGTGCCTTCCTTCCAGCTTGCAAGCGTCGTGAGCCTCAGAGCCTCTTCCCAGGCCTCCACCTCGAACCAACGCCCGTTGCTGCCTTCGTCCGGCAGGCCGGTCACCGTCAGGCAGATGCCCGAATGGGAAATCGACGCGCCCATATCGATTGTCTTAGGGTCGTAATTGCTCACGACGCGGAGCTTCACACCCTCGTTCATGGGAGAAACGGATTCGATCATGCCGATATCGGTGACAATTCCGGTGAACATCAAAATTCTCTTTCGTATTCGTCCAGCCGGTCGTCGCCGAACATGAATGTGCCTCTATGGGCAAAACCGGATGGCATATCGGTCTTCGTCAATGGCGATTCAATACCGCCCTCGCCGATGATGAGCTGGCCCTGGTAAAGCTGGATTCGATCGACGAGACCGGCGTCGAGGAAAAGCCGCGCCGTCTTCGCACCGCCTTCGACGACGAGCGAGGAAATGCCGCGTGAGGCGAGCGCCGGAAGCAGCACTTCGGGATGGTAAGGATGGCAATAGAGAATTTCAACGCCTGCAGCCCGCAGGGCTTCGGCGCGAGCCTCACCCCCCTCTGCCCTGCCGGGCATCTCCCCCACCAGGGGAGGGATCGGCAGATTGTCGCAGCTCGCTTCTACTGGCACCTCATCAGTGGTGGCGTCGGTCCCGGCGGAAGAATGCGGGCGAGCGTTCACCTCATCTATCTCGCCCCTCGTAGGAGAGATGTCCGGCAGGATAAAGGGGGGTGCCTCGCCTGCAACGGCAATGGTCGGCACCTCTCGTGCTGAACGCACAAGTTTACTGCCGAGCGGCAAATCAAGCCGCGGATCAAGCACGACACGCACCGGCGACAGCGATTGCAGGCCCGGCACGCGCACCGTCAGTTCCGGGTCGTCGGCGATCGCCGTGCCGATGCCGACGAGGATGGCGTCGGTTTCAGCGCGGAGCGCCTGGACCTGTGCGCGGGCGAGAGGACTGGTGATGGCGATCTGTCCCTCGCCTTTGCGGCCGATCATGCCGTCGGCGGAAACGGCAAGCTTCAGAGTCACATAGGGCCGGTTCTTCGTCTGCCGGGTGAGATAGCCGGCGAGCGAGCGCCTGCCCTCCTCTTCCAGCACGCCGGTATCAACCTCGATGCCGGCTTCGCGCAGAAGCGCGATGCCGCGGCCGGAGACACGAGGATCGGGATCGGTCACGCTGATGACGACGCGCGCGACACCAGAGGCGATCAGCGCGTCGGCGCAGGGCGGCGTCTTGCCGTGATGAGAGCAGGGTTCGAGCGTCACATAGGCGGTGGCGCCGCGAGCCAGTTCGCCTGCCTCGGTGAGCGCCTGCGGCTCGGCATGCGGGCGCCCGCCGATCGCCGTCGTGCCGCGGCCGACGATTTCGCCGTCCTTGACGATGACGCAGCCGACGGAAGGATTTGTGGAGGTCTGGCCGAGATGCAGAAGGCCAAGACGGATTGCCTCGGCCATGAAACGCTTGTCATGCGGCCCGGCGCTCAAGGCTCAGGTCTCCAAAGTGTCGCGGCTGATCTTGGCGTTGATTTCGGAGATGACCTTTTCGAAATCCTCGGCATGCGAGAAATCCCGATAGACCGACGCGTACCGAACAAAGCCAACGTCATCGAGACTCTTGAGAGCTTCCAGCACCTGAAGGCCGATGGCCTCGGAGCTGATTTCGACTTCGCCGGAGCTTTCGAGGCGGCGGACGATGCCGGAAACAGCCCTTTCGATGCGGTCACGGTCGACCGGACGCTTGCGCAGCGCGATCTCGAAGGACCGTACCAGCTTATCGCGGTCGAAAGGCACCTTGCGGCCGGTCTTCTTGACGACCATCAGCTCGCGCAGTTGCACGCGCTCGAAGGTCGTGAAGCGGCCGCCGCAATCGGGACAGATCCGTCTGCGGCGGATGGACGTATTGTCCTCCGCCGGACGTGAATCCTTGACCTGGGTGTCTTCCGATCCGCAGAATGGGCAGCGCATGCGCTATCCTTAGCCGATGTAGTCGTACATTGGGAAGCGGCCGGTAAGGTCGACCACCTTGCCACGAACGGCTGCTTCGACTGCAGCGTTGCCTTCATCGGAATTGGCGACCTTGAGGCCGTCGAGAACTTCAACGATGAGGTTGCCGATTTCCTTGAATTCCGCTTCCTTGAAGCCGCGCGTCGTGCCTGCCGGAGCGCCGAGACGGACGCCGGAGGTGACGAAGGGCTTTTCCGGATCGAACGGAATGCCGTTCTTGTTGCAGGTGATGTAGGCGCGCCCGAGCGCTGCTTCGGCGCGCTTTCCGGTCGCGTTCTTCTTGCGAAGATCGACGAGCATCAGGTGGTTGTCGGTACCGCCGGAGACGACATCGAGTCCGCCTGCCATCAGCGTCTCGGCAAGCGCCTTAGCGTTCTTGACGATCTGCGCGGCGTAGTCCTTGAATTCCGGCTGCAGCGCTTCGCCGAAGGCGACGGCCTTGGCGGCGATGATGTGCATCAGCGGACCACCCTGGAGGCCCGGGAAAACAGCCGAGTTGAACTTCTTCGCCAGATCCTCGTCGTTCGTCAGGATGACGCCGCCGCGCGGGCCGCGAAGCGACTTGTGGGTCGTGGTCGTTGCGACGTGGCAGTGCGGGAACGGCGACGGATGCTGGCCGCCGGCAACGAGGCCGGCGATATGAGCCATGTCGACCATGAGATAGGCGCCGACGGAATCGGCAATCTCGCGGAAACGCTTCCAGTCCCAGACACGGGAGTAAGCGGTGCCGCCGGCGATGATCAGCTTCGGCTTGTGCTCTTCGGCCTTGCGGGCGACTTCGTCCATGTCGAGCAGGTTGTCGCCTTCGCGAACGCCGTAGGACACGACGTTGAACCACTTGCCGGACATATTGACCGGCGAACCGTGCGTCAGGTGACCGCCCGAGTTCAGGTCGAGGCCCATAAAGGTGTCGCCCGGCTGCAGCAGCGCCAGGAAGACCGCCTGGTTCATCTGCGAGCCGGAATTCGGCTGGACGTTGGCGAAGTTGACGCCGAAGAGCTTCTTGGCGCGTTCGATCGCCAGCTCTTCAGCAATATCGACGAACTGGCAGCCGCCGTAGTAGCGCTTGCCCGGATAACCTTCCGCATATTTGTTCGTCATGATGGAGCCCTGGGCTTCCAGCACCGCGCGGGAAACGATGTTTTCCGATGCGATCAATTCGATCTCATGCCGCTGGCGGCCGAGCTCCTTTTCAATCGCGCCGAAGATATCCGGATCGGTGTCGGCAAGCGAGCGATTGAAGAAGGTCTGCGTGGAAGCATTTGTCATGGGCGGGCTCCTCAACTGGAATGCGCGAAGGTATTAGCGTTCCGCCCTGCCGAGAGCAATACGAAGAACGACATTTGCTGGGCAATCTACGCGCAGGAGTGTCCTGGGCTTGGCAGGTTATCGTGGGATGCGCCTCACCCTAATCCTCTCTGCGCCAGCTTGGAGGGGACGTGCCTCACAAAACTTGGAGATTAACCGAAGCGTTGCGACATATCCCCTTCGCCTCGTTTACCGGGAGAATGTCCCGACAAACGGATGAAGGGCAACCGCTGGCAAAGAAAAAACCGCGCCTTCCAGCGCGGTTTCCCAATTCATACGCATGACGCTTACTGAACCGGCTGTTCCATTCCAGCGGTCGTATCGAGAGCAAGCTCGGCGTTGCCGTCCATCTGGTAGATGTCGTCGCGGAACTGCACGAGGCCGTCCGGCATGCCCCAGGCGGAGATGTAGACGAAATAGACCGGGATTTCCTCGGCGAGCGTAATCGGCGTGTTGACCCGGCTGGCGATCACCTGCTCCATCTGCTGGCGCGACCACGGCGGGGTGTCGCGCAGCAGCCAAGTCGTCAGGTCGCGGACGTTCTGGACGCGGACGCAGCCGGACGACTCAAAGCGCATCAGCTTGTTGAACAGGCCCTGCTGCGGCGTGTCGTGCATGTACTCGCCGTTCTTGTTATGGAAATTGATCTTCGCCGAGGCCATGGCGTTGATCTTGCCTGGATCCTGACGGAACATCAGGTTCGGCGCCTCGCCATTCCAGTCGATGGTTTCCGGGGCGACTTCGTTGCCCTTGCCGTCGATCAGGCGAATGGCGTTCTTCTCGAGATAAGTCGGATCCTTGCGCATCAGCGGCATGATGTCCTTCTCGACGATCGAGCGCGGCGCAGTCCAATAGGGATTGAGGATGACCTCGTAGATCTTCGAGTTGACGATATGCGTCGGGCGGCTGATACGTCCGACGACGGCCGCATGACGTGTCGCCACGCTGCCGTCCTCGACCGCCTCGACATAGGCGGCCGGAATATTGACCATGACGTGGCGGCGGCCGAGATCTTCCGGGAAGGTCTGCAGGCGGATGAGGTTGGTGTTCAGCTGCTGCAGGCGCACATCAACCGGAATGTTCATCGCCTTCAGCGTGAATTCGCCAATGACGCCGTCCGCCGGAAGGCCATGACGAGCCTGGAAGCGCTTGACCGCTCCATCGACATAGGAATCGAAGGCAGACGACATGCCTGCTTCGCGCGGCAGGTCGCCGGTGATGGCAAGGCGCTGGCGCAGAGCCTGAACGGAAGGATCCGTCACGCCGAGCTGGAGACGCAGGCCAGCCGGATTGACCTCAGGCCAACCGCCTGCGGAGGCGATCTGCTGATACTCCATGATCGCCTGCTGGATGCTCGGAACCGATTGCGGGCTGAGGATCGGGGTATTGGAGACGGCGGCACTCGCCGTACGCGAGGCAGCCTTGGCATCGAACTGGTCATCCCAGGCGCCGCGGCGCGGTGCGTTGATCAGCGCATCGAGCGCGGACTGCGCAAATGCCGGGGCGGCGATTGCACTAGCGCCGACGGTTGCCGCAGACGCAAGAAAGGCGCGGCGCGAAAGAGCTTCAATACGGTTTTTCTTCGACATAATCCCAACCACTCAATGCCGCAGCTTGAAAGGAAAACCGCGGGCTTTGCGATTCACTGCGCCACGGCCCAGATCACTACCATTCCGTTTTCCGGCGCATCACAGGTTTTCCGCGCCTGGCCATCACAAGATTGCGAGCCGGAAGCGCGGACGACTTTGAACTACCATATGAGAAGCGCCGCTTGCCTTGCATGTCCGCTGTCATACCAATATGGCCAATTCGTGTCGCCGACGTCCAAGATGCCTACCTATGGTCGGGAGCGGCACGGACGAAACCAATCGATCCGTCGTAAACGGTGCTGGTTAATAACGGCTAAAAAACGGCCTGAATACAGGACCTGAATACAGGCCGCTGTGCTTGGGTGCGATGCGTTGCAAAGATGACACGCTTGGCCCGGAACGGCAAAACCGGACGCGCAGGGACGCGTCCGGTTTTCTTCGACCTTGGAGGAGGTCTCTTACCTTAAAGCCGGTAAAGGATCTGGTCGTTCCAGAAGCGGTCGAGGCGCTGCAGGAGCTTGTTCATCTGGGTGAACTCGTCCGTGCCGATGCCGCCGACCTTGTCGATCGAGGCGATGTGGCGCTCGTAGAGCCTGGCGACTGTTTCGGCGACCTCAGTGCCGGTTTCCGTCAGGCTGATGCGGACGGAGCGGCGGTCGATGCGCGAACGCTGGTGGTTGATGAAGCCGAGATCGACCAGCTTCTTGACGTTGTAGGACACGTTCGAGCCGAGATAGTAGCCACGCGAGCGCAGCTCGCCGGCGGTCAGCTCGGAATTGCCGATGTTGAAAAGGAGCAGAGCCTGGATGGCGTTGACGTCGCTGCGGCCCTGACGGTCGAACTCGTCCTTGATGACATCCAGAAGGCGGCGGTGAAGACGTTCAACAAGGTGAAGGGATTCCATGTAAAGATCACGGATGTCCTGGTCCTGCTGATCACGGAGGTTCGATACCGCCTGCGGCTTGATTTTCGTATTCATGATGACTGCCTCACTGTTTTGTTTGGCGGTGTTGGTTTTCTTCCCGCCTTGAGACAGACCCTATCGAATACAAATAAAATTCTACTTAAACTGCAGGCTTAACAGCACCTTACCGGAAACCCCGCGTTGTATCAGGGTAAATCAACGCTTACTTTGCGGCGCTGGCGGCGTTTCTCCAGCCAGAGCGCCAGGCGGAAAACCAGATAGACCAAGGCAACCGCGCCATGCATCACAAGGATGAGCCGGTTGGAGCCGAAGGTCTGCGGCAGCAGGCCATACATCAGGATTTGTCCGCCTGCGGCGAGCACCCAAACGACCGGGCCCCAGGATACCGTCAGCCAGAGGCCGAGCGAAGCGACGGGGAAGAGAACGGCAAGGCTGGTGGCCGCAACTTTCCACGGCAAGCTCAGAAGATCGAAGCGCCCTGCCCCCACCAGTGAATAGCCAACAAGCATCGCCCAATATTGCAGGCCGAACCAGAAGCAGGAGATCGCGATCAGCCTCAGGAAGAGGATGAACAGGATGTCTATCAGCGTCCGCTTCGGCATCGTCGTAGAATCATTTTCCATGGCGCAGACTTTAGGGTTCCCGTTGCGGCTCCACCAGCGGCTGATCCGCCGCGGCCAATCGCCCGGTTTGGTTTTCCGGTCCGTCATGATAATGAGCGGACCAAGAAATGGAATGGCCAGGGACGAAAGACAATGCAGGACAAGACGCACCTCGTCGACGAGATCACCGGACACCGCCGCATGCGCCGCAACCGCAAGGCGGACTGGACGCGCCGGCTGGTGCAGGAAAACCGGCTGACGGTGGACGACCTGATATGGCCGGTCTTCGTGATCCCCGGTTCCGGCATCGTGGAACCGATCCCCGCCATGCCCGGCGTCAACCGCATGACCATCGACAAGCTGGCGGATGCAGCCAGGGAAGCGGCTGACCTCGGCGTCCCGGCAATCGCCACCTTCCCGAACATCGAGATGGCACTACGTGACGAAACGGGCTCGAACAGCCTGGAGGCCAACAATCTCATCAATCAGGCGACGATCGCCATCAAGAAAGCCGTTGGAAACATCGGCGTGATCACCGACGTGGCTCTCGACCCTTTCACCAGTCACGGCCATGACGGCATCCTGCACGGTGGCGAAATCGTCAACGACGAGACCGTCGATCAGGTCGCGCGCGCCGCCGTCATGCAGGCTGATGCCGGTTCCGATATCATTGCCCCGTCGGAAATGATGGACGGCCGCATCGGCGCGATCCGCCGGGCGCTCGATGCTGCAGGGCACCAGAATGTCGGGATCATGAGCTATGCCACCAAGTTCGCGTCGGCATTCTACGGGCCTTATCGCGAGGCGATCTCAACCGGCGGCCTGCTGAAGGGTGACAAGAAGACCTACTATATCGATCCTTCCAATGGCACCGAGGCGATCCGCGATGCGGCACTCGATGTCGAAGAGGGTGCGGACATGCTGATGGTCAAGCCCGGCCTGCCCTATCTCGACATCTGCTGGCGGATGAAAGAGGCCTTCGGACTTCCGACCTTCGCCTATCAGGTTTCCGGGGAATATACGCAGATCAAGGCTGCAGGGATGAATGGCTGGATCGACGGCGAACGGGCGATGCTGGAAACGCTGCTTGCCTTCAAGCGCGCCGGCTGCGACGGGATCCTGACCTATTTCGCGATCGAGGTCGCCAGACTGCTGGCAAAGCGCTGATCCTCGCGCATTATTGTATCTCCGGCGGCGGACACCATATCAGTGGCATCGATTTCCAAAGGAGACCGCAGATGAGCCTTAATCCGAACCCGCTTTATGCCGCACCGGAAGACTGGCGCGCCTATAGCGGCACGCTGAGCCGGCGAGTCTTCGCGTTCATTCTCGACTACATCATTGTGCTGCTGCTCTGCATTCCCGCGGCAGTCGTGCTGTTTTTTCTGTCGATTCTGACGCTCGGCCTCGGCTTCTTTCTCTATCCGGCGCTCTTCGTGCTGGTTGCCGGCCTTTATTTCGGCTTGACGGTCGGCGGGCCGAACCAGGCTTCGCCCGGCATGCGGGCGATGGGGATCGCAATCGTGCGCGTCGATGGCCGCCCGATGGATTTCCTTTTGGCGATCGCTCATCTGGCGCTTTTCTGGATCCTTAATTCGCTATTGACGCCGCTGATTCTGCTTGCTGGTCTTTTTACCGAGCGCAGCCGGCTGATTCACGACCTGCTTGTCGGCACGGTTACCGTTCGCACCGACTGAGGCGGCAAATAAAATCCGCCGCCGGTCTTTGCCGGCCGGCCCGCGGCGCCATATCAAAAAAGAACAGAAAATTGATAGCGCGGATAGACCAGCCGCGCTGTTGACGTTTTCTATTCTTAGTTCATGCTGTCTTCAAATAGTCAGTGCGAAAGGACATTTCCCCGGCAGATGAATACGCAGGCCTCGCCATCACCGCAGTTTTATCTGACGGCTCCGGCTGCATGTCCGTATTTGCCGCATGAGATGGAGCGTAAGGTCTTCACGCATCTCGTCGGTCCGCGCGCTGCAGAAATGAACGACATCCTGACACAAGGCGGCTTCCGCCGTTCGCAGAACATCGCCTACCGCCCCGCCTGCGAAGCCTGCCGTGCCTGCGTCTCGGTGCGTATCCTCGCGCAGGAGTTCCAGCCGACGAATTCGATGAAACGGGTGCTCGCCCACAACGTCGACGTCATTGCGACCGAATTTCCGGCGCAGCCTTCCAGCGAGCAGTATTCACTCTTTCGCCGCTATCTCGACGACCGCCATCAGCAAGGCGGCATGTCCGACATGACGGTGCTCGACTATGCGATCATGGTGGAAGATACGCATGTGAACACCAAGATCATCGAATACCGCAAACGCGAGGAAGGTTCGGGGCTGGAGACCCGTCCGCGCGGCGAGCTCCTGGCTGCCGCGCTGACCGACACGATGAGCGACGGCCTTTCCATGGTCTATTCCTATTTCAATCCCGAATATGACAAGCGCTCGCTCGGCACCTTCATGATCCTCGATCATGTGAAGCGCACAAAGGCGCTCGGCCTTCCACATGTCTATCTCGGCTACTGGGTTCAGGGATCGCGCAAAATGGATTACAAGACGCGCTTCCAGCCGCAAGAGCACCTGACGCCGCGCGGCTGGGAACGCTTCGATCCCTCCACGGTGCCCGAAAGCACGCACGACTAAATGTCCCTTCCTGCCCTTTCCGGTCACCGGAAAGGGCTTGCCCTGACGGCAATCGGTGGCCTGGCCCTTTCCATGGACATTCCGCTCGTGCGACTCGCCGAAGGAAAGATGTGGCCGATCCTTGGCCTTCGCAGCATCACGACGGTTCTGGTGACGCTGCTTATCGTCGCAGCGATCGGCGTGCATGACGGAATTTCGAGCGGCCACATCTTCGGCGACGCGACGGCGCTGCTGAGCGCGCTCATCCTTGACGCGGCAATCACGGTCGGCCGGGCCTCTCGGCGCGACATGGGGTTCGTGCCGCTCCTTGCCGCGATGTTCCCGGCGATCCTCGGCTTCGGCATGGCGCTGCCTGCGGGCGTTTCGATCGATCATCCCGGCTGGATCACCTTCAACGGCGCCATCGTGATGCCCGTCGCCTTTTGGTGTCTGGCAACCGGCCCGCGCTATCTCTCGGCCCCCGAAGTCGGCATGCTCTACCTGCTGGAGACGGTACTTGCCCCGATCTGGGTCTGGTTCATCTTCGCCGAAATTCCGACCGCGATGACACTCATGGGCGGCGCCATCCTCTTCATAGCGATCATGACGCATTTGCTCTGGATGGCACGCGGAAGCGGTGTTCGGCAGCGACGATAGCGTTCGGCGAGGACGATATCTTTGTCCTCGCCGGTGCATATTTCATGGGATTGTCCGAAACCATCCTTTGATCGACGGCAACAAGCAGACCGGCTACCTCGATGCGTTCGCCTTCTTATATCTAAACGGCTGTCTCATTGATGCCGAGAATGCACGAATTGTTGCCTTCGTCGCCTCTGTCGCCGCCTGCGAAATAGACGAAGCGGGCGTGACGCGGTTTCTGCGCGATTTCAGCGTATCCTTAGCTCGCTAGCCGGTCCGTCTGTTCCAGCACCCGTTCCAGACCGTCCATCACACGCGTCCAACCCTGACGGGTCTTTTCTTCGAAGGCCCCCCATTCGGCGCACATTTCGTGGGACAGCGTCAGGCGGCTGCCGTCACCCAGCGGCTCGATGTCGATCTCGACGCGGTCGGGATTGTGGTCGTGCTCCTCCGCCGAGAAGCTGAAGGCCATGTGTCTCGGCCTGCGAAGTTCGAGAAATATGCCGCAGTGGCATGCGTCGCCGGTTGGGCGCCTGTCGATGATCAGAAAGCGGCCGCCGACATGGGGAGCGATTTCGGCGCGGATAACATGGCCATCCTTCGCCGCGAAAAGGAAGCGCCTGGCGATTTGCGGGTTGAGCCATGCGTCGTAGACGACGGAAGGCGGCGCATTATAGGTGTGATCGACATGTAGCTTGATGGTATTGGCAGACATTGATGCTCCTCCGTGTGGGGGCTGCGCTGCGAGCGCAATGCCCAACGGCCATTCCGTCCGTCCTCGGAATGAACCTGTTCCCAATTTTGATAACAGGAATGAAATAGAGGATGCGACCCGCTCGCCAAGAGCGGATCGCCAATTTGTTATTGCCTCAGCCGGCGAATTTGCCGCTGCGGGGGAAGCCCTTTGGAACCGTGCGGCCCGCAGAAGCGCGGTCGCCCAACCATTCGGCCAGTTCTTCCTTGTTTTTTGTGAAAGTACGACCTGCGCTGTCTTCCCAGACGAGACCGTCGGCGATCGCGAAGCAACGGACGTCGGAAATGCCGCCATCCTTGTATCGCTGCAGGCGCACGCCCTTGCCGCGGCCCATCTCCGGAACCTGGGCCAGCGGGAAGACCAGCATCTTGCGGTTCTCGCCGACGACAGCGACGTGATCGCCGCCGACAGGCACGATGAGCTTGGTCTCGTCCGGCATCGCAACATTCATGATCTGCTTGCCCTTGCGGGTGTTGGCAGCCATTTCGGATTCCGCCACAACGAAGCCGTTGCCGGCCGTCGAGACGATCAGCTGCTTGCGCGCCGGATCGTGGACGAAGGCCGTCAGCACAGCCTGATCGTTATCCATGTCGACCATGATGCGCAGCGGCTCGCCATGGCCACGCCCGCCGGGCAGCTTGTCGCCGCCGAGCGTGAAGACCTTGCCGCCGGTGGTGACGACAAGGATCTTGTCCGTCGTCTGTGCCGGGAAGGCTATCTTCAGCGCATCGCCTTCCTTGAAGGTCAGGCTCGCGGTGTCCGCGATGTGGCCCTTCAGCGCACGGATCCAGCCTTTTTCGGAAACCACGACGGTGATCGGTTCCTTCTCGATCATCGCGTGCTGGATGGCTTGTTCGTCGGCTTCGGGCGCCTCGGCGAACTGGGTGCGGCGGCGGCCGATTTCGGTTGCCTTGGCGAACTTCTTCTTCACCTCGCCAATTTCCCAGGCGACCGTCTGCCACTGCTTTTCCTCGGAGGCGAGCAGCGCCTCGATGCCGGTCTTCTCCTTCGTGAGTTCGTCAAACTCGGTTCGGATTTCGAACTCCTCGAGCTTGCGCAAAGAGCGCAGCCGCATGTTGAGGATCGCCTCGACCTGGTTGTCGGTCAGTCCCCAGCGGGCCACCATCACCGGCTTCGGTTCGTCCTCCTCGCGGATGATGCGGATCACCTCGTCGATGTTCAGGTAGGCAATGAGCAAGCCGCCGAGGATTTCGAGGCGTCTGTCGATTGCGGCAAGGCGGAAGCGTGAACGGCGCTGCAGGACCTCGCGGCGGTGATTCAGCCACTCCTTCAGCACCTCGTTCAGCGCCATGACGCGCGGAATGCGCCCCATGGACAAAACGTTCATGTTCAGCGGGAAGCGGCTCTCCAGCTCCGTCAACTTGAACATCGATTCCATCAGGATCGTCGGATCGACGGTACGGCTCTTCGGCACCAGCACGACTCGGACGTCTTCGGCAGACTCGTCGCGTATGTCTTCCAGCAGCGGCAGCTTGCGGGCGATCAGCAGCTCGGCGATCTTTTCGATCAATCGCGACTTCTGCACCTGGAAGGGGATTTCGGTGACGATGATCTGATAGCCGCCGCGACCGAGATCTTCGATCTGCCACTTGGCGCGTACCCGGAAGCCGCCGCGGCCGGTCCGGTAGCTTTCGATGATGCTTTCGCGACCGTCGATGATGATGCCACCCGTCGGAAAATCCGGCCCCGGAATGAACTCGACGAGTTTTTCGACGGTCGCATCCGGATGCTTGATCAAGTGCAGTGCCGCATCGCAAAGCTCATGGGCGTTATGCGAAGGAATGGAAGTCGCCATGCCGACGGCGATGCCGGAGGAGCCGTTCGCGAGCAGGTTCGGGAAAGACCCCGGAAGAACGGTCGGTTCCTCGTCTTCCTCGTTATAGGTCAGGCGGAAATCGACGGCATCCTGCTCGATGCCTTCGAGAAGCAGCGCCGTGACCTCCGTCATGCGCGCTTCGGTATAACGGTAGGCGGCGGCGTTATCACCGTCGATATTGCCGAAGTTTCCCTGCCCGTCGACGAGCGGATAACGCTGGGAGAAATCCTGCGCGAGACGCACCAACGCATCGTAGACGGACTGGTCTCCATGCGGGTGGAACTTACCGATGACGTCGCCGACGATGCGGGCGCATTTCTTAAAGGCCGCGTTCGGGCGTATGCCCATCTCGCTCATGGCATGAATGATGCGCCGATGAACCGGCTTCAGACCATCGCGGACGTCTGGAAGCGCGCGGTGCATGATGGTCGAAAGTGCATAGGCCAAGTAACGCTCCTCGAGCGCGGCCTTCAGATCAACCGGGTGAATGCTGTCGTCGTCTCCGCCGGAAGGCGGCAAAATCTCTTGTCCCATGAGCCTTGCCTAGCCCAGAAGGCGATTCACGGCAAGGAATGAGCGGGGTGGCCCTGTGGATGACCTCCCGGAACGACATGAAAAGGTCATCAAGCATCGCCACCAATTTGGACTTTGTTTGCTTTCCCCTTCAACAGAAATTTAGAAACCTGCAAATATAAACCGCGTTCGATTCGCAGTAATTTCACTGCAATTTGCAACCGCCACCAAAGGACTTACCTATGACCTTTTACCGGACAACCCGGCTGATCCTGTCTGGCGCCGCGTTCCTGTCACTCGCCGGCTCCGCGTTCGCGCTCGACGGGCAGGATCTCCTGAGGAAGCTGAATGCCGCCTATAGCGCCCAAGGCGGAACGATCACTGCCGATGATGTCGATGTCGACGACACGACGGTGACGCTGAAGAACGCGAGCTTCAAGCCGACTGGCAGCGAGGCCCTCCACATCGGCGACATCACGATGACCGGCGTCGAGGAAGACGAAGACGGCGGTTACTACATCGAGGAAGCAGCCTTTCCCGACATCAACATCACGGAAGACGGCGCGACCGTCAGCGCCTCCGAAATGACGCTCGGCGGCATATCCATTCCTGCTGATGTCAGCGGTGACGGCCTCGACTCCATACTGCTTTACGAAACGGCGCATGTCGGCCCGTTCAAGGTTACCAAGAATGGCAAGGAAGTCTTCTCGCTCGGCGAAACCCAGATGAACCTGTCGCTTCGTGAAGACGAATCCGGCTTCGACTTCGACGGCGCATTCAAGAGCATGAAGGCGGACCTCAGCGATGCTCCGGACCCACAGGCGAAGGAAGCGATCGAGAAGCTAGCCCTGCAGCACGTCAACGGCGACATCACGATGAAGGGCGCCTGGGATCTCGGCCCCGGCACGATCGACATCTCCGAATTTGCCTTCGACGTGACAAATGTCGGCCGCCTAAACCTTGCCTTCAAGATTTCGGGATACACCCTGCCCTTCATGAAGTCGCTGCAGGAAGCGGCGAAGGCCTCCGAAGCGAACCCGAACAAGGAAGAAGCGCAGCAGGCGCTTGGCCTTGCCATGCTCGGCCTGATGCAGCAACTTTCGTTCAACGGCGCCGAAATCCGCTTCGATGACGCATCGATCACCAAGCGTGCGCTGGAATATGCTGGCTCCAAGCAGAACATCTCGGCACAGCAGATGGCGGATGCGCTGAAGGCTATGGCGCCGATTGCGCTGGCGCAGCTCAACATCCCGGAACTGCAGAATGCGATTTCGGCAGCGGTCAACACCTATCTCGACGACCCGAAAAGCTTCGCCGTCAGCGCCGCACCGGCCAAGCCTGTCCCCTTCCCGACCATCATGGGTGCTGCCATGGGCGCTCCGAACACACTGCCCGGCGTGCTCGGCGTGAAGGTGACGGCGAACCAGTAAGATTTGAACTCCACCAACAAATAAGCCCGGTAACGCACCGGGCTTATTGCATTGGAATAACTCAGTCTTTGTTGACCGGCGGGATCGGGCGAATCGCCAGTTCGCGCAGCTGCGCAGGCGTTGCCGGCGACGGTGCGCCCATCAGGAGGTCCTGGGCCTGCTGGTTCATCGGGAAGAGCGAGATTTCGCGCAGGTTCTTCGCGCCAGCGAGCAGCATCACGATCCGGTCGATGCCGAAGGCGGCGCCACCATGCGGCGGTGCGCCGTACTGGAAGGCGCGATAGAGACCGCCGAAGCGATCCTCGACGTCCGCCTGGCTGAGACCCACCTTTTCGAAGGCCTGGACCATCAGTTCCGGCGACTGGTTACGGATCGAGCCCGAAGCGATTTCGAAGCCATTGCAGACGGCGTCGTACTGGAAGGCCTTGATCGTCAGCGGATCCTGGTTCTGCAGCGCCTCCAAACCGCCCTGCGGCATGGAGAAGGGGTTGTGCGCGAAGTCGACCTTCTTCTCGTCCTCGTTCCATTCGAAGAACGGGAAGTCGACGATCCAGCAGAGTTCGAAACGGTCGCGGTCGATGAGGTTCAGCTCGTCGGCAGCGCGGTTGCGCGCTTCGCCTGCGAACTTGTAGAACTTGTCCGGCTCGCCGGCGACGAAGAAACAGGCATCGCCGTCATCGAGGCCGAGCTGAGTGCGGATCGCATCCGTGCGCTCTTCGCCGATGTTCTTGGCGAGCGGACCGGCTCCTTCGAGCTTCTCGCCTTCCTTGCGCCAGAAGATGTAGCCGAGGCCGGGCTGGCCCTGGCTCTGCGCCCAAGCGTTCATGCGGTCGCAGAAGGCGCGGGAGCCGCCGGTCTTTGCCGGGATCGCCCAGACTTGGACCTTCGGGTTGGACGCGATCATGTTCGCGAAGACCTTGAAGCCGGAGCCGGCGAAGTGTTCGGTCACGGCCTCCATGACGATCGGGTTGCGCAGGTCCGGCTTATCGGAGCCGTATTTGCGAATTGCCTCGTCATAAGGAATGCGTGGCCATTCCTTGGTCACCGGCTTACCTTCGGCAAACTCCTCGAACACCTTGGTCATCAGCGGACCCGTGGCGTTCCAGACGTCTTCCTGGGTCACGAAGCTCATTTCGAGGTCGAGCTGATAGAACTCGCCAGGCAGGCGGTCGGCTCGCGGGTCTTCATCACGGAAGCAGGGCGCGATCTGGAAATAGCGGTCGAAACCGGCAACCATCAAGAGCTGCTTGTACAGCTGCGGCGCCTGCGGCAGGGCGTAGAAGGTGCCGGGATGGATGCGGCTCGGCACGAGGAAGTCACGCGCGCCTTCCGGCGAGGAGGCCGTCAGGATCGGCGTCGAATATTCGGTGAAGCCGATATTGCCCATTTCACGGCGCATGGCAGAGATGATCTGCGTGCGCTTGACGATGTTCTTGTGCAGCGTCTCGCGGCGAAGGTCGAGGAAGCGGTACTTGAGGCGGACGTCTTCTGGATAGTCCGGCTCGCCGAAGACTGGCAGCGGCAGTTCCTTGGCGGCGGACAGGATTTCGATCTCCTGCGCGTAGAGCTCGATCTCGCCGGTCGCCATCGCCTTGTTGACGGTGTCTTCAGTACGCGCCTTCACGAGGCCGTCGATGCGGATGACCCATTCGCCGCGAACGGTTTCAGCGATCTTGAAAGCCGGCGAATCCGGATCGGCAACAACCTGGGTGATGCCGTAATGGTCGCGAAGGTCGATGAAGAGAACGCCGCCATGGTCGCGAACGCGGTGGACCCAGCCGGAAATCCGGACATTCGCGCCAACATCCGACTTACGGAGGGCTGCACATGTGTGGCTGCGGTAGCGATGCATAATGTCTAATCCTGGTATTTTGGCTTGAGACGGCAGCAGGGGCTCGAATGGCTCTCCGGTGCCGACAAGAAAATCGGGCGGAAAAGCGCATGGACGGTCTGATTTGTCAAGGCTTGGGCCGCATTGAGCACCACTTTGGCGCGGTTTATTCGGGCGCATGATGCAAGGCAACTGCGGCAGTTTGGCCCTCACTTCCTTATTGATGAAAAGCGCAGTCAACTTTAAAGATGGCGCCATTGTTGTTGCCGGAGCGCCAGATGCCCCTATTCACCCGCCGCAATCTGTTGAAGGCGTCCACCGTCGCCGGCGCCTACAGTGCCGGCATGGGCATTGCCGGCAAGTTCGGCTTTGCCGGCTCGGCGCCCGAACCGCAGGTGCTGAAGGCGGTGAAGACCGAGGCTTCGCTTGCTGCTGCCGGACCCACGAGGGATGTCATGACCTGGGGCGATGGCGGCCCGCCGCCGGTGCTTCGCATGACCCGCGGCAGGCCCTATGCCGCACGCCTGACCAATGCTCTCGACGAGCCAACGACGATCCACTGGCATGGCCTTCGCATCGACAACAGGATGGACGGCGTGCCCTTCATGACGCAGCCCTACGTCTATACGGGTGACAGCTTTGACTACGCCTTCACGCCGCCGGATGCCGGCACCTTCTGGTATCACCCGCATTGCAATACGCTGACCCAGATGGGCCGCGGCATGACCGGCGTGATCGTCATCGAGGATCCTGCCGATCCGACTTTCGATGCCGAGATCGCGCTCAACATGCGCGACTGGCGGCTCGGCGGAGATGGGCAATTCATCGCGCCCTTCCGTCCGCGCGAGGCGGCAAAGACCGGCACCTATGGAACGGTGCGCACGGCGAACTGGCAGCAGGAGCCGCAATATGATGCGCCGGCCGGCGGCCTTGTCCGCCTGCGCATCGCCGTGACGGATGTCACCCGCGTCTTCTCGCTGCGGATGGAAGGCGCCAAGGCGACGGTAATCGCCATCGACGGCAATCCGGTGCCGCAGCGCTTTCCGCTTGACCTGCTCCAGATCGGTCCCGGGCAGCGGCTGGACCTTGCCGTGCGGATGCCGGACAGCGAAGGCGGTGTAGCGATACTGGAGGATATCCGGGGGACCACGCCGAAAACGATCGCGAGCCTGCGCGCCGTCGGTCAGTCGCTGAAACGCAACGCGGGCGACCTTGCCCCGCTTGCCGCCAATCCGGTCGCGCAGGCCGATCTTTCCGCCGCCGAAAAGATCCCGCTGGTGCTCAGCGCCACAGCGGAAAGCGCCTCCGTCGACAGCATATGCGGCACACTCGGCTTCAGTTTCTGGGCGATCAACAGGCTGCCGTGGCCGGGCGACATTGCCGATCCGACCGCCCCGCTTGCCGAACTGAAGCTTGGCAAGAGCTACATCTTCCAGCTCGAGAACTTGACGCCGCACCTGCATCCGATCCATCTGCACGGCATGAGCTTCACGGTCATTTCGTCCTCGACACGCGAGGTGATGCCGCTCGTTTCCGACACCTATCTCGTCCAGCCCGATGAGAAGGTCGAGCTTGCCTTCGTCGCCGACAATCCGGGCAACTGGGTGCTTCATTGCCATATCATCGAGCATCAGAAGACGGGCATGACGAGTTATGTGCAGGTTGTTTGAGGTAAGCTAAAGCCCTTGTCCGCCTGCCGGCACCTTCTTCCGGCTTTAACGGGCACAGGTGATATGCCGCAGCCTCTCCGTCCTTCTCAGCCATTTCGCGAGGCAAGTCCCTCGCCCCGCTTGCGGGGAGAGGGTTAGGGTGAAGGGCTTCGGCATGACGCAGCCTCCTGCATCTTGTTCCTCGCCGATTGCATTACATCTCGGAGGAGGACGTGCACTGAGAGGGCCTACCCCTATGAGCGGCATCGCAATCTTCGCTTTCATTGTTCTGCCTGCGACGATCGCCGCCGGAGGCTGGATTGCCGTGCTCGCCAATGAATACAGCAATCGTGCGAAGCGCTGTATCGATCCCGGCGAATAACCCGCCGGCCACGCCGGCATAGGCACCTTCAACGTATTGACATATCGAGCGTAAAGGAGAAGGAAGGTTAATCGACCTTTTTCCTTGCGAATGAATTGACATGATAGAAACAACCGCCGAATTGGCGGCCGCCTGCAAAGAGCTGGCCAAGTCCGACTTCATTACAATCGACACTGAATTCCTGCGTGAGACGACATTCTGGCCGGAGCTTTGCCTGATACAGATGGCAAGCTTGACGACGGAAGTCATCATCGACCCACTTGCTAAGGGCATAGACCTTGCACCCTTCTTCGGGTTGATGGCCAACCCGAATGTGCTGAAGGTTTTTCATGCGGCGCGCCAAGACATCGAAATCATCTTCCATCGCGGCGGGCTGATCCCGCATCCGATCTTCGACACGCAGGTCGCCGCCATGGTCTGCGGCTTCGGCGACAGCGTTTCCTATGACCAGCTCATCAGCCGGACAAAGGGCGTGCAAATCGATAAATCCTCGCGCTTCACCGACTGGAGCCGCCGGCCACTTTCCGAAAAGCAGCTCGATTATGCGTTGGCGGACGTCACACATCTGCGCGACGCCTATCTCTATCTCAAGGCCGAACTGGAGCGCGAAGGCCGCTCGTCCTGGCTCTCGGAGGAGATGGATATTCTCGAATCGCGCGAGACCTACGACATGCATCCGGATGACGCCTGGCAACGTTTGAAGATGCGGCTGCGCAAACCGCAGGAACTTGCGACCCTCAAATATGTCGCGGCCTGGCGCGAGCGGGAGGCGCGATCGCGCAACGTGCCGCGTTCGCGCGTATTGAAGGACGATGCGATCTACGAGATCGCCCAGCAGCAGCCGAAGGACACCGAGGCCCTGAGCCGCCTGCGCACGATCCCGAAGGGATGGGAGCGTTCTGCCGCCGGTACGGCGGTTCTCGAAGCCGTCAATACGGCCCTTGCCCTGCCGAAAGCCGAGATGCCCCATGTGCCCCGCCACACGCAGGCGCCTGAGGGTGCTGCCGCTGCGGTCGAATTGCTCAAGGTACTGTTGAAGCTGATTTCGGAAAAACACGGCGTCGCGCCGAAAGTCATCGCCAACAGCGAAGACCTCGACAAGATTGCCGCGGACGGCGAGAAGGCGGAGGTCGCAGCACTCAGCGGTTGGCGCCGCGAATTGTTCGGTGCGCCCGCGCTGCAGCTTATCAAGGGCGAGATCGCGCTTCGTTTCGTCGGCAAGAAAGTCGATACCGTCTCGCTTTGATGGCCCTCGCCCCTTGAGCCGGCTTGCGAAATCGCTTGACCGAAGCGTCTCGCGTGGAAAAATGCGCGCGGGCGCCAACACAGGTCAGATGTCATGAAAGAGATTTCTCCAGCGCAGAACTGGCTTCTCTTAACGGCCGTGATGGCTGCAAGCGGCGTAGCCTATAGCCTGGTGGTCTATCCCGACGAACCGGTCATCATCGGCGCGGTCTTTGCGGTCTTTATCGGCATGCCGATTTTGGCCTTCGAGCGGAGAGCCTTCCTGCGCCCGCTCTACCGGCGGCTCCAGAAACTTCCGACGGCGTCGTTCATCATTTCAGCTTTGCTGATTTATGAAGCCCTCATGAACATCGGCTATGCGCTGGCCGCCTCGCTGCTGTCGGCGATCGGGCTGATCAAGCCTGAGTCGCTCTTGAACATCCTGGTGATGCCGTTCAACGTCTTCATGTATGCGCTGGGGGTCTGCGCCGTCGTCATCTTCGTGTTGCGCGTGCGCGAACTGCTCGGCCGCGATGTTTTTCTCAGCATGTTTTCCGGCCGCTACCGGACCCCCGTCCAGGAGGAACGCATCTTCCTCTTTATCGACCTCGTCGATTCGACCCCTTTTGCCGAAAAGCACGGAGATCTTCGAGCGCAGCAATTGCTGAACTCGCTGTTTGCCGCTTTTGCCGAACCGGTGCGGCGGAACAAAGGGGCGATTGATGATTACGTCGGCGATTCCGCGATCATAACCTGGCCGCTCGCGCGCGGGCTGAAGGATGGCCGCTGCGTGCGCTGTATCTTCGACATCCTGAACGATATCGAAGCCGATGCGGAAAGCTGGCTGAAGCAATATGGACAGGTGCCCCGCCTGCGCGCAGCACTCCATGGTGGCTTCGTCATCACAGCGGAAATCGGCGTCGATCACCACAAGATCGCCTATTTCGGCGACACTGTGAATACAACTTCAAGGCTTGAGTCCCTTTGCAAGACACTGAACCGGCCGGTGCTGATCTCGAGCGAGCTTGCCCAACGTCTGACGCTGCCTGAAAGGATCAGCGCGCAGGACCTGGGTGTTCATGCGCTCAAGGGCCGGGGCCAAGGACTCGGCGTCATGACGCTGGCACAGGCCCTGCCCACGTCGGCAGCGTCACCAAAGCTTCATTCAACCTTCAATTAGGCGCCATCAATGGACTGCTAAGCGAAACCGCCATTTCATTTTACTGGAGGTTTCCATGAAAGCTGCGCTTTTCAGTTCCGTCTCCCTCTTCTTCCTCGTCGCCGCCTCCGCTTCCGCCGACCAGCGGGCTTTTCCGGCCAAGCTCGCCGGCCAGGCGATCCTGCCTGCCAACACGCTGGTTCCGGCACCCGCCGACGCGCCCGAATTCCTGAAGCACGCCGGCAAGTTCACCACTCCGGACCGCAAGCGCACCGAAGCGCTCGGCTCCGTTCCCGGCAAGGACGGACAGCGCGTCACCGACATCAAGCTGCCGCTCGACGGCCAGCCTGTCCAAGGCTTTTCCGGCATCAAGACGATGGAAGACGGCACGTTCTGGACGCTCTCCGACAACGGTTTCGGCTCCAAGGGCAACTCCAGCGACGCCATGCTCTTCCTGCACCAGATGAAACTCGACTGGACGACCGGCAAGGCCGACGTCGTCAAGAACATCTTCCTCTCCGATCCGAACAAGATCGCGCCCTTCCCGATTACTCTCGAAGGTGCCGAGAAACGCTATCTGACCGGCGGAGATTTCGACATCGAATCCATCCAGCCGGTCGCCGACGGCTTCTGGCTCGGCGATGAGTTCGGTCCCTATCTTTTGAAAGTCGATACCGAAGGCCGGTTGACCGACGTGATCGCCACCACGGCCGATGGCAAGCTGGTGATGTCGCCCGACAACCCGCTGCTCTCGGTTCCGGCAAATCCGGCCGCCAAGATGCCTGCCTTCAACCTCAAGCGCTCCGGTGGCTTCGAAGGTCTTGCCATGTCGAAGGACGGAACCAAGCTTTACGGCCTTCTGGAAGGCGCGCTCTATCAGGATGACGGCAAGATGGAATCCGTTGACGGCCACACTGCCATCCGCGTCATCGAGTTCGACGTCGCCTCCAAGAAATGGACGGGCCGCAGCTGGTTTTATCCATTCGAGGACAAGGGTGCCGCGATTGGCGACTTCAACATGCTGGACGACACGACCGCCCTCGTCATCGAGCGCGACAATGGCGCCGGTACGAAGGACAAGGTCTGTGCCGATCCCAAGGAGCCTAAGCCGGACTGCTTCCAAGCCCCGGCGGAGTTCAAGCGCATCTACAAAATCGAGCTCGACGATGCCAACGCCGGCAAGGCCGTGCGCAAGATCGGTTACATCGACCTGATGCATATCGAAGACCCAAACAACAAGAAGAAACAGGGCGGCCGCGAAGGCTTCTACGACATGCCCTTCGTGACGATCGAGAATGTCGACCGCGTCGATGCCACGCACATCATCGTCGGCAACGACAACAACCTTCCCTTCTCCGCCGGCCGCGCCGTCGACAAGGCAGATGACAACGAGTTCAGCCTGCTGGAAGTGGGTGATTTTTTGAGTGCGAAATAAATAGACGCTCTTGGGGATGGAGAGGGTGGCGCGTGAGTGCCATCCTCCCCTTCCTTGCGGCTGACTGCGGATGAGGCGTTGCTCGGCAGACCGTTTTTTCGTTTTCCCGCCTCATACCTGTGCCTGCCACAGAATCAGGTGCGCCCAAGTCCTTGAGGCGCGGGAGGTTCATTTTGATTTGCGGGAGAGTAATTCACGGCGCAGACCCGCCGTGGCTGGATTCCTCTGACGAGAACAGGAATGACGGTGTTCAAGGGCGCTTCACCGCAGAACAAAATCCACGAATGCCCCCTACTCGAACCTGAACGCCAGCCGTCTGTTCGTCAGCCGCGAGAGCTGCTGCAGGCGGCCGTCGAGGCGTTCTCCCGCGAAGTCGCGATATTCCGATGGCACGACGAATTCGAGGTCGATGCTTGGATTGGAGGACTTGCGGAATGTCAGGTTCTTCACCAGGCCCGGCATGGAGGCCGAGAAGAGATAGACGACGCGCAGCATGCCGCCGAGCAGCTTGGCGCGCTCGACATATTGCGGGCCGGCGATCGTGGCAAGCGGTGCCGTCGAGCCGTCGTCATGCAGGCCTTGGAAGCGGTAGTAATTGGCGAGCGCGATGAAGGCCCGGCCGGGATGGCTGATGCCGACGAAGGAGGAATGGGCAATCAGGTTCAGCGCCTGCAGGCCGCGGTAGTCCGGATGCGCGCGCCAGCTGATGTCGGCGAGCAGGCACGCCGCCTGGCGGTAGCGGGCTTCCTCTTCCGTTTCCACAACGCCGAAATACGGCATCATGTAGCCGGTCCATCGCGCAAGCTCGCGCGCATGCTCAGGGGAACGCGCGCGTAGGATGGCAAGCTCGCCGGCCGCCGAAAGCAGCGGATCGGCGCGGCGCTCGCCCTCCGACAGCAGCGAGTAGAGATAGCCTTCGCGAACGCCCTGCGCCGAGAAGGAAATGACACCGGGATTCATCGCGCTCAACACTTCCTTCATGGCAACGGCGCCGAAGGGCAGCAGCGCACGGCGATGCTTCGAGACCGCCTGGAAGGCCGGATCCTTGGAGTCCCTGGCTACTTCCACCTGATCGAGGAACTGCATCATCCCTTCGAGAGAAACCTCGTAGCCCTGCATCATGTGAAGCGGATATTGGGTAAGTTCCATGTGCAGCTTGGCGATGTTACGCCAGGTGCCACCAACCGCGTAGAAGGTCCGCCCGGCCCCCTTTTCCAGGATTTTCGTGGCGCTTCGAACATGCTTGCGAGCGAAAGTGCGGGCTCTCACGAGGGAGCCGTTGGCATATTCCGAAAGGCGAAGCCCCCCGAGCGGCAGGGTGATCCCCCTGCCGATCTCGCGCTCCTTGATGTCGATGAGTTCCAGCGAGCCGCCGCCGAGGTCGCCCGCGATGCCGTCCGGATGGAAGAAGCCGCTGATGACGCCGAGCGCGGAAAACTTCGCCTCCTCCTCGCCGGAAAGCACGCGAATCTTGCGCTGGAGGATCGTTTCGGCCTGGTGGATGAAATCGGGCCCGTTGGAGGCTTCGCGCGCGGCAGCCGTCGCCAGCACATACATGGTCGCCGCGCGGGCCTGGTCGGAAAGGGCCTTGAAACGATGCAGGGCGGCCAGCGCGCGGGCGACGCTTTCCTCATCCATCCTGCCGTTCAGCGCGATGCCCTTACCGAGGCCGCAGAGCACCTTTTCGTTGAAAAGGATCGCCGGCGACCGGGACATGCCTTCGTAGATGACCACGCGGATCGAATTCGACCCGATATCGACGACGGAGACCGGGGCAATCCCTGGTAGGCGCCCCTGGGCTTCTGATTCAACCATGCAGGTCCAGTTTTATCTCTTGGTCCAGCCGGAAAGCAGGCCGGCAATCAGCTTGGGCGCACTGGATTTCAGGGCTTCACCACGGCCGGAAAGGCTGGGATTGGTCATGAAATACTGCTGCGCATTGAACGGTTCTTCGCCTTTGCGCACTTCCATGCGCCGAGACGTGCCGTCGGGCAATATCTCGTAGCTCTGCTGATTGTCAATGATATTGCCTAGCATGATCTGGGACAAAACCTGCTCGTGCACAGTCGGATTGATGAGCGGGACGAGCGTCTCGACGCGGCGGTCGAGGTTTCTGGGCATCATGTCGGCGGAGCCGATATAGACGAGCGCCTTGTCGGACGGCAGGCCGTGTCCATTGCCGAAGCAGAAGATGCGGCTGTGCTCCAGGAAGCGGCCGACGATCGACTTGACGCGAATATTGTCGGAGAGGCCCGGCACCTGCGGGCGTAGGCAGCAGATACCGCGAATAACCAGATCGATTTCAACGCCTGCCCGGCTTGCCGTATAGAGCGCGTCGATAATTTCCGGATCGACGAGCGAGTTCATCTTCATCCAGATCGCTGCCGGCGCACCGTTCTTGGCATGTTTGATCTCCTCGTCGATGTGAAAGAGGATGCGCGAGCGCAGCGTATAAGGCGAAACGGCGAGCTTCATGCTCTCCTCCGGCTCGCCGTAGCCGGTGATGAAGTTGAAGATGTTCGCCATATCGTGGGCGATCACCTGATTGCAGGTGAAGAACGAGAGGTCGGTATAGATCTTCGCGGTGACTGGATGGTAGTTGCCGGTGCCGAGGTGGCAGTAGCTGCGAAGTCTGCCCTCCTCGCGGCGAACGACCAACGACATCTTTGCGTGTGTCTTGAGCTCGATGAAGCCGAAGACGACCTGCACGCCGGCGCGTTCTAGGTCGCGTGCCCAACGGATGTTCGCCTCTTCGTCGAAACGGGCCTTGAGCTCGACGAGGGCAGTCACCGACTTACCGGCTTCGGCAGCATCGATGAGAGCCCGGACGATCGGGCTGTCGTTCGAAGTGCGGTAAAGGGTCTGCTTTATCGCCAGAACGTCAGGATCGCGCGCAGCCTGGAGAAGAAACTGGACGACCACGTCGAAAGACTCGTAGGGGTGATGAACCACCATGTCCTTTTCGCGAATGGCCGCGAAGCAGTCTCCGGCATGCTCGCGAACGCGTTCGGGAAATCGCGCATTGTACGGCGGAAACCGAAGGTCGTCGCGCGGCGCCTTGGTGATCTCGGAGACCGTATTGAGCGCAAGCAGGCCCGGCAAAACGGCGACACGATTGTCTGGAACGTTCAACGCCTGCACCACGAACTGGCGCAGCGATGCCGGCATCTCGGAATCCGTCTCGATGCGGATTACCTTGCCGCGGCGGCGGCGCTTCAGCGCGGTTTCAAAGAAGCGCACGAGGTCTTCAGCTTCTTCCTCCACTTCGATATCGCTGTCGCGGATGAGGCGGAATGTACCGGAGCCCTGCACCTCGTAACCGGGATAGAGCCGGTGAATGAAGATGTTCGCGACATCCTCCAGCGTGATATAGCGGATCGTGCCGGCGTCATCGGGCAAGCGCACGAAGCGATCGAGCGCAGGCGGCAGGCGAAGCAGCGCCGTCATCGGCTCGCGCCCGTGCTTGCTGGTCAGCTGCAAGCCGATCGAGAAACCGAGGTTCGGGATGAACGGGAACGGGTGAGCCGGGTCGATCGACAGCGGCGTCAGAACCGGAAAGATCGCCTGCTCGAACTCTGCGGCCAGCCACTGCCGGTCGGCGTCGCTGAGAGCGCCGGGACGGACGAACAGAATGTCTTCCTTCGCGAGATACTGCTGCAGGACGGCAAGCGAAGCCTGCTGCTCCATCTGCAGATTGTCGATCTCCTGCAGGATTGCATCGAGCTGTTCGGCGGGCGTCTTCCCGTCCGGCGTGCGAACCACGATGTTCTGGCGTACCTGGCCTTCGAGGCCCGCGACGCGCACCATGAAGAATTCGTCGAGATTGGCCGCGGAAATCGACAGGAAACGGACGCGCTCGAGCAGCGGGTGCTCAGTGTTCAGCGTTTCCTCGAGAACGCGACGGTTGAACTGCAGCCAGGAAAATTCACGGTTGATGAAACGTTCGGGACTAGCGAGCAGGTCTTCCAGCGGCGGGACTGCTGCCGCTGTTTCCGGAATGGGTTCCTGATGCTCTGCTACCGCACTGTCCATGTTCCGATCACCCCGTTTCACTCGTCCATGCGCAGTATATCAGTTTCACGACGGAACTGTGACAGTCAATCGGACGACGCCGAATTACCCAATTCATTCAACACTTCGGCAGCGAGAGACCGGGTGATTTTCGTGCCCCGTGCAAGGGCCAGCCGGTCGAGCCTTTCGACGATCGTCTGGGCCGCGTTCAGCGACCGCTCCATCCGGTTCACGATATAAAGGACGAGTTTGTCATCTATATTAAGCTGCCGGTCGGAGAAGAGCTTGACGATAACCTGCGACAGCAATTCCTCGTCCGGCTCGCCGATTTCGACGACGGTCGCAGCCTTGAGCCTCGAGCGCAGGTCGGCAAGCTCCACCGGCCACGACATCGGCCACAGGCGGCTCGTCATCAACAGGCTGTTGCCGTTTTCGCGCACGCTGTTGATGACGTGAAAAAGTTCGGTGTCATCGAAGCCGAGGCGGTCGACATCCTCGAAAAGGACAGGCCCGTTTGCCGCAGTAACGGCGGCATCCGATCCTCGCTTCGGATGGATGCTGACGGCACCGCTATGCTCTTTCCAGATGCTTGCAAGATGCGACTTTCCGGAACCGACCGGCCCGGCCAGAATGACGACCGGCGACGGCCATTGCGGCCAGGCGTCGATGATGGTCACCGCAGCGCTCAGCCGGTCGGAGACCAGCAGGTCGTCCCGGCCGCTTGCCGCATCATGGGAAAAGACCAGCGGTAGCTGTTCCCCCGCCTTGCGCTTCACGTCGTTCATTTGGATTCGGCTTTTGTCTTCCGGGCGTCGGCAGGTTGCGAACGGCCCGCATAAAGATCGCTCTGAAGGTAGCGCGAGAGCGCAAAGCGGACAAGGACGCCGACGGCGGCAGCGGCCGGCACGGCAACGAGCAGGCCGACGAAGCCGAAGAGCGCGCCGAACGCAAAGAGCGCGAACATCAGCCAGACCGGGTGAAGTCCGACGCTGTGGCCGACGAGTTTCGGCTGCAGGATATTGCCTTCCAGGAACTGGCCGCTGAAGAAGACAACGAGCACGGCGCCGACCCAGAGATAATCCGGCCAGAACTGAACGAGCGCCACGCCGACCGCAAGAACCAGCCCGACCAGCGAGCCGACATAGGGGATGAAGCTTATCATGCCGGCAAAGAGTCCGATGAGCAGGCCGAAGTTCAAGCCGACGAGCGACAGACCGACGGCGTAGTAGATTCCGAGGATCAGGCAGAGAGAGCCCTGCCCGCGAATGAAGCCGGCGATCGCTTGATCGATCTCATGAGCGATCTGGCGAACGTCGCTGACATAATCGCGCGGAATCCACTGATCGACCTTGGAAATCATGCGGTCCCAGTCGAGCAGGATGTAAAAAGCAACGACCGGCGTCACGACCAGCAGCGAGATGACGTCGACGATGGCCTTGCCGGAATTCCAGATCTGGCCAAAGAGGCCGGTCAGGAAGCCCATGCCTTCCGACAATATGCCGGAGAAATTGTCCTTGATCGTGCCGAGCTGGTTCCTGATCCAACCCGGCAGCACGGAATCCTGTACATTGGCGATGAAGGCCTGCAGCTGGCTGATATATCCGGGGAGCCGCTGGGCGAAATCGTTGAACTGATTGATCAGGACCGGAATGAGGATCATCAGGGCGAGCGCGAAGATGATGACAAAGGCGACCAGGATGCCGATTGTTGCCATCAGGCGGCTGAGCCCCAGACGCTGCAAACGGTCGGCCACGGGATCAAGGAAATAGGCGATCGCCATGCCGGCGACAAAGGGCAGCAGGATGGAGCTGAAGATATAGAGAAAGACGATGAAGAAGACGAGCACGCCCAGCCAGAAGAAGACCTGCCGTTTGAGACTTGCTCCGCTGACCTGATGTGGCATCGCTTTCCCCGTTCGTCCGCCCGTGACGCAATCTTTTCGCGCCGCTACTCGAAGCACATAGGATGCGGGCCGGAAGATGGTCAACCCTGCGGCGGAAAATCCAGCCCTCCCCTATGGAAAGAGCGGGAAATTGGGGCTTTTCTCCATCGCCACCTTGCATAAAGCGCACTCTCATGCAATTGCGACCCGCATGTGACGCGGTCCATTATACCGCCCGAACCAGCCATCGGAGATCAGCATGAGCCAGTCTGGAAGAAACGGCCTGACCTATAGCGACGCAGGCGTCGATATCGATGCCGGAAATCTTCTGGTTGAGAAGATCAAGCCTGCCGTACGCTCCACGAGGCGGCCTGGCGCCGATGGCGAAATAGGAGGCTTCGGCGGCCTGTTCGATCTCAAGGCCGCCGGCTTCACCGATCCGGTTCTCGTCGCCGCCAATGACGGCGTCGGCACCAAGCTGAAGATCGCCATCGACGCGGATTACCACGAAACGGTCGGCATCGACCTCGTTGCCATGTGCGTCAACGACCTTGTCGTGCAAGGTGCTGAGCCGCTCTTCTTCCTCGACTATTTCGCGACCGGCAAGCTCGATCCGGAACAGGGTGCGGCGATCGTCGGCGGTATTGCTGCCGGCTGCCGCGAGGCGGGCTGTGCATTGATCGGTGGCGAGACGGCGGAAATGCCGGGCATGTATTCTTCCGGCGATTACGATCTCGCAGGCTTTGCCGTTGGTGCCGCCGAGCGCGGCCAGCTTCTGCCTGCAGGCGATATTGCCGAGGGCGATATCATCCTCGGCCTCGCCTCCTCCGGCGTTCACTCGAACGGCTTTTCGCTGGTGCGCAAGATCGTTGAGCTTTCGGGTCTCGGCTGGGAGGCGCCGGCGCCTTTCGCCGAAGGCACGGCTCTCGGCGAAGCGCTGCTGACGCCGACCCGCATCTATGTGAAGCCGCTTCTGAAGGCGATCCGCGAAACCGGCGCCGTCAAGGCGCTGGCGCACATCACCGGCGGCGGCTTCCCCGAAAATATCCCGCGCGTGCTGCCTAAGCATCTTGCCGCCGAGATCGATCTTGCCGCGGTCAAGGTTCCGCCGGTCTTCTCCTGGCTTGCCAAGACGGGTGGCGTCGAGGCGAAGGAAATGCTGCGCACCTTCAACTGCGGAGTCGGCATGATCGCCGTCGTCTCGGCTGAAAATGCCGCTGCGGTGACCGCCCTCCTGGAATCGGAAGGCGAGAAGATCATCACGCTCGGCCGGATAATCGGCCGCGCAGAAGGTGCGCCGGGAACGGTTTACAAGGGCACGCTCGCTCTATGACCATGCCGCGCAAACGCGTCGTCGTCTTCATTTCCGGCGGCGGCTCCAACATGATGGCGCTCGTCGCGGCAGCGAAAGCTCCGGACTTTCCCGCTGAAATCGTCGGCGTGATTTCCGACAAGGCGGATGCGGGCGGCCTTGCGAAAGCCGCCGCGGAAGGCATTTCCACGTTCGCTTTCGTTCGCAAGGATTATGCCAGTAAGGAAGCCCACGAGGCGACGATCTTTGAAGCGCTCGACCGGCTCTCGCCGGATATTCTCTGCCTTGCGGGCTATATGCGGCTTCTGAGCGCGAGATTCATCCAACGTTACGAGGGCCGGATGATCAACATCCACCCTTCCCTTCTGCCGCTCTTCCCGGGCCTCCACACGCATCAGCGCGCCATCGACGCCGGCATGCGGATCGCAGGGTGCACGGTGCATTTCGTGACCGAAGGCATGGATGAAGGGCCGGCGATCGGACAGGCCGCCGTACCGGTTCTGTCCGGCGATACCGCCGAGACGCTCGCCGCGCGTGTCCTCACGGTCGAGCATCAGCTCTATCCGCAAGCGCTGCGGCTCTTTGCCGAAGGCAAGGTGCGGATGGAAGGCGGCAGGGCGGTGGGCGCAGAGATATCCGCCCGCCCCAATGCCAATCACATCATTTCCCTGATCGCCTGATCCTTCAGGCAACGAGCGCCCGAAGCTGATGCAAGGTGCCGTCGCTGTAGACGAAGCGTCCGCCGCAGAAGGTGGCGCGGATGCGGTGCACATCGCCCGGCTCGACGACGACCAGATCGGCGCGCTGACCGACGGCGATCTCGCCGCGGTCCGTCAGACCTGCGGAACGGGCGGCATTCCTGGTCGCCATGGCGACCGCGGCCGGCATTGCGGTGTACTCGGCGATCTTGAAGATGCCGGGCACGAAAGCCGCCGGGTGATAATCGGCAGCAATCACCGTCAGTAGCCCGGCCTTGGCGGCATCGAGCGCACTCAGATTGCCCGACATTGACTGGCCGCGAAGCGCATTGGGCGCTCCCATAAGCGTCCAGAGCCCGCGGCGGCGGGCCTCCACGGCAGCTGGTAGCGTGACCGGAAACTCGCTGATCGTCACACCGAGATCATGCATCTCGGCGACCTTTTCAGCACTATCGTCATCGTGCGAAGCAAGCGACAGCTTCCCCTTGAGCGAGAGGGCGACGATCTCCTTCAGCTTTGCCTCGATCTCCGGATTGCTGCGCATGGCAATGCGCTTGGCGACCATTTCCGCTGCCATTTCCTCGGAGATCGCCCGGCGCTCGGCGATGCTCAATATGTAGCTCTGGATGTTGTTGTACTGCCCCTGCCCCGGCGTATGGTCGGTCAGCGACACCATATCGATATGACCGGCTTCAAGCAGCTTTTCAAGCGCGGGCGCGGCACCCAGATTGGTGATCTCATAGCGCGCATGGACGCGATGGTCGATCAGCAGATCGTGCTTGAGCCGGTTGATCCCCTCGATGATCGCACCTGTTGTTTCGAGTGAGCGGACATAGCCGTAGACGCTCTCGGTCGCAAAGGAGATCGCCGCAAAAGCCGTCGTCACGCCGGCGGCCGCGAGTTTCTTGTCGAGTTCATGGATGCCGAAATCAATCGGCATCATGGCGTTCGGGCGCGGCGCGATCTCGCGCTCGACCATGTCGCCATGCAGATCGACGAAACCCGGCATCAGCAACCGCCCGCCGCCGTCGATCGCGGCATTGCCGACCGGCTCCGACCGTATCTCGGCAATCGCCCCGTCCTCGATCCGGATTGCGCCCCGGCTCACCACCTCTTCGGGAAGAACGAGCGTGAAATTGCTGAGCCACATAGGCACTCTCCTGACGGCATTCCATGATTTGATAAACTGCAGCGCTTAGGCGGGATTCGTGACAGCGGTATGAACTTGGATGCTGCTGCGACAACCAACCCAAAGCACTTTCACAATACTTGATGAGCTGCATGAAAAATATGTCGGCCCTGCTCGTGCCGTCCTTTGCCCATCGTGCGGAAACGACCATCAATCTCGTACTCTGGAAATGGTCGAGCACGCTTGCGTATCAGGTGAGGGTCATCGATCCAACCGGTCGACTGCCGAAAGATCAACGGTCCTGGGAAAAAATGTCGATTAGATCAAGCTATCCCTCTTCATCGCCGCCCATTGCAGCAGGATGATCGTCTTCATGTCGCGGATATCGCCGCTTTCGATCATGGCGATTGCCGTGTCCAGCGGCACGTCCAGCACTTCGATATCCTCATGCTCTTCGGCCAGGCCACCGCCGTTCGAGACGCGGTCGGACGTATCGATCGGCGCGGCGAAGAAATGCACGACTTCGCTGTTCGAACCGGGCGAGCTGTAGGCCCTGAAGAGGAACCGGACGTCGCGGACGCGGAAGCCCGTCTCTTCCATCGCTTCGCGGCGGATCGCTGCTTCCGGCTCCTCGCCGTCGAGAAGGCCGGCCGGCGTTTCGATCATGAAGGCGGGCTCGCCCCGAAGATCGGGCGGCAGGCGGAACTGTTTGACGAGTACGACGGAGCCGCGTTTCGGATCGTAGAGCAGGATCGTCGCGGCCGGCGTGCGGTGATAGACCTCGCGATGGAGGCGATGGGTAAGGCCGTTCGAATCCGTGTAATCGAGCTTATAAACGCTCAGCCGCGTCCAGCCCTCCGCGAGCGTCGTTTCCCCGACGACCTCCGCCCTTGCCTTCGCGAACTTCGTCATACGGCATCCTTGCGCAGCCAGACTTTGTTGTCGTGGACCGCCGCACCGCCATAGGGCGCAACGGGGTCTGCGCCGGTGAGCACATTGATGCCCTCGCCGTCGACATGCGCCTTGTTGGGCCACAAGCCTTCGGCGATCAGAACGCCCGGCTTGACCTCGGTCGTGACGTGGGCGTGCAGGCGCACCTCGCCGCGCCGGTTTCCGATCTGGACGAGATCGCCGTGGGCAATGCCGTTTATCTCGGCATCCTGCGGATTGATCATCAGTTCGGGACGCCCCTCCTTCTGCCGCGACGTCTTTGTTTCGGAAAAGCTGGAATTGAGGAAGTTGCGCGCGGGCGAGGTTGCCAGCCGGAAGGGATGTTCGGCATCGGCCATTTCGATGACATCCACTTGATCGGGAAAAGCCGGCAGCTCGGGATGCGGGCCGAGCAAGCCGACGGATTCCGGTGGACGGTTAGGCGCCGGCTGGTTCGCCCAATCCGGCCGAAAGCGGAACTTGCCGTCCGTATGCGCGAAACCGTTGAGGAAATGCGCGTCTTCGAAGTCAGGCTGGCGGTCGAACCATTTATGCTCGAGGAAGTGATCGTAGTCCGGCAGGCCGCTTGTTTCGAGAATGCGGTCAACCATTTCCCGGGCGCTAAAGCCGAAGCCTGGCTGATCCGCAACGCCGAGGCGCTTTGCGAGTTCCTCGATGACAAAAAGGTTGGCGCGCACCGTCGGCGGCGGTTCGACGAGTTTCGGGCCGAGCAGGATATGGTTCTGGCCGCCGGCGCGGTAGATGTCGTCATGCTCGACGAACATCGTGGCGGGAATGACGATATCGGCCATTTCCGCCGTCTCGGTCATGAACTGCTCGTGTACGGCCACGAAGAGATCGCCCCGCGCAAAGCCGCCCTTCACAAGGCGTTGCTCAGGCGCGATGTTCATCGGATTGGTGTTCTGAACAAGCATGGCGGTGACCGGTCCGCGATGGCGGAGTGATGCGGCATCGCCCGTCAGCACGCGGCCGATCTGCGACTGGTCGAGCATGCGGATATCCGGATCCTTCATCGATTTTCCGGTCAGCTCCGCGTTGTTCATGCGGAAGATGTCACTGTTCGAATGGAAGGCGCCGCCGCCCTCATACTGCCAGGAGCCGAGCACGGTGGCGATCGAGGCTGCGGCATGCATGGCGACCGCGCCGTTGCGTTGGCGGGTGAAGCCGTAGCCGAGGCGGAAATAGGTTTTCTTCGTCGTACCGACGAGCTTTGCGAAGGCTTCGATCTCATCCACCGAGAGACCGGTGATCGCGGCCGCCCATTCCGGCGTCTTCGTCTTGAGGTGCGCTTCGAGACCTGCCGGATCGTCGGCATATTTTGCCATATAGGCCCGGTCGGCGTAGCCGTCGCGGAAGGCGATGTGCATGACGGCGCAGGCGAGCGCCGCATCGGTGCCAGGCCTGACGATCAGCGCCATGTCGGCCTGCTTCATCGTCGGATTGTCGTAGATATCGACGACGGCGATCTTCGCGCTGCGTTCCTTGCGCGACTTAATCGCATGCGTCATCACATTAACCTGCGTCGCGACCGCGTTCGTACCCCAGATGACGACGCAATCGGTGCGACCCATCTCGCGCGGATCGGGACCGCGGAGCGTGCCCGTCGCCATCGTGAAGCCGGTCCAGGCCGGGTTGGTACAGATCGACGAGAAGAAGCCGGAATAGCGTTTGGCGTGGCGCAGGCGCTCGATGCTGTCGCGCTGCACCCAGCCCATGGTGCCGGCATAGTAGTAAGGCCAGACCGCCTCGCTGCCATCCTTCCCTTCGGCCTTCATGAAGGCTTCGGCGATCTCGTCCAGAGCCTCGTCCCAGGAAATCTGCTGCCAGCGCCCCTCGCCTTTCGCGCCGATGCGGCGCAGAGGGTGCATCAGCCGGTCCGGATGGTAGAGGCGTTCGGCATAGCGCGCGACCTTGGCGCAGATGACGCCGGACGTATAGGTGTGGTCGTTGGCACCGCGCACACGGCCGATGCGGCCGTCCTCCGCAATCTCCACTTCCAGCGCGCAGGTGGAGGGACAGTCGTGCGGACACGCGGTGTGCCCGACCTTCTTGCCGGGATCGGCGGATTTGGCGTGAATGGGGGTCGCAATGTTCATGGCTTTTCTATATTCCAAGCCGTCATCCGCCAAAAGCCGGAAATGACGGCTATGACATGAATTCATAACAGGCATCAGCGAAAATGAACTACCGCCACATCTATCACGCGGGCAATTTTGCCGATGTGCTGAAGCACGCCGTTCTGGCGCGTCTCATCCGCTATCTGCAGAAGAAGGACGGCGCTTTCCGAGTGCTCGACACGCATGCCGGCGTCGGGCTTTACGACCTCTCCTCGGAAGAGGCGCAAAAGACTGGCGAGTGGCAGGACGGCATCGGCAGGATCATGGAGGCCGAGCTTGCGCCGCAGGTGGCCGGACTGCTCGAGCCCTATCTTTCCGCGGTCCGGGAACTCAACCCGGATGGCGGCGTGCGCTTCTATCCCGGTTCGCCGAAGCTTTCGCGCATGCTCTTTCGCCCACAGGACAGGCTTTCGGCGATGGAACTGCATCCGGAGGACTATATCCGCCTTCACCGGCTGTTCGAAGGCGATCACCATGCCCGCATCACCGAGCTCGACGGCTGGCTGGCGCTCGGCGCGCATCTGCCGCCGAAGGAAAAACGCGGCATCGTGCTTGTCGATCCACCATTCGAGGAGGACGGCGAATACGAGCGTCTAGTTGACGGCCTGGCGAGGGCCCACCGGCGGTTTCCGGGCGGCACCTATTGCCTTTGGTATCCGCTGAAGAGGGGCGCTCCCATCAAGGAATTTCACGAGGCGCTGCAGGCGACCCAAATTCCGAAGATGCTGTGCGCTGAACTCAGCGTGCGCAGCGACCGCAGCGTTACCGGGTTGACGGGCTCCGGTCTCATCATCGTCAACCCGCCCTTCACGCTGAAGGACGAGTTGCACGCGCTGCTGCCGGCGCTCAAGGATCATCTCGCCCAAGATCGGTTCGCCTCACAGCGCGCATTCTGGCTGCGTGGCGAAGCGAAGACCGGAAACGCCGATTGACCGCTTGCTGCACGTGCGAAATTTGTCCGCACCGAAACCGCTTTCGAGGTGAAACATGAAGCTGCTCTGCTCCCCGACATCGCCCTATTCCAGCAAGGTGCTGATGGCTGCGCATTATCTGGAACTCGGCGTCACCGAAATCCGTGTCGATACCAATGCCGGCCCGGCAATCCTCGTCGACAACAACCCGCTCGGCAAAATCCCCACGCTTCTGACCGACGAAGGGGTTTCGGTCTTCGACAGCGTGGCGATCATGCATTATTTCGGGCGGCTCAAGAACACGAAGCTCTACCCTTCGAAGAACGGCAAGCGAACCGATGCCGAAATTCTGGAAGCACTCTGCGACGGCATCTGCGACTGCCTGCTGGCGATCGTTTACGAGCGCCGCTTCCGCGACGAGGAGAAGGTGCACCAGCCCTGGATCGACCGGCAGTGGAAGAAGGCCGTCAGCGGCCTGAACCACATCAGCGCGCATCCACCGAAGATCGGCCGGAGGCTGAATGGCGGGCACTTCGCGCTTGCTGCGACGATCGGCTATCTGGAACTGCGCTTCAAGGGCCAGTGGGAAGCCGAACATCCGGAACTGATCGACTGGGCACGCAAATTCGAGAAGAAATTTCCTGCCTATCAGGAACTCAAGCCGCACGGCTGAGAAACAAAAAAGCCGGGCGCGAGGCCCGGCTTTCATTAGATGTGTTCGGCAGACTTAGAACTTGACGCCGATACCGACCTTGACGCTGTGTTCGTCATAGCCGCGGGATACGTTCGTGGCGCCGAGATCGAAGTCCTTGTTCTGATAGTCGCTGAAGCGATATTCGACACGTGCCGTGATGTTGTTCGTCACCATAGCTTCAGCGCCGGCGCCGACGGTGTAACCGAAAGCCGTATTGGTATCGGATTGACCGAAGCCGCTGACCTTGTTGTTCGCCGCAGCGGCACCAGCCGTGGCGTAGAGCAGGAACGGGTTCAGGTCGTAACCGACACGGCCGCGAACGGAGCCGTTGAAGCGGTTCTTGTTGGTGATGCCGTCAGACGTGCTGTCGAGGCCGGAATAACCGAGATCGGCTTCGACACCGTAGACGATCTGGCCGCTCTGCCAGTTGTAGCCCGTGTAGAGCTGGCCGCCCATCGCGTAACCGTCGCGGTCTGCACCGAAGTTGCCCTTGTTATAGGTGCCCGCGCCGCCGAGGTAAAAGCCTTCCCAGTTACCTGCCGGAGCGGCCGGCTCGGCCTGTGCTACCGGAGCTTCCGGAACCTGGTCGACTGCATCGGCGGCGTTGGCGGCAGAAAAGCCGGCGATCACGAAGGCGGACGCCATCAGACTAGCAATAAATGTACGCATACTCATTTCTCCTTTCGATCTCGCGCCCTTCGTGACTGTCCTACGCCGAAGCATTCGCGAGAAATTACAAGATGTCCCTCTCGGATCGAGGTCGAAAGTGGAGCGCAATTGCGGATTTGAGAGAGCCAAATTGTGAAATGATTGAGGCAGCGAAGCGGCTGAAATTTGATGTTGCTATAGAGCAACAGAATATTTGTTAACCATAACGATGGGTTAAATTGTCAATACTTATTCTAAGAAATTTATTTCTCAAATAATACATAGAATAGGTCTGCCACAAAGGCAATCGTGACACCCTATTTATATAGTCTGTGCCTGCCCCTATATAGAAACGCACTTAGACTCGCGGGACCAGAAGGCACGCTTTTGAACGAGAAAAGACTTAAGGCCGCGCTCATAACCGGGGCTGCCAAGAGAATAGGCCGGGCGATAGTCGAGGATTTGGCGGAAAACGGCTTTTCCGTTGCCATTCATGCCAATAGCTCGATCGACGAGGCGGAGGCGGTTGCGGCGGAATTGCGGCAAAAAGGCAAATACGCCGTCGTAGTGCAAGGCGACCTCACGAAAATAAACGAGACGGAAGCCCTGGTAAAAAGGGCCGCAGACCGGCTTGGTCCCATCGATCTGCTCGTCAACAATGCCTCCGTCTTCCGCGAAGATTCGGTGCGAAAGATGGATGCCGGTGTCTGGGACGAGCATTTCGCCGTGCATGTCCGGGCGCCGTCGATCCTCGCCGCCCAATTCGCCGCCCAGCTACCGGAAAAGTCCACTGGCCTCATTGTCAATGTCATCGACCAACGCGTCTGGGCGCTGCGGCCGAGCTTCTATTCCTACACCCTGTCGAAGTCGGCGCTTTGGACCGCAACACAGACGATGGCGCAGGCGCTTGCTCCGAAGATTCGTGTCAACGCCATCGGGCCTGGCCCCTCGATGCCAAGCGAACGGCAGTTGCAGGAAGACTTCCAAGCGCAGGTCGCAGCCCTTATCTTGAAGCAAGGACCTGCGTTGGAGGAATTCGGCCGGACGATTCGTTTTCTGTTCGAGACGCCTTCGATCACGGGTCAGATGATTGCACTCGACGGCGGCCAGCATCTCGCGTGGCAGACGCCGGATGTGCTGGAGATCAAGGAATGAATGCCAAGAAGCTGCCCGATGGCGGTGTTCTTTATGATGAAACCGATGAAAACGAAGACGATATCGAGGTGGAAAGCGACCTTTCCGCCTCGCCGCTTCCGGCTGCGATCGACTGGAATGAAGGCGGCGGCAACGAGAGCGGGCTTGCCGGCGCGGAACTGATCGGCGAATTCGTCAAGCGGCTGCCGAACAGCCCCGGCGTCTACCGCATGTTCAATGCCGATGGCGACGTGCTCTATGTCGGCAAAGCGCGCAGCCTCAAGAAGCGCGTCGGCAACTATGCGATGGGCCGGGTCCATTCCAACCGCATCGCGCAGATGGTCCGCCTGACCTCGCATATGGAATTCGTGACGACGCGCACGGAGACCGAGGCGCTGCTCCTGGAAGCGAATCTGATCAAGCGCTTGCGGCCGCGCTTTAACGTGCTTTTGCGCGACGACAAGTCGTTTCCCTATATCCTCATCACCGGCGATCATCGCGCCCCCTCGATCTTCAAGCATCGCGGCGCCCGCGCCCGCAAGGGCGATTATTTCGGTCCCTTCGCTTCCGCCGGCGCAGTCGGCCGCACGATCAATTCGCTGCAGCGCGCCTTCCTGATCCGCACCTGCACGGACAGCGTTTTCGAGACGCGCACGCGCCCCTGCCTGCTTTATCAAATCAAGCGCTGTTCTGGCCCCTGCACCCGGGAGATCAGCGACGAAGGCTATGCGCAACTGGTGCAGGAGGCGAAGGATTTCCTTTCCGGCAAAAGCCAGAAGGTGAAGGCGCACATGGCGCAGGAAATGAACGCCGCCGCCGAAGATCTCGATTTCGAGCGTGCGGCGATCTATCGCGATCGCCTTGCCGCGCTGTCGCACGTCCAGAGCCATCAGGGCATCAATCCGGCAGGCGTCGAGGAGGCGGATGTCTTTGCGATCCACCACGAGGGCGGGATTTCCTGCATCCAGGTTTTCTTCTTTCGCACCGGCCAGAACTGGGGCAATCGCGCCTATTTCCCAAAGGCCGACCCGCAGCTTTCGGGCGCCGAGGTTCTGAATGCCTTCCTCGCGCAGTTCTATGACGACAAGCCGGTGCCGAAGCAGATCATGCTGTCGGAAACCGTCGATGAAATGGCGCTGCTGGCGGCAGCGCTCGGCGAAAAGACCGGGCACAAGGTTTCGATCCTGGTGCCGCAGCGCGGCGAAAAGCGCGATCTGGTCGACCATGTCGTTGCCAATGCCCGCGAGGCACATGGCCGCAAGCTCGCCGAGACTGCTTCGCAATCGCGCCTGCTCGAGGGCTTCAAGGAAACGTTCGGTCTACCCTATGCGCCGCAGCGGATCGAGATCTACGACAACTCGCATATCATGGGCACGAATGCCGTGGGCGGCATGGTCGTGGCGGGGCCAGAAGGCTTCGTGAAGAGCCAGTACCGCAAGTTCAACATCAAATCGACCGACATCACGCCCGGAGACGACTTCGGCATGATGCGCGAGGTGATGACCCGGCGCTTTTCGCGGCTCATCAAGGAGGAAGGCATTCCGGACCGGACGCAGACGGTATCGAGCGCTGAGGCCGCCGATCTGCCTTTCCCTGTTTGGCCGGACGTGATCCTGATCGACGGTGGCCAGGGTCAGATGACGGCGGTGCGCGCCATCCTCGAGGAACTCGCCATCTCGGACAGCGTCATTGCCATCGGCGTTGCCAAGGGCGTCGACCGCGATGCGGGGCGCGAGCGTTTCTTCCCGCCGGGGCGCGAAAGCTTTACGCTGCCGCCACGCGATCCCGTGCTCTATTTCATCCAGCGCATGCGGGACGAAGCCCACCGCTTCGCCATCGGCTCGCATCGCGCGCGACGCAAGAAGGAGATGGTGAAGAACCCGCTCGACGAGATCGGCGGCATCGGCCCGTCGCGCAAGCGGGCGCTGCTGCAGCATTTCGGCACCGCAAAGGCCGTTTCGCGGGCAGCGCTTTCCGATCTCATGGCAGTCGAGGGCATTTCCGAAACGGTCGCAAAGCAGGTCTATAACCATTTTCACGACGATGCCGCGAAATAGGCGGCTACGGTCGCAAATTCCACGCAAAGGCGGCAGAAAAACAGAAAGAATGTTGACGGCTTGCGGTCAAACCCGTCATCTACAAGCACATAAATTCAGAGAACGGTTTCATGGCATCGCGCGCGTATAATATTCCCAATTTGCTGACCTACGGCCGCATTCTCGCGGTACCGCTGATCGTCCTGTGCTTCTTTGTCGAGGGACGGCTTGCGATCAGCAACACGGCGCGATGGGTCGCCCTTTGGATATTCATCATCGCTTCTCTCACCGATTTCCTGGACGGCTATCTGGCGCGCATCTGGAACCAGACTTCGAATATCGGCCGCATGCTCGACCCGATCGCCGACAAGCTTCTGGTCGCCTCGATCCTGCTCCTGGTTGCCGCGGATCAGACAATCGCCGGCTGGTCGATCTGGGCGGCAATCACCATCCTGTGCCGCGAAATCCTCGTTTCGGGACTGCGGGAATATCTCGCCGCCCTCAAGGTCAGCGTTCCCGTCACACGGATCGCCAAATGGAAAACGACGCTGCAACTGGTGGCTATCGCCTTCCTGCTTGCCGGTCCTGCGGGCGACGAGATTTTTCCCTATACGACGCAGATCGGCATCGGCCTGCTTTGGATCGCGGCCATTTTGACCATATATACCGGCTATGACTATTTCCGCGCCGGCTTGAAGCATATCGTGGATGACGAAGAATGACGCGTCTTGTCTATTTTGCCTGGGTGCGGGAACGGATCGGCAAGAGTGAGGAAGACATCGCCCTTCCCGCCTCCGTCGTCACCGTTGCCGATCTTCTCGGTCACTTGAAGACCCTGGGCGAAGAGTACGAAACGGCGCTTCAATACGAAAACGTCATCCGCGTGGCGCTCGATCAGGAACACGCCGAACACGACGAACCGGTCGGCAATGCCCGGGAGATCGGGATTTTTCCGCCGATGACGGGCGGGTGACGGATGACGGACGCACGCTCGCGTTTCCGAGAAGACAAATGGAAACACTGCCTATGGAGACGGCTGCCCCACGCTTCTCCGTCATTCCTGCGCTTGTCACCGGAATCGAGCCACGGCGCGTCCTTGCCGTGAAGGACTCTCTTTGTCTTGCAAGAACTTCTTTCGCTCCCAAGGCATTGGGCGCACCCGCTGCCTGTGACAAGCACAGCGATGAGGGAGTGCGTTTTGAGGTCATCGTACATCAGCAAAGGGGAAGCATGACGTGAGCCCAGCCCCCACCATCCGCGTCCAGCGCGAAGATTTCGACATGCAGACTGAAGTCGACCGGCTGAAAAAGGCCGCGCCCGGCGTTGGAGCGATCGTGACATTCTCCGGCCTCTGCCGCGACGAAGGCGGCACATTGGCAGCGCTGGAACTGGAACATTATCCGGGCATGGCCGAGGCGGAGATGACGCGCATCGCCGATTTGGCGATCGAGCGTTTTGGCCTGCTTGGGCTCACCGCCATCCACCGCTTCGGAAGAATCGCCGCAAGGGAAAATATCGTGCTGGTGATTGCCGCGGCGCCGCACAGGCAGGCGGCATTCGACGGCGCGAACTTCGTCATGGATTATCTGAAGACCTCCGCGCCCTTCTGGAAGAGGGAACATGGCACGGATGGCTCGGCAGGCGATTGGGTCTCTGCCAAGGACGCAGACGACGCTGCGCGCGACAAGTGGAAGTAGTCACGGAATGGCGCGCTCGCGCCGGCTCAGCACCAGCAGGAAGACGAGCAGCGAGAAGATGACGAAATCCCGCCAGAGGAACGGGCCGTAGGCGGTCCAGAGGGTTTCGGCAAAACCGATGCCTGCTGCACCGCCTGCGGATTTCAGCGGATCGGAATAGCCGCCGGCAGCGGCGATCATCAGCACCTTGAGGCCGAAGAGCAGACCCGCACCGAAATCCATCGAACCATAATAGAAGGTCGTCAGGATGCCACAGCAGGTGGCGATGAAGACGGCCGCCACATAGGCAGCGAGGAACACGCGGATTGCGCTGACGCCGCAGAGTTCAGCGGCGAGCGGATCGTCCGTCACTGCGCGCCAGACGCGACCCCAGGCGCTGCGGCGCAGCACCAGGCCGCCGACCGCGATCAGCGCACACATCAGCCCGGTATTGATAAGCTGGATATAGGTCAGCGTCACCTTGAAGGATGCGTCGCTCCAGAAAACGACGGTGCGGTTGAGGAAGGGCGAGAGCCAGAGCTCCCGCGTATCGGAGGCCAACCGCGCCGTCTCCATGAGCAGGATGGTCACGCCGAGGGCTGCGACGATGACCGTGTTCGGTGAGCGTCGCACGAGCGGCTGCATGACGGAGCGGCCGATCCAGAAGCCGGCGCCGAGCGAATAGACGAAAGACATGACGGCGCCGATCGCGAGCGATGCGGGCAGGACCAGCCAGAGGCGGTTATAGGCGAAATCGGTGAACAGCAGCAGGATCTGTCCCGCGAAAGCGAAGACCGCACCATAGGTGATATCGGCGCGCTTGGTGACGCCGAAGGCAAGCGCATAGCCAAAGGCAAGCGCGGCGTAGAGCGCTGCCAACGGCACCGCGTTTGCCAGCTGCTGCAATAGATAACCCATCAGGAAACTCCGGATCCTCTGCAAATAATAACTGGCAAAACCTATTTTACCAGTTATATTTTCTTTATGATCTTTGCCTGGACCGCACATCGTTTCTCTGGCGGCGCGCTGGCGCTGGATGTCGCCAACAGCGTCATTCTGCGTCATGATATAGCGCGCAGCATCGACCGCTTTGCGGCGGATGAACAGTTCACGAGCTTTCCGCATGCGGCTGCGGAATTCTGCGCCGAGCGCGCACTTTTCAGGGAAGTTCTGCCGGTGGCGCCAAAAGACAGGCCGAATTTCATCGCGCTGCGCGAGGCGACGGACCGCTATTTCCGGCAACGGGTTTTGACAGGCAATGACGATCGACTTCTCGCGGACCTGCTTGGAAAACTTGCCGTAACCCTCCGCAATGCCCGGCCCAACGGGCTCGACGCCGCGACCGCGCATTCGGTGCTTCGCCTGATCGCGATGCCTGATGCGGAGCGCTTGAAGATATGCCGCAATTGCGGCTGGCTGTTCATAGACCGCAGCAAGAACAAAAGCCGTGCCTGGTGCGACATGGGCGTCTGCGGCAACCGCGCCAAGGCAAGCCGGCACTACCGCCGGAAGAAAGAGGACGCGACATGAAGATCAAGGTTATCACGGCGCTGGCGCTGAGCGCCGCGCTGCTCGCCGGCTGCCAGCGCGAGATGGAGAAGATGGTCGAAGTGAGCGGCCATATTTTCGTGTTCAACTACCGCGTCGCAAGCGCGACCTACCTCGTCACGTTGAAGAAGACTGCAGCCATTCCCGATGGCGCGGTGGCGATCGCGGAATTCGAGAACCCGGCCGGCGGCGACCCAATCGTGCTCACCGAGAAGATCTATCCGGCCTGGGACAAGATCACCCTCCAGAGCCCAAAAGTACACTGCATCCGCAAGGATAGGCCTTATTCCGTAAAGATCCGTCTCGTCGATGCCGAGGGGGCGACGCTGCAGGAGTTGAAGGCACAACTGGTCTCGGACGTCGATCAATCGATCCTGCCGAGCAAGCCGCTGGTCGTCGGGCCGCTCTATACGCAGAACCCGGATGTCTTCAAGCCGGACGGAACGACGGACTTCAGCAATACAGACAAGTGCCCTGCCGCATAACGAAAAAGCCGGAGCGAAGCACCGGCTTTCAGAAACATCTCAAAGGCTTCAGCCTCTCGGCTGAAATTCCGATTCAGCCGACGATTTCGGTGTCGGAGAACCAGTATTTGATTTCCTGCGCAGCCGTTTCCGGAGCGTCGGAGCCGTGAACGGAGTTTTCGCCGATCGAAAGGGCGTGCACCTTGCGGATCGTGCCTTCGTCAGCGTTTGCCGGGTTCGTCGCACCCATGATTTCGCGGTTCTTGAGGATTGCGTTTTCGCCTTCGAGAACCTGCACGACGGTCGGGCCGGAGGTCATGGTGTCGACGAGTTCGCCGAAGAACGGACGCTCCTTGTGAACGGCGTAGAAGCCTTCAGCTTCGCGCTTGCTCATCCAAACGCGCTTGGAAGCAACGACGCGCAGGCCCGCATCTTCCAGCATCTTGGTGATAGCGCCCGTCAGGTTGCGCTTCGTTGCGTCCGGCTTGATCATCGAAAAGGTGCGTTCAATCGCCATTGGGTCAAATCCTCTGGTTTAGCGGGAAAAGTGGGCGGTCTTTATCCGCCCCTAGCCCCGAAAACAAGGGGGACGCGGCAATTTCACGCCGTTGTCATAGTGCGGCCCCTGCCTTCATACAGATCAAGGCAGCGCTCGAACCAACTCTTGACATCTTCCCCGCCCGAAAGGACGGAGATTTTCAGGGGCGGCTCAGGTCGCCCTTTCGCGTTCTCGGGAGACGGGTTTAACCGCCTTCGATGGCCGTGTTCCGGCCGCCAGGATGTTGACCGCCGCGTTGACGTCGGCATGGTCTGCCTGTCGGCAGGAGAGGCAGAGGAACTTCGCTTGGTTTTCGCGGTTTCCCTTGTCCCTCGACCCCGCATTCGCAGCAGGTCACGGACGTGTATCTCGGATCGACATTCACGAGGTTGCCGCCACGGTCTTGCCTTGATCGCGGCTTTCGGCCAAAACGCCGCGCATGATCACAATTACCGACATTTCTGCCCGCATCGCCGGGCGCCTTCTCCTCGACAATGCCAGCGTGACGCTTCCGGCGGGCACGAAGGCTGGCCTTGTGGGGCGGAACGGCGCGGGCAAATCTACGCTTTTCAGGATCATCACCGGCGATCTCGGCGCAGAAACGGGCTCAGTTTCCATACCGAAGAACGCCCGCATCGGCCAGGTGGCGCAGGAAGCACCGGGCACGGAAGATTCACTGATCAAGATCGTGCTGTCCGCCGACAAGGAGCGCGCCGCGCTGCTTGTCGAATCCGAGATCGCGACCGATGCGCACCGGATTGCGGAAATCCAGATGCGCCTTGTCGATATCGATGCGCATTCGGCAGAGGCGCGGGCGGCAAGCATTCTTGCCGGCCTCGGCTTCGACCAGGATGCCCAGCAGCGCCCGGCCTCGGCCTTCTCCGGCGGCTGGCGCATGCGCGTGGCCCTTGCCTCAGTGCTCTTTGCCGAACCCGATCTGCTGCTTCTCGACGAGCCGACGAACTATCTCGACCTCGAAGGTACGCTCTGGCTGGAAGACTATGTGCGGCGCTATCCGCACACGGTCATCATCATCAGCCATGACCGCGACCTTCTGAACAATGCCGTCAATTCGATCGTCCATCTCGACCAGAAGAAGCTGACCTTCTACCGCGGCGGCTACGACCAATTCGAGCGGCAGAAGGCGGAAGCCGACGAATTGCAGACGAAAGCGAAGGCCAAGAACGAGGCCGCGCGCAAACATCTGCAGAGTTTCATCGACCGCTTCAAGGCAAAGGCCTCCAAGGCGCGCCAGGCGCAGAGCCGCGTCAAGGCGCTGGAACGCATGGGCACGGTCGCCGCGGTGATCGAAAATCATGTGCAGCCGATCACTTTCCCGGAACCGGAAAAGCAGCCGGCATCGCCGATCGTCGCCATCCAGAGCGGTGCCGTCGGTTACGAATCGGGCAAGCCGATCCTCAAAAACATCAGCCTTCGCATCGACAACGACGACCGCATCGCGCTGCTCGGCTCCAACGGCAACGGCAAATCGACCTTCGCAAAATTCATCGCCGGCCGACTTTCGGCCGAAAGCGGCGACATCAAACTCGCACCGAGCCTGAAGATCGGCTTTTTCGCCCAGCACCAACTCGACGATCTCGTCCCCAACGAGTCGCCGGTCGAGCATGTGCGCCGCCTGATGCCCGCAGCGCCCGAGGCCAAGGTCCGCGCCCGCGTGGCGCAGATGGGGCTTTCGACGGAAAAGATGTCGACCGCCGCCAAGGATCTTTCTGGCGGCGAGAAGGCCCGCCTGCTGATGGGGCTTGCTGCATTCCACGCGCCGAACCTTCTCATTCTCGACGAGCCGACCAACCACCTGGACATCGACAGCCGCCGCGCTTTGATAGAAGCGCTTAACGACTACGATGGCGCCGTCATCCTCATTTCGCACGACCGCCATCTCATCGAGGCGACGGTCGACCGTCTCTGGCTGGTCAACAACGGCACGGTTTCGAATTTCGAGGGCGATATGGAGGAATACCGCAATCTCGTCGTCTCTTCGGGCAAAAAAAAAGACGAAAGGCCTGATCTGAGCGAAGAGCCCTCCTCCAAGGCGGAGCAGCGCAAGGCGAATGCCGGCAAGCGCGCCTCGCTCGCGCCGCTCAGGAAAAAGATCAATGAAATCGAATCTTTGACGGCAAAGCTGGAGAAACAGATTCAGGAGCTCGATGCGGAGCTTGCCGATCCGGCGCTCTACGAAAAGGCGCCGGCAAAGGCCAGCGAGAAAGCCAAGCAGCGTGGCGAGGCAGCCGCAAAGCTCGCAGCCGCCGAACAACAGTGGCTGGAGCTTTCTGCCGAATATGAGGACGCCATGGCGGGCTGAGTGTCGCGCCTTTTCGATCTGCACGTGACAAGGCCGCTTGCCCGGCGGTAACATTCTGATAAAACACCGCCCAATAAATCATACTTTTGAGCGAAACACCGAACGCGAGCTTCAGCCATGTCACCCATCAACCTCGCCATCGTCGGCGTCGGCAAGATCGTCCGCGACCAGCACCTCCCCTCGATCGCCAAGAATCCGGATTTCAAGCTTATCGCGACGGCAAGCCGCCACGGCAGCGTCGACGGCATCCAGAGCTTCACAAGCATCGAGGCCATGCTCGACGCCGTGCCTGATATCGACGCCGTGTCGCTTTGCATGCCGCCGCAATATCGCTACGAGGCAGCCCATAAGGCGCTTTCTGCCGGCAAGCACGTCTTCCTCGAAAAGCCGCCGGGCGCGACCCTGAGCGAGGTCGCCGACCTTGAAGCGCTGGCCGCCGAAAGAGGCGTCTCGCTTTTTGCAAGCTGGCATTCGCGCTATGCGGCTGCGGTCGAGGCCGCGAAGGCCTTCCTCGCCTCGACGAAGATCGAAAGCGTCCACGTCATCTGGAAGGAGGACGTGCGCCACTGGCATCCGAATCAGGACTGGATCTGGCAGCCGGGCGGGCTCGGCGTTTTCGATCCGGGTATCAATGCGCTGTCAATCGTCACCCATATCCTGCCGAGGGCGATCTTCCTGACGAGCGCCACGCTGGAGTTTCCGGAAAACCGCGACGCGCCGATTGCGGCCGACATGCATTTCAAGAATGCCGACGATGTCCCGGTTCACGGCGAATTCGACTGGCGCCAAACCGGCAAACAGAGTTGGGACATCATTGCCGAGACGGCAGCCGGCAAGATGGAGCTTGCGGAAGGCGGATCGAAGCTTTCCGTCAACGGCGAACTGAAATTCTCCGCTCCGGAAGAGGAATATCCGGCGCTCTACCGGCGCTTCGCAGAGATCATCAAGGCAGGCAAGTCGGATGTCGACCTCGCACCGCTACGGCACGTGGCCGACGCCTTCATGCTCGGCAAGCGGAAGTTCGTGGAAGCATTCCACGACTGACCGACGGATCGTCGGCCGGCTGCCAGTGCTACCGTTGAATGTTAGAGTGGCAAGATCGACCCTCGCCAAGGACGACCAATACCATGCATCAGGAGCAAGACGAATCTTTTGGGTTGGGTGTGCGGCATCTGACCGTCACGCTCGCCGCTCCCGACGCGAGATGGCGGGAAGCCTATGCGCTGGAAGAGGCTAGAATCCGAGGTGCGCTCGGATCTCTGGCGCTCGACATCCAGCATTTTGGCAGCACCGCCATCCCGGCGATCAAAGCAAAACCAATAATCGACATTCTGATCGGCGTCAGACGTTTCGAAGACGGGGCGACCTTTATCGGCCCGATGGAACAGATCGGCTACGATTATGCTGGAGCCGATATCGTGCCCGACGACTACATCTTCGGCCGCGGCATCAAGGGCGAGACGCGCACGCACCTCGCCCATATCGTCGAGTATCAGGGTCACAATTGGAAGCGGAACATTCTTTTCCGCGATAGGCTTCGGAGCGATCCCATTCTCGTCCAAGCCTATGAAGAGCTGAAGATCGATCTTGCGCGGAAATATGCCCAAAATCGCGCCGCTTATACCGCGTCGAAGAAGGCTTTCATCGACAAGGTCGTGACGGACAGCGGTCTTGCCTGACCTTGGCGGTCAGGCCTTCTTCTCCCAGCGTCCCTCCGGCGTCTGCTGCCAATAGGTGAGGCTGTGCCCCTCGCCCTTCAGCCTCTTCCACTGGGCCCGAGCGGCTTCGAGCTGCTCCTGGTCGTATCCGTCGAACATGAAGACGATGCGCTCATAGGTGTCCACCGACGGCGGTTCGGCGCCGTCGACGACGAAACGCACGGTCGCAGCGTTGGCGTTTCCGGCCGATGCCGTCAACAGGACGGGCTGGTCTTCGGCGAATTCAGCCTCGTCCGTACCGTGCGGCAAAAAGCTGTCTTCGCGGAAAGTCCACAGATGCGCGTCGAGCGCATCCCTTCGAGCCGTTTCCTTCACTTGGATCGCGACACGCCAGCCGCGCCCCACGCTCTTGTCGACGAGCGGCGGCAGCGCGTCCTCCAGCTTGGATTCGGTCAGATGATAGAACAGGACTTCCGTCATTGCGCGATCAGGCTTCGTAGTGGTCGCGCACCAGACGATCCAGCAGGCGGACGCCGAAGCCGGAGCCCCAGGACTGGTTGATCTCATCAAGCGGCGAACCCATCGCGGTGCCCGCGATATCGAGGTGCGCCCAGCGGGTGTCCTGCACGAAGCGCTTGAGGAAATGCGCCGCCGTGATCGAACCTGCATAGCGGCCGCCGGTGTTTTTCATGTCGGCGAACTTGCTGTCGATCATCTTGTCGTATTCCTTGCCGAGCGGCATGCGCCAGACCTTCTCGCTTGTGGAGAAGCCGGCCTCCGTCAACTGGTCGGCAAGCGCGTCGTCGTTCGAAAACAGGCCGGCATAGACGCTGCCGAGCGCCACGACGACAGCGCCTGTCAGCGTCGCAAGGTTGACCATGCACTGCGGCTTGAAGCGGTCGTTGCAGTACCAAAGCGCATCGCAGAGCACGAGACGGCCCTCGGCATCGGTGTTGATAACCTCGATCGTCTGGCCGGACATCGAGGTGACGATATCACCCGGGCGTTGGGCATTGCCGTCCGGCATGTTCTCGACAAGGCCGATGATGCCGACCGCGTTGACGGCCGCCTTGCGCGCCGCAAGAACATGCATGAGGCCGGTAACGGCCGCCGCACCGCCCATATCGCCCTTCATGTCTTCCATGCCCGCTGCCGGCTTGATCGAGATGCCGCCTGTATCGAAGACGACGCCCTTGCCAATGAAGGCGACGGGACGCTCCTTGGCCTTTCCGCCCTTCCACTGCATGATGGCAAGGCGCGGCGGACGGACGGAACCCTGGGCGACGCCGAGCAGCGCGCCCATGCCGAGGCGCTTCATCTCGCGCTCCGTCAGGATTTCGACCTCGACACCGAGCTTTTCCAGTTCCCTTACCTTCGCGGCGAACTCGACGGGGCCAAGGACGTTCGGCGGTTCGTTCACGAGATCGCGCGCCAGATTGACGCCATCGGCGACAGTTTCGGCATCGGCAAAGGCCTTCCTTGCGCCTGCCGCATCGGCGGTAATGATAGTAACCTTGGCCTTGCCGCTCGCCTTGTCCTCGTCATCGGTCTTCTTCGTCTTGTAGGTGTCGAAGCTGTAGCCCCGCAGCAGCATGCCGAGCGCGAAATCGGCCCCGGCCCTGGCATCGACGCCAACGCCTGGCGCGTCGATGAAGACCGTCGCCTTCTCGGCTCCCTTGATCTTCGAGGCAGCCGTACCGCCAGCCTTCAGCCAGTCATGCGCCGTCAGTTCTTCGGCTTTGCCGAGACCAACCACGATGACGCGTTCGGCCGGCGAGCCTTCGGGGGCGACAAGATCAAGCGTACTCACCGGTTTTGCCGAGAATTTGGCAATTTTCGCGGCCCTGGCGATGACACCGGCCGGGTCGGCGATTTCAGCTCCCGCAGCCAAATCGGCGTCGCTTGCCTTCAACAGTATGGTCAGTCCGCCGCTGATCTTGGCCGACTTTGAAAATGAGATATCGAATTTGGCTGCCATGTTTTCTCCATTCGGATTCTGCAGAATCCAACCGGCGGCGATAATTTCGGGTTTCAGCGCCGAAAACAAGGCTTGATCGGGAGGCCATGGACAAATCCGCGATACCGAGTCAAAAAGCAACTGTGCTTGAAACGGCGCCGAAAACCACGAGAAGAATGCCCTGACGTGACCGCTAGTCTTGCAGACAAATTATCCGGCTCCCAAGTTCGCTTCCCGCCCAGCGCGGCAGGTACTTTCATCGGCCTCTTCTGTCTGTGGTGGGCGCTGCTTCTGATATTCCATACCTTCCCGCATGTCGACATCGTAGCGTCGTGGCATTTCTTTCTCGTCGATACCTGCAAAACCTCGGACGCAGCGGCACAGGTTTGCGGACGTTTCCCCTCCCGTCAGACAGCCTTTCTGGACACGCTCAGAACGATCTTCTTCCGGCTGCCGTATGTTGTGGCGGCTGTTCAACTCGCCATGCTGATCGCGTGCTACTGGCCTCACGGTGCAACGTTCAACGCGCTTCGGGCCCGAAATCTCAAGATCGCTCTGGCATCGCTGCTGCTCGGACCCGGCCTTATCGCGAACGTCATCCTCAAGGAGCATTGGGGCCGCCCGCGGCCGATCGAGACCCTCAATTTCGGCGGTACCCTCGATTTCGTGCAGGCGGGATCGATTGCCGGAAAGTGCATTTCGAACTGCTCGTTTGTCTCCGGAGAAGCGGCAAGCGCCGGCTGGCTGCTCTGTCTCGTCATGCTGATACCGCAGCCGGCACGAACCGGACTATTCCTGCCGATTTTGGCGATCTCTATCCTCACGCCGCTGATGCGGCTTTCCTTCGGCGCGCACTTCCTTTCCGATATCGTACTCGGCTGGCTATTGGCGATTGTCGTTTTTGCCGGTGTCTATGCGGGTACCGAATTCATCACACGGGCCAAAAAATTCTGAATTTTGCATGAAATTTTGACACCTGCTTGTCGCAAAAGCGCAGCAAAGAGCTTAGATGGTTCCTGCTGCGATGCTTCCGCTTCGCAGGTGCGTTTCAAGGGCAGGCATGAAACTACTTGAAATCTACATATTGCGGCGCGTCGGCCAGATGTTTCTCGTAGCGCTGCTGCCGGTGCTCGCGATCATATGGACGACCCAGGTCCTGCAGCGCATCAACCTGGTCACCGATAGCGGTCAGTCGATCGGCTCGTTCGCCAAGCTTGCGACGCTGATTCTGCCGTCGATTATTCCTGTCGTCTTGCCCTTCGCCCTTGTGATCGGCGTCACCCAGACGCTGACAACGATGAACAACGATTCGGAGCTGACCGTTATCGATGCGGCCGGCGCCAAGCGGAACATCATCGTCCGGCCGATCCTGCTGCTTGCGGCTGTCATTAGCGCGTTCTCCTTCTTCGTCGACAACGTCGTCGAGCCGAAGGCAAAGACCGGTGCGCGACAGATGATTGCGGCGGCCTATGCCGATCTTCTGTCCACCGTCATAGAAGAAAAGAACTTCCGCAGGATCGATGAGGGTCTCTATGTGCAGATTTCGGAACGGCTGGCCGGCCGCGTGCTGAGGGGCCTGTTCGTCGTCGACGAGCGCGATCCTGCCTTCGACATGATCTATTATGCGCGCGAGGGCGCCGTCGACGATACGGGAACATCGCTCATCATGCGCGACGGCGAGGTTCAGCGCAAAGCCCGCGACGGCAACGTCTCGATTATCAAATTCGACTCCTATTCTTTCGATCTCTCCGATCTGACGCAGAACCGCGGACAGGCGACGCTCCGCGCCAGCGACCGCGACCTGGGCTTCCTGCTCAATCCGGATCCGGCCGACAAGGATTACATCTCCAGGCCGCAATCATACCGCGCCGAACTTCACAGACGGCTGACGGACTGGGTTCTGCCTTTCGTTTTGGCGCTGATTTCGCTGGCGATCGCCGGTGACGCGCGTTCGCATCGCGAGGCGCGCCTGCACCCGATGGTCACGGCTTTGACCTTTTCCTTTGCGCTGCGCTGGGCGTCGTTCTACGCCGCGAACCAGATCGACACCAATCCGTTTTACATCGGCGTGCTGTATGCGATTCCGGTCGTGGCCGGCGTCGCGGCGAGCGGCTTCCTCAATATGCATAAGCGCCTTTCGATTCCGGCCGCCGTGGGCGAACGTGCCGCCGGCATCTGGCACAGAATCGAGCGGCGACTGCCTTCTGCGCTCGGAAAGACGCCCGGAGGCAGCGCATGATCTTCGGCACCTTGGGACGCTACTTCTTCCGCCGCTATCTTGCGATAACGATCTGGTTCTTCCTTGGAATCATCTCGATTGTCTTTCTGATCGATTTCAGCGAGACGGCAGGCCGAATGTCCGGGCTTCCGGGCTATACCGTAGCCGGTGGCCTGTTGATGACGGCCGTCCGACTGCCGCTCATCATCCAGCAGACCGTTCCGTTCATTGCGCTCTTTGTCGGAATGACGGTGTTGATCGGGTTGAACCGCAAGTATGAACTCGTGGTGGCGCGCGCAGCCGGCATCTCGGTATGGCAGTTCATGTCGCCCTTCATCGCCGGTGCCTTCCTGCTCGGCATCCTGACGATGGCAGTCATCAATCCGCTCGCGGCCTGGGGCCAGCGTCAGGCGGCACTGGTGGAGACCGATTGGCGCGGCCAGGAGAAGGCCACAAGCAGTAAGCCGCAGGTTCCCTGGCTGCGCCAGATCAGCGGGAAGGACGACGTCATCATCGGCGCTCGTACGATTCAGGAGAACGGAACGCTGCTGATCGATGCCGTTTTGATCCACTTCGATTCGGACGGCCGCGTGATTCTGCGCCAGGATGCAGCTTCCGCAAAATTGGAAGATGGTTACTGGCTCCTTAAGAACGTTACCGAGCGCCGGCCGGGCGAAATCGCGGTCCGCAAGGATACGGTCCAGCTTCGCACCAATTTGAAACAAGACTTCGTCCAGGAGCGCCTGACATCGCCTGAAACCATTGCTTTTTTTGACCTTTCCAATCGAATAGCAATTGCAAAATCCTTCGGTGTTCCGACGAAGGCGCTGGAGACGCAATTTCACTCATTGCTGTCTCAACCACTGCTGCTTGTCGCGATGACTCTCATTGCTGCAACAGTGTCTTTAAAATTTAGCCGGTTCAACCAGTCGAGGTCGGTGATTCTGGGTGGAATCCTTTCGGGCTTCGTGCTTTATGTCGTCAACGTGCTTGTAAAAGCATTTGGAAGCAGCGGAGTCGTACCGCCTTTCGTGGCGGCGTGGATTCCGGTAGTCGTCGCGCTGGCTCTGGGCGCAACGATTCTGCTTCATCAGGAGGACGGCTAGTGGCGGCAGGCGACCGCAAGACTTTTAGTAAACAGTTGGTTGCCCTGCTCGCAGGGGCGACTCTGCTTGGCTATTCTGGAAGCATTCCTGCTGTGTTCGCGCAGGAGAATTCGACGTTGCAGAGGCTGCAGCCGAAGATCGATCCCGAAGCGAAAATGATGCTTTCGGCCAACGAGCTCGTCTACAACAGGGACCAGCAGATCGTCTCCGCAGTCGGGGGCGTCCAGATCAACTATGCGGGCTACAGAATGGTGGCCCAGCGCGTGGAATACAACCAGAAGACGGGCCGCATGATGGCGGTCGGCAATATCGAGCTGATCAGCCCCGACGGCAACCGCATGTATTCCGACAAGCTCGATGTGACCGACGACTTCGCCGAAGGCTTCGTCAATGCGTTGCGTATCGAGACCACGGACAACACGCGCATCGCGGCCGAAAGCGGTGAGCGCGTCAACGACAATCTGATGATCCTCAACAAGGGCGTCTACACCGCATGCCTTCCCTGCGCCGAACGGCCGGAACGACCGCCTTTCTGGCAAGTCAAGGCCGAGCGCGTCATTCAGAATGGCGAAAAACATACCATCCGGCTGGAGAAGGCACGCTTCGAATTGCTCGGCCATCCGATCGCCTTCCTCCCCTGGATCGAGGTCCCGGACCAGACGGTCAAGAGGAAGTCCGGCTTTCTGTTTCCGAGTTTCAGTACATCGGAAAACCTCGGATTCGGCGTTACCGTTCCCTACTACTATGTCTTCTCGCCCAGCATGGACCTGACGGTCAGCGGCACCGGCTACACGAATCAGGGCTTCCTGCTCGACGCGGAGTTCCGGCAGCGTTTCGAGAACGGCACGCATACCCTGCGCGTAGCGGGCATCAACCAGATGCGCCCGGAGAGCTTCACCGAGGGAACAAGCGACCAGGAGGCCGATGACCGCGGAATGATCGGATCCAAGGCGGAGTTCAAGATCAATCCCCGCTGGGCATTCGGCTGGGATGTCATGGTGCAGAGCGATAATAACTTCTCGCGTACCTACGAACTCAGAGGGTTCAACGAGACAACCCATGTCAACCAAGTCTACCTGACCGGCCTCGGGAAGCGGAATTACTTCGACATCAGATCGTTCTACTTCGACGTTCAGGACTCCGACCCGCATAGCGAGGAAGAAAAGCAGCAGGCGATCGTCTATCCCGTGATAGACTATCATGCCGTGGCTCCGCAGCCGCTGGCCGGCGGCGAATTGTCGCTCGACGTCAACTTCACGAATATTTCGCGCACGCATGACAGTTTCTTCGACAACCCCGTAGGTGATGATCGCTTCTCATTGAAGGGGCAGACATCGCGTCTGACCGGGGAACTCGAGTGGAAGCGAACTTTCGTGACGCCGCAGGGCGTACTCATCACGCCTCTGCTCGCCGCGCGCGGCGATGCACTGGCGCTGAATGTGGACGATCCCAACTCCATCAGCGGGACGTCCGTATACGACGGCGACTTCGAAAACGGTGATGGCGCAACGCGCGGGATGATCACCGCCGGCCTGGAAGCGCGCTATCCGATTCTGATGACGACGGCCAACAGCACGCATGTCTTCGAGCCGATCGCCCAAATCTACGCCCGTCCCGATGAGTCTCTGGCGGGCGCCCTGCCCAACGAGGACGCGCAGAGCTTCGTCTTCGACGCGACGTCGCTCTTCGAGCGCGACAAGTTCTCGGGTTACGATCGCATCGAGGGCGGCACGCGTGCCAATATCGGCTTCCAGTACACCGGCACCTTCGACAACGGCTACAAACTTCACGGCATTTTCGGCCAGTCCTATCATCTTGCCGGCCAGAACTCGTTCGCCACGGACGATCTCGTGAATGCGGGGGCGAATTCGGGTCTTGAGACCGACCGTTCCGACTATGTCGGGCTGGGCGGCATCGAGACGCCGCAGGGCCTTTCCCTCGCCGCCTCGTACCGTCTGGACGAGAAGGATCTCTCTTTTCGCCGTGGCGATCTGACGGCCGGGTTCCAGACCGATACATTCCAGAGCCAGCTTCTTTACACCCACATTTCGCCTCAGCCGGATTACGGGTCCGCCGAAGGCGGTGATGAAATCCAGACCAAGGCAACGGTCAAGTTCAGGGACTACTGGTCCGTCTTCGGCGGCATTGCGTGGGATCTCAACAACGACGTCATCAGCAGGAAGACGCTCGGCCTCTCCTATGAAGACGAATGCACGATCTTCACGATCGCCTATACTTCAAAACGCGATACAAGCGACGAGTCGGCAAGCGACTGGAGCATTGGCGCCAGACTTACGTTCCGCACGCTCGGCGATGTCAACGTCGGATATTCTGACGATATCGAAAAGAATATCTACAATAATTGATTGCGATATTGGACGGCGAAAGAAAGCGAGCCTTTCTTTCGCCGCAACACTATGCAGGACATTGCCGTCAATCGGGTTATGAGGCATAGGAATGTCGCTTGGAGGCGGCTTCGACCTCGGTAAAGCTGTGTTCACGCGCACGTGCTGCCGCAGCGTCTATGGGAAGGATCGACACATGATTGGCGCGAGAAAGACTGTCACGACTCTGTTTGCCGGCGCTGCGTTCTGTGTGCTCGCGGCGCTTGCTCAGCCACAAAGCGGTTCCGCATTTGCAGCCAGCGAAGTCAAGGCCGTCGTCAACGGGGTGGCACTGACCACGGGCGATGTCGCAAGGCGCCAGGCATTTCTTCGTCTCCAGCACCAGAAGGCCGATGCGAAGACGGCGGAAGAATCGCTCGTTGACGAGACCCTGAAACGTCAGGAAATCTCGCGTGTGCGCATGTCCGTCTCCAAGGATGAAGTCGATGCGTCCTTTGTGCGTTTTGCGTCCGGAAACAAGCTTTCCACCGAGCAGCTTACGCAAATTCTCACTCAGGCCGGGGTCGGGGCCGATCACTTCAAGCAGTATATTGCCGTGCAAATGAGCTGGCCGCGCGTCGTCAATGCGCGCTACGGGTCGAGCGCCCGCATGTCGAGCAGCGACCTTGTCAGCCGCATGATGGAAAACAATAAGCAGAAGCCCGTCACGACCGAATATATGCTTCAGCAGATCATCTTCGTGGTGCCGCAATCGAAGAAAGGCATTACGGGCAAACGCAAGAGCGAGGCCGAAGCCTCCCGTTCGAAATATCCAGGCTGCGAACAGGCAAAGGTCTTTGCAGCAACGATGCGTGACGTATCGGTCCGCGAACTCGGCCGCGTGCTGGCACCGGAGCTTCCGGTCGAGTGGAAGCCGTTGATCGAGCAGGCCAAGGGCAATACTACGGCAACCCGCGTGACAGAAAAGGGCGTGGAATATCTTGCAATCTGCAGCCAGCGCGAGGTATCCGACGACACCGCCGCTGAGATCGTGTTCCGCCAGGAGGATCTGGACAAGGCCAAGGCTGGCAAGAGCGCCCCGGAAAACGAAAACGCTACCAAATATCTCGAAGAGCTGCGCAAGAAGGCGCAGATCATCTATCGCTGACCGCCGTGGCTACCCCGTTTTCGCGCCCGCTTGCGCTGACGCAAGGCGATCCGGCCGGCATCGGCCCGGACATAACCTTGATGGCCTGGCTGAGGCGGCATGAGCTCGGCCTGCCGCCCTTCTTTCTGATCGGCGATCCTGACGTGCTGGCGGTAAGAGCACGCCAGCTCGATCTTTCCGTCGCGATAGCCGAAGCGAACGCCGCAACGGCCGCGGATGTCTTTGCCGATGCTCTCCCCGTCCTGCCTGTTCCTGCGGGCGTCGAGGTGGCTGCCGGCGAGCCGCATGTCGCGACTGCAACGGGTACGATCGCCGCGATCGAAACGGCCGTATCGCTGGTCGTCAAGGGCGAGGCAGAGGGCGTCGTCACCAATCCCATCGCCAAAGCTGTTCTTTACGAGGCCGGCTTCAAGTTTCCCGGCCACACCGAATTCCTTGCTGATCTCGCGAGCCGCGCGACCGGCAATCCGGTCAGGCCGGTGATGATGCTTGCCGGACCGAAGTTGCGGGCGATACCGGTTACCATTCACATCCCAATCAAGGACGTGCCGCAGGCTTTGAGCGGTGAATTGATCGCAGAGACCTGCCGTATCGCGCATTCCGATCTCAGGCACCGCTTCGGCATCGAAAGGCCGCGCCTTGCCGTCGCCGGTCTCAATCCGCATGCCGGCGAAAACGGAACGATGGGGTGCGAGGACGAAGACATCATTCATCCCGCCATACAGCTTCTGCGCTCCGAGGGCATCGACGCGATCGGCCCCCTGCCCGCCGATACCATGTTCCACGACGAGGCTCGCGCCCGGTATGATGTCGCGGTCTGCATGTATCACGATCAGGCCCTGATCCCGGTCAAGGCGCTCGGCTTCGACGATTCCGTCAATGTGACGCTCGGCCTGCCTTTCGTGCGGACATCGCCGGATCATGGCACAGCTTTTGGCATTGCCGGCAAGGGCATCGCGCGCGAAAAGAGCCTGATTGCCGCCCTCAAGCTTGCAGCCCATCTCAGTCGTCCCGCGGAACACCGCTGATGGCTGCGCTCGATGGTCTGCCGCCGCTTCGCGACGTGATCCAGCGTCACGGCCTTGATGCGCGCAAGGCGCTCGGGCAAAACTTCCTTCTCGACCTCAACCTGACGCAGAAAGTCGCCCGCACGGCAGGATCGCTGGAAGGCTGCACCGTCTTCGAAGTGGGACCTGGACCCGGCGGGCTGACGCGCGCCATCCTGGCGCTGGGTGCGAAGAAGGTGATTGCCGTCGAGCGTGATCCGCGCTGCCTGCCAGCACTGGCGGAAATATCCGCTCATTATCCTGGCAGGCTCGAGGTCATGGGCGGCGATGCGCTGAAGACCGATTTCGAGGCGCTGGCGCCTGGGGGACCCGTCAAGATCATCGCCAATCTTCCGTACAATGTCGGCACGCAACTGCTGGTAAATTGGCTGCTGCCAAAAGAGTGGCCGCCATTTTGGGAATCCTTGACGCTGATGTTCCAGAAAGAAGTCGGCGAGCGCATCGTCGCCGAACAGGATGACGACCACTATGGCCGCCTCGGCGTACTCTGCGGCTGGCGCGCCGAAGCCCGCATGGCTTTCGACGTATCGCCGCAAGCCTTCACGCCGCCTCCGAAGGTGACGTCGACGGTGGTGCATCTGACGCCGAAGGCAAACCCCATCCCCTGCGCCGTCGCCAATCTTGAAAGAGTAACACATGCGGCCTTCGGTCAGCGGCGCAAGATGCTTCGCCAGAGCCTCAAGCCGCTCGGCGGCGAGAATCTGCTCAACAAGGTGGGTATAGACTCGCAGCGCCGCGCCGAAACGCTATCCGTCGAGGAATTCTGCCTGCTCGCGAATTCGCTTTAAAGGACCGGCGTCTCTTCCAGCAGTTTGGTGACGAAATCGTAGATGCCGTGCCGCCGGTCGCGGCGCAGGCGCTCGGCCTTCACGATCGACTGCACGGCGTCGAAGGCAGTATCGAGATCGTCGTTGACGATGACATAGTCATATTCCCGCCAATGGGCGATTTCGGCGCGCGAATTGGCAAGCCGCTGGGCGATGACCTCTTCCGAATCTTCCGCACGGCGGTGAAGCCGTGATTGCAACTCGGTCATCGTCGGCGGCAGCACGAAGATGGATACGACATCTGCCGACATCTTCTCCTGCAGCTGCTGGGCGCCCTGCCAATCGATGTCGAAAAGCATGTCGCGGCCTTCGGCCATCGCTGCTTCCACCGGTTCGCGCGGCGTGCCGTAGAAATTGCCGTGCACTTCAGCCCATTCCAACAGCGCATCGGAATCGCGCAGTCGCTCGAATTCGCGGATGCTCTTGAAGTGGTAGTGAATGCCCTCGACCTCACTCGGGCGCCGCTGGCGGGTCGTCACGCTGACTGAGAGGCCGATCTGGCTATCCTGCGCAAGCAGCGTCCGCGCAATCGTCGACTTTCCCGCGCCCGAGGGCGACGAGATGACGAGCATCAGACCGCGGCGAGCGATCGGAACGGGCGAGGCTTTCGCCGGTTTCATGTCCTACTCCAGATTCTGGACCTGTTCGCGGAACTGGTCGATGACGACTTTCAGTTCGATGCCGGCGGCAGTGACCGCCGAGGCATTCGACTTCGAACAGATGGTATTCGATTCGCGGTTAAATTCCTGTGCAAGGAAATCGAGCTTGCGGCCGACCGGGCCGCCGCGGCCCAACAGATCCCGTGCGGCCGCGACATGCGCCTTCAGCCGGTCGATTTCTTCGCGCAAATCGGCCTTCGTCGCAAGCAGAGCGGCCTCCGCATGCAGCCTGTCGCGGTCGAGCGCGCCCGCTCCGTCCATCAGCAAGGCAACCTGCGCCTTGATGCGCGCGCAAATCTCCTGCGGCGTGCGCGACGGGTCGCGTTCGATCGCGTGCGTCAAGTCCTCGATCGTCGAAACATGATTGAGCAGCACGCGAGACAGTGCAGCCCCCTCCTGTTCCCGCATGAGCTTGAGGTCATCAAGTGCAGCCAGCAGGCCCCTGGTGACGTCCGCATCGCGGGCGGCGATTTCTTCTTCGCTGTCCTCCGTCTCGCGAAATTCGACGAGTCCGCGGATCGAAAGCAGCGTTTCGAGGGTCAGAGGCGCCGGATCGATGACGCCTGCAAGCTGGTCACGCATTGCAAGCACATTGGCCAGAGCGTCCTGATTGAGAACCGTTTCGAAGCGGTTTTCGGCTGCCGAAACCGAAAGGTTGGCCTGCATGTTGCCGCGGCTGAACTGTTCACCCGTAATGCGGCGAACGTCTGTTTCCATGCGCTCGAGGCCCGGCGGCAGGCGAAGGCGTAGGTCGAGCCCCTTGCCGTTGACCGACCGCAGTTCCCAAGCCCAGCGCCAGCGGCCGCTCGTTCCCTCGCGCCGCGCAAAACCGGTCATGGACTGCAAAGCCATCCGAGCCTCCGAAATCAGTTCGTCTTCTTTTTCTTCTGCTGAGCCGCCGGCTCGGCCTGGGCCTCCGGCTGGCCGTCAACCACGATATTCGGATCGGCGCCCTTGTCAGCTTCGAGCTTGCGCCAGCGCTTGACGTTGGCATTGTGCTCTTCGAGCGTCGCCGCAAAAACGTGGCCGCCGGTGCCGTCGGCAACGAAATAGAGGTCCGCCGTCTTCCAGGGATTGGCCGCCGCTTCCAGGGCATCACGGCCGGGATTTGCGATTGGCGTCGGCGGCAGGCCCTTGATCACGTAAGTGTTGTAAGGCGTTTCCTTCTTCAGGTCCGACAGGTAGATCGGCCGGTCGGCAGGCTTGCCGTCACCACCGAAGAGGCCGTAGATGATCGTCGGATCGGACTGAAGCCGCATGCCTTTGGCGAGCCGGTTGAGGAAAACGGATGCGACATGCGCGCGCTCGTCGGGAATGCCAGTCTCCTTCTCGACGATCGAAGCAAGTACCACGAACTCTTCCTTGGATTTCAGCGAGACCGAAGGATCGCGTTTCTCCCAGATCTGGTCGACGAGCTTTTTCTGCTCTGCAGCCATCTGGTCGATGATCTCGGAGCGTTTCGTGCCGCGGGAGAACTTGTAGGTATCGGGACGCAGGCTGCCTTCGGGCGGCAGCGCCGTCGGCAGCTCGCCTTCGAGGACGGTATCCCCGCTCATGCGGTTGAACATCTGGCGCACCGTCAGGCCCTCCGGGAAGGAGATCGAATAGAGGATCGATTTACCGGACTTCAGCAGTTCCATGATGTCGTTCATGGAAGCCTTCGCCTTGATCTCGTATTCGCCGGCCTTCAGGCTCTCGCCCTCGTTCAGGTACGTCGCCGTGAGATAGCGGAAGATGCGGGCGTCGGAGACGATGTTGTTGCGCTCGAGATTGGTGGCGATTTCCGAAAGGCCCGCGCCGCTGCGCACGATGAAATTGGTGTTCGTCTCCAGCGGACCGGGGTCCTGGTAACTGGAGATCGCGTAGTAGAAGGCGAAGATGCCGGCGGCGCAGGCAAGCACGACCATCGTCATCAGGAAGTTCAGGAAGATGACGACCTGGCTGCGCGCCTTCTTCGAGCGCTTCGGCGGCTCCGGAACGCGTTCCGGGCGCAGCGCTTCATTGGGCGACTTCGGAATGATCGGCCCGTTCTGCGCCGGATGGCCGTTGTGGCCCGCCGCGTCGTTGCTCTGATTCGTATCGCTCACCGGCAATCCTCTAAACTTGGCCCTGTCCGCTGTTTTAAGAAGCAATACGGCAAAAAACAGGTAGGCCACCCTCCCGAAAGGTACTGGCCCGTCCTCCCGTCCTGTCAAAAACCGCCTTCAGGCAGTATAGCGGCGCAGCACCAGCGATGCATTCGTACCGCCGAATCCGAAGGAATTCGAGAGTGCAACATTGATTTCTCGCTGACGAGCCTTGTGCGGGACAAGATCGATCGCCGTTTCGCGCTCGGGATTATCGAGATTGAGCGTCGGCGGAGCGACATTGTCGCGGATCGCAAGCGTCGCGAAAATCGCCTCGATGGCACCGGCTGCGCCCAGCAGATGGCCGGTCGCCGACTTGGTCGAAGACATCGAAATCTTCGATGCCGCATTGCCGACCAGACGCTCGACGGCGCCAAGCTCGATCGTATCGGCCATGGTCGACGTGCCATGCGCGTTGATATAATCGACATCTGCAGCCGTCAGACCGGCGCGCTTCAGCGCCATGGCCATGCAGCGCTGCGCGCCGTCACCGTCTTCCGCCGGCGCGGTGATGTGGTAGGCGTCGCCCGAGAGGCCGTAGCCGACGATTTCGGCGTAGATCTTCGCGCCACGCGCCTTGGCGTGTTCCAGCTCTTCGAGAACGATGATACCGGCGCCTTCGCCCATGACGAAGCCGTCGCGGTCGCGATCGTAGGGACGCGATGCTTTCTCAGGATCGTCGTTGTGCTGCGTGGAAAGCGCCTTGCAGGCAGCAAAGCCCGCAAGCGAGATGCGGCTGACCGGCGATTCCGTACCGCCCGCGACCATGACATCGGCATCGCCGAGCGCGATCATACGGGCAGCATCGCCGATGGCGTGCGCGCCAGTCGAGCAGGCGGTGACGACCGAGTGGTTCGGCCCCCTAAGCTTGTGGCGGATCGAGACCTGGCCGGATACGAGGTTGATCAGGCGGCCGGGAATGAAGAAGGGCGAGATGCGGCGCGGGCCCTTATCGCGGAGCGTATAGCCCGCCTCGACGATACCCTCGATGCCGCCGATGCCGGAGCCGATCAGCACGCCGGTCGCGATCTGGTCCTCGTCGTTCTCAGGATGCCAGCCGGCGTCATTCAGCGCCATGTCGGCAGCGGCCATGCCGTAGATGATGAAGGGATCGACCTTGCGCTGTTCCTTCGGCTCCATCCAGTCATCCTGGTTGAATGTGCCCTCTGTGCCATCACCAACCGGAATGCGGCAGGCAATCTTGGCAGGGAGATCATCCACCTCGAATTCGGTGACAAGGCGGGCGCCGCTGCGGCCGGCGAGCAACCGCGACCACGTCACTTCAGTTCCGCATCCCAAGGGTGATACCATACCGGTACCGGTGATGACGACCCGTCTCATCGACAGCTTCCCCGCCTGTTCTTTCGCTAAAGCAATGCACAAACAAAAAGGGCGGACTCATGGCCCGCCCTTTGAAAATCACACAGGATTAAGCCTGGGCCTTTTCAATGAACTTTACTGCGTCGCCGACCGTGAGGATCGAGTCTGCTGCGTCGTCCGGAATTTCTACGCCGAATTCTTCTTCGAAGGCCATGACCAATTCGACCGTGTCGAGCGAGTCAGCGCCCAGATCGTCGATAAAGCTGGCGCTCTCGACAACCTTCTCGGCATCGACGCCAAGATGATCAATAACAATTTTCTTTACGCGTTCTGCGATATCGCTCATGTCGGTTTCCTCGACCTTATATCCTGATGAGAATGCCTTCCGACATCCCTACCCTGGTTCAGCCTTCGGCGCCCTCTCGGCACTTTCAGCAAACTCGTTAGCCCGGCTCTCTAAGATGTTCCCCGCTGGCAAAACGCCCGCTGGTCCGCCTTGTTTCCCGGAACGACTGTGACAGTCATGGCCCGCTTAACACGGTTTATGTCTGCCGCAAAGCCTGAAAATCAACCCTGTTCCATTGCTCAACACGCTATTCCGCCGAAAAACGCAAACAGGGCCAGTTTCTGTTTCAGATCATGGCCATGCCGCCATTTACGTGCAGCGTCTGACCCGTCATATAGGCGGCTTCGGAGGAGGCGAGATAGGCAACGGCGGACGCCACTTCGCCACCCGTGCCCATGCGCTTCATCGGGATTGCGCCCATGATCGCTTCCTTCTGCTTGTCGTTCAGCTTGCCGGTCATGGCGGATTCGATGAAGCCCGGCGCGACGCAATTGACGGTCACGTTGCGGGTCGCGATCTCCTGGGCGAGCGACTTGGTGAAGCCGATCATGCCGGCCTTGGAGGCGCAGTAGTTCGCCTGACCCGGGTTGCCGGTGACACCGACCACCGAGGTGATGTTGATGATGCGGCCGTAGCGACGGCGCATCATCGGATGCGTCAGCTCGCGCGTCAGGCGGAACATCGCTGTCAGGTTGACCTCGATGACGTTATCCCAGTCCTCGTCGCTCATCCGGACGAAGAGGCCGTCCTTGGTGATGCCTGCGTTGTTCACCAGAATATCGACGCCCTCGAGCTCGGCTTCGGCCTTGACGCCGAGTGCCTTGACCTCGTCACGGTCGGAGAGGTTCGCCGGGAATATCTTGACGCGGTCGCCAAGCTCGTTTGCCAGCGCTTCGAGCTTTTCGACGCGCGTGCCGTGAAGGCCGACGACGGCGCCCTGTTTGTGGAGAATGCGGGCGATTTCCTCGCCGATGCCGCCGGATGCACCGGTTACGAGCGCCTTGCGGCCGGAAAGATCGAGCATGGATGCGTTCCTTATATCTGGTGAAACCAATCAGGCCATGAGGGCGGCGACGGCCGCGTCGATATCGGCGGGCGTATTGACGGCAATGCCGTTCACCGTCTTGTCGATGCGGCGCGCAAGGCCGGTCAGCACCTTGCCGGAGCCGAGTTCATAAAGCGTCGTGACATTGTTTGCGGCAAACCATTCCACCGTTTCGCGCCAGCGGACCTGGCCGGTGACCTGCTCGACGAGGAGCCTGGCAATCTCATCGGCGTCTGTCACTGGCGCGGCGCGAACGTTGGCGATCAGTGGCACGACCGGGTTGGCCTTTGAGACGCCCGCGAGCGCTTCGCGCATCGCCTCGGCAGCCGGCGCCATCAGTGAGGAGTGGAAGGGAGCGGAAACCGGTAGAAGGATCGCACGCTTGGCGCCCTTCTCGGTTGCCAGTGCCGCGCCCTTTTCGACCGCGGCCTTTTCGCCGGAGATGACGATCTGGCCGCCGCCGTTATCGTTGGCGATCTGGCAGGCACCAGCGACCGAAGCAGCTTCGCAAACGGCCACGACATCGGCATGTTCGAGCCCGATGATCGCCGCCATGGCACCAACGCCGACAGGAACGGCAGCCTGCATGGCGTTGCCACGAATACGCAGTAGACGCGCGGTTTCGGCGAGTGAGAAGGTGCCGGCGGCACAGAGTGCGGAATATTCGCCGAGCGAATGACCGGCAACATAGGACACCTTCGACTTGGGGTCGAGACCCTTCGCCTGAAGGACACGGACCACCGCAAGCGATACCGCCATCAGCGCCGGCTGGGCATTGGCCGTCAGCGTCAGCGTATCGTCCGGCCCTTCGAACATGATTGTTGAAAGCTTTTCGCCGAGCGCATCGTCAACCTCTTCGAAGACGGAACGGGCCTCGGAAAAATTTTCCGCGAGTTCCTTGCCCATGCCCACGGCCTGGCTTCCCTGGCCGGGAAATGTGAAAGCGACGGTCATCTAATGTCCCTTATTATGTCAATTTGGACTATTTCGCCTCCAATTGACGTTCTTGCGGGCAGAGTCAATAGCGCTGCCAGGGTCTCCAGAGCCGTTGCAGGCGCGAAAAGCCGCGATTTTTTCCTTGCGCTTGCGCAATTCGTGCCTAAATTTGCGCCGCCCTCCCCGGCTACCTCCGCTCATCCGTTTTCAAGGTTCCAATGAAGTTTAATAGATTAGGCCGCACCGATATTTCCGTTTCGCAAATCTGCCTCGGCACCATGACGTGGGGCACGCAGAACACCGAAACCGAAGCGCACGAGCAGATGGATTACGCCGTCGAGAAAGGCGTCAACTTCTTCGATACCGCCGAGCTTTACCCGACAACTCCCCTTTCAGCGGAAACACAGGGGCGCACCGAGGATTATATCGGCAGCTGGTTCGCAACGACCGGCAAGCGCAACGACATCGTGCTGGCGACAAAGGTCGCGGGGCCTGGACGCTCCTATATCCGGGGCGGCGAAGGTGCCGACGCCAAGAATATCAAGCTTGCCGTCGAAGCGAGCCTCAAGCGGCTACAGACCGATTACATCGATCTCTACCAAATCCATTGGCCGAGCCGTGGGCATTTCCACTTCCGGCAGAACTGGCATTACGACCCCTTCAAGCAGGATCGGGCAAAGGCGGTCGCCAACATCACCGATATCCTCGAGACGATGGATATGCTCGTGAAGGAAGGCAAGGTGCGCGCCGTCGGCCTGTCCAATGAAACTGCATGGGGCACGCAGAAATACCTGACGCTCTCCGAGCACAAGGGCCTTCCACGTGTCGCCAGCATCCAGAACGAATACAGCCTGCTCTACCGCCACTTCGACCTGGACATGGCGGAACTGTCGCATCACGAGGATGTCGGCCTGCTCGCCTATTCACCGCTTGCGGCTGGCCTGCTCACCGGAAAATATCTCGATGGCGTCAGGCCAGAAGGATCGCGCGCTACGATCAACGGCGATCTCGGCGGCCGGTTGCAGCCGCTGCAGGAAGCGCCCACCAGGGCCTGTGTCGAGATTGCAGCGAGGCACGGGCTTGATCCGGCAGCCATGGCGCTTGCCTTCTGCCTCACCCGCCGCTTCATGACCTCCGTCATCATCGGCGCAACGACGATGGAGCAGCTGAAGGTCGATCTGAGCGCCGTCGAGGTGAAACTCTCGAGCGACGTCCTCTCCGAGATCGAAAAGGTCCACCGGCAGTATCCGATGCCGCTGTGACGAGCGCTACGGACTTCGGATAAACCAAGCCCGGAACATCTGTTTCCAGCGCTGCGGAGAATTAAAGGTCTATACCCTTGTGAGGACTGCGCCCTTCCTTGATGACCGCTTTCAGGTCGGTGTCTGTCGCATGCCTTTCGGCCAAGCGCTTATAGAAAGCCGGGCCGGGTTCCCGGCTCGCCTGTCGGATCTCATCGAATTCGAGAGCGCTCACGACTATATCGGCGATAGAACGGTTTTCACGGTGCGCAAGCCTGTGGACAAGATTATGGGCTTGGCGCGGCGAGCGAAAAGCCGAGGTTCGGCCGCGGATAACTCCTTTCTGGCATATGCAGAATTTGCCCTCAAGATGACTGTAAACGGCAAGATGGCCCTGCTTAATTGTATCCGAACGCTTGCCTTTCGCCGAAAAATCCGTATAAGCGCCCCTGTTCGCAAACCCGGTCTTCTGGCTGGTGGCTGAACGGAGGGCCGGTTTCTTTGGAAATCGTTCGGAACGGAAGCGTTCCAGCCTCCCGTGTCTCCGCTCTCGACCGTCTCGGAAACGCTTTTCTTGCCTGGGTTCAGCCCAATCAGGAGCAGTCGTTGAGGCTTAGCCGCCGAATATCGGGTTGAACCAACGCAAGAAAGGCAAAGCTGTCATGGCTCTTTATGAACATGTATTCCTTGCCCGGCAGGATATTTCCGCTCAGCAGGTCGATGCCCTCGTAGAACAGTACAAGGGCGTGATCGAAGCTAACGGCGGCAAAGTCGGGCGCATCGAAAACTGGGGTCTTAAGTCCCTCACCTACCGCATCAAGAAGAACCGCAAGGCTCACTACGCCCTGATGGACATCGATGCACCGCCAGCTGCCGTCCAAGAAATGGAACGCCAGATGCGCATCAGCGAAGATGTTCTGCGTTACATGACGCTCGCTGTCGAAAAGCACGAAGAAGGCCCGTCTGCCATGATGCAGAAGCGCGACCGCGACGACCGTGGCCCGCGTGACGGCGCCCGTGGCCCGCGCGAAGGCGGTTTCGACCGTGGCCCGCGCCCGCCGCGCGAAGGTGGCTTCGGCGACCGTGAAGACCGTCCGCGCCGTCCGCGCGAAGACCGCGTATAAGGAGATTTGAGATATGTCTGAAGCTTCCTCCGCTCCGGTCCGCCGCCCGTTCCATCGCCGCCGCAAGACCTGCCCGTTCTCGGGTGCGAATGCTCCGCGGATCGACTACAAGGACGTCCGTCTTCTGCAGCGTTACATTTCCGAGCGCGGCAAGATCGTTCCGTCCCGCATCACGGCTGTTTCGCAGAAGAAGCAGCGCGAACTCGCCCAGGCGATCAAGCGCGCCCGCTTCCTCGGCCTGCTGCCGTACGTCGTGGCCTAATTTGCTATCGCGGCCCTCTGGTCCCAAACCAGAGGGTCGCATCCCTTCCGCGGTGGGCGCGGATCGGAACCCTGAAAACCCATGTTGAGGCGGGTTTTTCTGAATTTGATTCAGGAGACATCCTCTAACTGCTTGATGAAGCAGGACAGCGACGTGACCAAAATGAACTTCAAGAGGCTGCTGACCGGCGCGCTCGCCGGATTGACCGCCGCGCTCCTGGCGCTCGGCGCGAGCGTCCAGTTGTCGTTCAGCGCCCTGCTCTACGCCGCTTCCGCCCTGCCCATCCTTCTCGTGGGTCTTGGCTGGGGCAATGCCGCGGCAATCTCTGCCGTCGTCACCGCTGCCGCCTTCGGCGCTGTCGCCGCCTCTCCGGCTTTCGCGCTGATGATGACGCTGGTGACGCTGATTCCCGCCGGCTGGATCAGCCACCTGGCAAACCTTGCCCGCCCCGCCGCCGAGCTCGGCGGCCCGGAACACCTGACGGCCTGGTATCCGCTCTCCGACATCCTGCTGCATCTCTGCGGCCTGGTGACGCTCGCCGTCATCGTGACCGGCTACATGATCGGCTATGGCCCGGAACTTATCGGCCAGATGGTCGATGCACTTTTCGGTTCCTTTGCGCAACAACAGCCGGATTTCACATTCAATGACACGGCCACTGCGCAGACCAAGTCGCTGCTGCTCCTGATGCTGCCCGCCATTCAGGGCGCGATGTGGGTGCTGATGCTGTTTGCGGCCTACTATATCGCGGCACGCATCGTGAATGCGTCCGGCCGCGCGCTCCGCCCGCGCGAGGACATTCCGTCCGCGCTGCGCATGAACCGCAACGCGATCTTCGTCTTCCTCGCTGGTCTTGCCGCCACCTTCTTCGGCGGCGTTCCGGCGATGATCGGAGCAACTGTCGTCGGCACCTTTGGCGCCGGCTTCCTGCTTTCCGGCTTCGCCGCGCTGCATTTCCGCACGCGCGGCAAGGACTGGCGCCTGCCGGCGCTCGTCCTCTGCTACCTGGCATCGCTCGTTCTGATGCTGCCAGCTTTTTTCATTCTTGTCGTCGGTCTGTCCGATACGCGCAAGGCGATTGCCCTGACCCCGAACAAGAATGCCGATGCCCCTCAATCCACAGATAAGAAAACCTAGAGACACGAAAGGAAAACGAAGATGGAAGTCATTCTTCTCGAACGCATCTCCAAGCTCGGCCAGATGGGCGAAACCGTCAAGGTTCGTGACGGCTTTGCACGCAACTACCTCCTGCCGCTCGGCAAGGCACTGCGCGCCAACGCCGCCAACAAGGCCCGTTTCGAATCCGAACGCGCAACGCTCGAAGCCCGCAACCTCGAGCGCAAGTCGGAAGCCCAGAAGGTCGCCGACGTCCTTAACGGCAAGTCCTTCATCGTCGTTCGCTCTGCCGGCGAAACCGGCCAGCTCTACGGCTCGGTTGCTGCCCGCGACGTCGTTGAAATACTGGCCGCCGAAGGCTTCAACATCGGCCGCAACCAGGTTCACCTGAACACGCCGATCAAGGCGATCGGTATCCACAAGGTCGAACTGCAGCTTCACGCCGAAGTCGAAATCCACGTCAATCTCAACGTTGCCCGCTCCGCCGACGAAGCCGAGCGCCAGGCAAAGGGCGAGACGCTCACCTCCGTCGACGCGATCTACGGCGTTGATGAAGACGCCCTTCGTGCGGAAGACTTCTTCGATCCGGATGCCGACGGCAACGCCGAAGACGAAGCATAAGCTTCGCACGCTTACTTCACAAAGCAGAAGCCCGGCTCCAGGCCGGGCTTCTTGCGTTTGTCAGTTGGCCGCGGTTCTCATTGCCCCCGAACTGCCAGCAGGTTTGCCTGCATGGCGCGGATGACGCTCAGCGTCGTCCTCAAGTCACTTTCGGAAATGCCGGCGACGACCCGGGCGCGCACGTCTGCGGCAAGATCCTCGACCTCGCCGGCGACGACCCTTCCCGCATCCGTCATGTAGATCTCCTTGGCGCGGCGATCGGAACCAGCGACACGGCGTTCCAGGAAGCCTTGCGCCTCCATTGCGTCCAGGATCCGGACCAGCGTCGGCGTTTCGAGTTCCAGCCGTTCGGCCAGTTCTCGCTGATTGATGCCGTCCTTCTTGTTGAGCGTAAAAAAGACTCGCGCGCGCGGCAGTGTCATGTTTCTCTCACGCACCAGGGAATCGAACGTCGCTCTCAATTTTCGGGTAAACGCAGCGATGTCCTCAATGAGTTGCCGCCTGAGAAGCATATTCCCCATAGATTCCCCATTATTTAGTTAGCGCACTAATTATATTTCCTCTGTCTAATTGAGTTCAGACGTCTTTTCAAGTGCCACGCTCAAGGCATTCAGGCTAAAATTTTATCGGTTGGAATGAGTCGCGGTCTTCATGCCGTGTCCTCAAGGTGACATCGGCAATATTTTCTCCGTGGCGGCCATCAGCGCTGTGGAGAAGTCGAACAATGTGCAAAGCGTTACAGATTTCACGACAGGCCCAAGGCTGTTGCTGAGCTGCACTTGCATTTGCCTTGGCGAGCCTTCAAATCCGGGAACGGAAAAGACAGAACGGATCAAGATGAACGACGCCGCGCGAAAGATTGCCGCCGTTGCTCCAGCAGAGCAGCACTACCGCGAAGCACCCAACAACATCGAAGCCGAGCAGGCGCTTCTGGGTGCCATCCTAATGAACAACGACGCCTATTACCGGGTGTCCGACTTCCTGAAGCCGATCCATCTCTATGAACCGCTCCACCGCAAGATTTTCGAGGTCGCGGGCGACATCATCCGTATGGGCAAGATCGCCAATCCAGTGACGATCAAGACCTTCCTGAAGGCCGACGAGAAAGTCGGCGACATGACGGTCTCCGAATATCTCGCGCGCCTTGCCCGCGAAGCCGTGACAATCATCAACGCCGAGGACTACGGGCGCGCGATCTACGATCTGGCGCTGCGCCGGGCGCTGATCACCATCGGCGAGGACATGGTCAACATCGCCTACGACGCGCCGCTCGACATGCCGCCGCAGACGCAGATCGAAGATACCGAACGCCGCCTCTTCGAGCTTGCCGAAAACGGCCGCTACGACGGCGGCTTCCAGGCCTTCAACGACGCCGTGGCGCTGGCGATCGACATGGCGGCAGTCGCCAAGGAGCGCGACGGCGGCCTCTCGGGCATTTCGACCGGCATCCATTCGCTCGATTCGAAGATGGGCGGACTGCAGCGCTCCGACTTGATAATCCTTGCCGGACGTCCGGGCATGGGCAAGACCTCGCTTGCAACCAATATCGCCTACAATATCGCCGCCGCCTATGAGGGCGAAGTCCAATCCGACGGCAGCATGAAGGCGAAGAACGGTGGCGTCGTCGGCTTCTACTCGCTCGAAATGTCGTCGGAACAGCTCGCCACCCGCATCATCTCCGAGCAGACGGAAGTCTCCTCCTCGAAAATCCGCCGCGGCGACATTAACGACGCGGACTTCGAAAAACTCGTCGCCTGCTCGATGATGATGCAGAAGGTGCCGCTCTACATCGACCAGACCGGCGGCATCTCCATCGCCCAGCTTGCCGCCCGCGCACGGCGGCTCAAGCGCCAGCGCGGCCTCGACGTGCTGGTCGTCGACTACGTGCAGCTGATGACCGGCTCGGGTAAGTCGAACGAGAACCGCGTCCAGGAAATCACCCAGATCACCACCGGCCTGAAAGCCCTCGGCAAGGAACTGAACGTTCCGATCATCGCGCTCTCACAGCTTTCGCGTCAGGTCGAAAGCCGCGACGACAAGCGCCCGCAGCTCTCCGACCTGCGTGAATCGGGCTCGATCGAGCAGGATGCCGACGTCGTGCTCTTCGTTTTCCGCGAGGAATATTACGTCAAGAACATGGAACCCCGCGATCCGGCCGATCCGAAATATGCGGAATGGGAAGCGCTGTTCGACAAGGTGAAGGGCACGGCGGACGTCATCATCGCCAAGCAGCGTCACGGACCGACCGGCACAGTAAAGCTTGCCTTCCAGGCGGAATTCACGCGCTTTGCCGACCTCGCCGACCCGTCCTTCATTCAGTACGAGGAACACTGAGTAGTTCCGATTTCTTGCTGCAGTGCGGGGCGGACTTCCTATTGACCAAATTGACCTTTAAACTGGCCGGAGACTCATCTCCGGCCATTTTTTTATGTGGATTCATGACTGAAATTTCCGCCGCCTCCGAAGAAGACAGGTTTGCTTCCGCCGGCGTGCGACTGACTGTCGACCTGACTGCGCTGACGGAAAACTGGCGGGACATGGCACGGCGCTCCAAAAGGGCGCGCGCATCCGCGGTCGTGAAGGCCGACGCCTATGGCATGGGCATCGAGGACGCTGGGGAAGCGCTCTACATCGCGGGTGCCCGCGACTTCTTCGTCGCAACGGTCGATGAAGGCGTGACGCTGCGCCTCTACGCGCCTGATGCGCGCATCTTCGTGCTCGCCGGCATCTGGCTAGGCACTGAACGACGTTTCTTTGAAAACGACCTCGTGCCGGTCATCTCCTCCGAGGAGCAGCTCGCCTTTTGGATGGCGGTGCTTTCGGAGTATGGCGATTACCCTTGCGCGCTGCATGTCGACACCGGCTTCAACCGGCTCGGCCTTCATATCGACGAAGCGCTTGCGCTGGCTGATGACGTCTCCCGCCCGGCCAGCTTCGCCCCGGTTCTGGTCATGAGCCATCTCGCCTGCGGCGACGATCCTTCATCGCAGATGAACAAGCAGCAGCTCGAATCATTCCGCAAGGTTAGCGCCGCATATGAAGGTATCGAATCAAGCCTCGCAGCATCCGGCGGCATCTTTCTTGGCGAGGATTATCATTTCGACCTGACGCGCCCCGGCATTGCCATCTACGGCGGCGAAGCGGTGAGCGGCATGGCGAACCCCATGCGGCCGGTTGCGACCGCGGAGGCCCGCGTGATCCAGGTCCGCACCGTGCGCGCTGGCGAATCCGTGAGTTATGGCCGGGCGCTGAAGCTTGACCGCGATAGCCGCCTCGCCATCGTTTCCGCCGGTTATGCCGACGGCTACATGCGCAGCCAGTCGAGCGGCGGCGTCCCGCTTCGCCAAGTCGTGCCGCAGGGCGGCCAAGGCTTCTTTGAGGGCTACACCGTGCCGGTCGCCGGGCGCATCACCATGGACCTTTCCATCTTCGATGTGACCGACCTACCGGAAAACCTCATCCGTGCCGGCGATTACATCGAGCTCTTCGGCAAGAACATCCCCGTTGACGATGCGGCACGGGCGGCAGGCACGATCAGCTACGAGATGCTGGCAAGCGTCGGGTTGCGGTATGAGCGAAAATACGCCAGCGAAGAATGAGGTCCGGCTCAGCGGCTTGTCAGGGCCAGCCGCACGCCGAGGGCAACGAACAGCGCGCCAAGCCCGCGATCGAGCCAGAGGCCGACCCTCCTGTTGCGTTTGATCAGATCGGCAAGCCGCCCTCCGGCTAGGATCAGCGGCGGCTCTATGAAGGCGGCCACGACGATAATCAGCCCACCGTGCACGGAAAGCTGTAGCCAGGCAGGCCCAGCGCCTTCGACGACGAACTGCGGCAGGAAGGCGAGAAAGAAGATCGCAACCTTCGGGTTAAGCAGCGAAACGAGCAAACCCTGCCGGTAGATCCGTCCTGAGCCCAGCCTTTCGCCTGTCGCCTTGACGAAGCCGCCCTCGCCGCTCGACCGCAGGGCCTGGATGCCGAGCCAGACGAGATAGATCGCACCAATCCACTTCGCTGCCGAGAAGGCAACGGCAGAGGCGGCAAGGACCGCCGAAAGGCCGAAGGCTGCGAGAAGCGCGTGCAGGCATGCGCCGGTCCAGATGCCGAAGACAGCCGAAAAGCCGGCACGCGTGCCGCTCTTGATCGTATGGCCGAGGATAAAAGCCATATCCGGACCCGGCGACAGGTTCAGAAGCACGGCGGCGGTGAAGAAGGCGATCCAGTGGGCGAGCGAATAATCGAGCATGGGCGATCCGTCGGATGACCCCGCCAGGCTGCCACTTGGGCGCCTGATGGGAAAATCATTAGTTTTGATCGCTCCCGCAGGCCATTATCTAGGGCAAATCTGATTCGGGCGCGCCGGCGCTCATGGACGAAAGCATCATTGATGGCCAAGGCCAGGACACAATTCATCTGCCAGAGCTGCGGCACGATCCACAACCGCTGGGCGGGCAAATGCGAAAACTGCGGCGAGTGGAACACCATCGTCGAAGAAGATCCGATGGGCGGGATTGGCGGCGGACCGGCAAGGACGCCGAAGAAGGGCCGCCCGGTGACGCTGACGGCGCTTTCCGGCGAGATCGAAGAAGCGCCGCGCATCCATACCGGCATCTCGGAACTCGACCGGGCGCTCGGCGGCGGTTTCGTGCGCGGCTCGGCGGTGCTCGTCGGCGGCGATCCCGGCATTGGCAAGTCGACGCTGCTGATGCAGGCGGCGGCAGCGCTTTCGCGCCGCGGCCACAAGATCATCTACGTCTCGGGAGAAGAGGCCGTGGCGCAGGTGCGGCTGCGCGCCCAGCGCCTGCGCGCGGCCGATACCGACGTCATGCTTGCCGCGGAGACCAATGTCGAGGATATCCTCGCGACGCTCGCCGACGGCAAGCGGCCGGACCTCGTCATCATCGACTCCATCCAGACTCTCTGGAGCGAACTGGCCGAATCGGCGCCCGGAACGGTCACGCAGGTGCGCACCGGCGTGCAGTCGATGATCCGCTTCGCCAAGCAGACGGGAGCGGCCATGGTTCTCGTCGGCCACGTCACCAAGGACGGCCAGATCGCCGGTCCGCGGGTGGTGGAACACATGGTCGACGCCGTGCTCTACTTCGAAGGTGACCGCGGCCATCACTACCGCATCCTGCGCACGGTCAAGAACCGCTTCGGGCCGACCGACGAGATCGGCGTCTTCGAAATGTCCGACGGCGGCCTGCGTGAGGTCGGCAATCCATCTGAACTTTTCCTCGGCGAGCGCAATGAAAAGTCGCCGGGAGCGGCGGTCTTCGCCGGCATGGAAGGAACGCGCCCAATCCTCGTCGAAGTGCAGGCGCTGGTGGCGCCGACATCGCTCGGAACGCCGCGCCGCGCCGTGGTCGGCTGGGATTCCGCCAGACTTTCGATGATCCTTGCGGTGCTCGAGGCCCATTGCGGCGTTCGGCTCGGCCAGCATGACGTCTATTTGAATGTCGCCGGCGGCTATCGTATCAGCGAGCCGGCCGCTGATCTCGCCGTCGCATCCGCATTGGTTTCCTCGCTTGCCGGTATTGCTCTGCCGGCCGATTGCGTCTATTTCGGCGAAGTCAGCCTGTCGGGGGCCGTCCGTCCGGTTGCGCATACCCCTCAGCGCCTCAAAGAAGCCGAGAAGCTGGGATTTTCTGCAGCGCTGCTTCCGTCAGCATCCGTCGATTTGCCGAAGGGTTCGGGCGGACGCTGGAGCGAGATCGACAGCCTGCCGGATCTGGTCGTGCGCATTGCCGGATCCAAAGGTGCGCTACGACGTGTGGAAGACGAGGTTTGATCCTTTCATTGCCATAAACGGTGATGATATAGGATGCACACGAATGAGGCCCGACCGAACCGCATCACCGACGCGGCGGTCCTGGAGTTGAATTTATATGCCCATCACGATTTTCGACGGTATTGTCATCGGCGTCGTCCTATTCTCCGCCGTTCTGGCGATGGTCCGCGGCTTTTCACGCGAGGTGCTGTCGATCGCAAGCTGGGGCGGCTCGGCCGCCGCTGCCTACTACCTCTATCCGTACCTCGTGCCTTACGCGAAGAGGTACACCGATGATGACCGCATCGCGATCGTCGGCTCCGCCGCCGTCGTGTTCCTGATTGCGCTGATCGTCATCTCGTTCATCACCATGAAGATTGCCGATTTCATCATCGACAGCCGGATCGGCGCGCTTGACCGCACTTTGGGCTTCCTCTTCGGCGCGGCACGCGGCATACTGCTTCTCGTCGTGGCAGTGGCCTTCTGGAACTGGCTCGTCGATGCCGATCACCGGCCCTCTTGGGTGAACAACGCCAAGTCCAAGCCGTTCCTTGACTCGATGGTCGTAAAGCTGCAATCGGTCCTGCCTGAGGAATTCGCACAGATGGTGAAAGCCAGCGTGCTCGAGAAGGTTCAGCCGCCGGCCGAAGGCACGCAAGGTAGCAATGCACCGGCCGGCGAACAGGCCCCGGCGGATGATACAGCGCCTGCAGGTGGCGCAGCCCCGTCGGGCGGCGCGCAGCCGCAGTCGAATTGACACAGTGTTCAACAGCTTGACCTGCCGCGTGGCAATTGCCATTTGAGCGGGACGTGACATAAGGGTCCGGCCGGGCATTTGCTCTGCCGGGCCCCCGCCGTTTAAAATGCCTGAATCCGGCATCATGCTATGGAAAGCCGATCCATTCTTGTGAGAGCAAAGGCCCGCATCAATGAACCAGTCCCATTCCTCCACGCTCAACGATGAACTCGATGGAGATACACTCCACGAGGAATGCGGCGTCTTCGGCATTCTCGGCCATCCCGATGCAGCAACGCTGACGGCTCTCGGGCTTCACGCCCTCCAGCACCGTGGACAGGAAGCGGCCGGTATCGTCACCTTCGACGGCCGCCAGTTCCATACCGAAAAGCGCATGGGGCTCGTCGGCGACCACTACACCGATCCTGCAACGCTCGCGAAGCTGCCAGGCTTCATCTCCATCGGCCACACGCGCTATTCGACGACGGGCGAAGTGGCGCTCCGCAACGTCCAGCCGCTCTTTGCCGAACTGGAAGTCGGTGGCATCGCTGTCGCCCATAACGGCAACTTCACCAACGGCCTGACGCTTCGCCGTCAACTGATTGCCGACGGCGCCATCTGTCAGTCGACCTCGGATACCGAAGTCGTCCTCCACCTGATCGCCCGCTCCAAACAGGTCTCCTCCTCCGACCGCTTCATCGATGCGATCCGCCAGATGGAAGGCGGTTATTCGATGCTGGCCATGACCCGCACGAAGCTGATCGCCGCGCGCGACCCGATCGGCATCCGTCCGCTCGTCATGGGCGAGCTCGACGGCAAGCCGATCTTCTGTTCGGAGACCTGTGCGCTCGACATCATCGGCGCCAAATACATCCGCGACGTCGAGAACGGCGAAGTCGTCATCTGCGAAATCCAGCCGGACGGCTCGATCACCATCGACGCCCGCAAGCCCGAAGCGCCGAAGCCGGAGCGTCTCTGCCTCTTCGAATTTGTTTACTTCGCTCGCCCTGACTCCGTCGTCGGCGGCCGCAGCATCTATGTCGCCCGCAAGAACATGGGCATCAATCTCGCCAAGGAAGCCCCGGTCGATGCCGATGTCGTCGTGCCGGTTCCGGACGGCGGTACGCCGGCAGCGCTCGGTTACGCTCAGCAGAGCGGCATTCCTTTCGAATACGGCATCATCCGCAACCACTATGTCGGCCGTACCTTCATCGAGCCGACGCAGCAGATCCGCGCCTTCGGCGTCAAACTGAAGCATTCGGCCAACCGGGCGATGATCCAAGGCAAGCGCGTCGTCCTCGTCGACGATTCGATCGTGCGCGGCACCACCTCGCTGAAGATCGTCCAGATGATCCGCGACGCAGGCGCGAAGGAAGTCCATATCCGCGTCGCAAGCCCGATGATCTATTTCCCGGACTTCTACGGCATCGATACGCCGGACGCCGACAAGCTGCTTGCCAACCAGTACAACAGCCTGAAGGCGATGTGCGATTACATCGGCGCGGACTCGCTCGAATTCCTCTCGATCGACGGGCTTTATCGTGCGGTCGGCGGGGAAGATCGCAACAACGAGAATCCGCAGTTCACCGACCACTATTTCACCGGCGACTACCCGACGCGCCTGCTCGACAAGGAAAGCACGAGCAACGTGCGCAAGCTCGCCGTGATGGCCAGCAACGGCTAAGGGACTTCATAAACCTGAATGAACGCCGGCGCCTCCTCTTCCCCTCATTAGGTGGGATGCGTTTGCGCGCAACCGACACGGACCACACGATCATGACCATCGACCTCAAAAACCGCATCGCACTCGTCACCGGTGCATCGCGGGGCATCGGCTATTTCACGGCGCTGGAACTGGCAAAGGCCGGAGCCCACGTGATCGCCTGCGCCCGCACGGTCGGCGGCCTCGAGGAGCTTGACGACGCGATCAAGGCTGCGGGCGGCAGCGCCACACTCGTGCCTTTCGATCTTGCGGATATGAACGCCATCGACGCGCTCGGCGCCTCGATTTTCGAGCGCTGGGGCAAGCTCGACATCCTCGTTGCCAATGCCGGTGTGCTCGGCGTCATCTCGCCGATTGGCCATATCGAGGCAAAGACCTTCGACAAAGTGATGAACATCAACGTCACGGCCACCTGGCGGCTGATCCGCTCCGTCGATCCGCTGCTGGCGCGCTCGCACGCCGGCCGCGCCGTGATCATTTCTTCGGCTGCCGCTCACAAATGCCGGCCTTTCTGGGGGCCTTACTCCGCGTCGAAAGCCGCGGTCGAAGCGCTCGCCCGCACCTGGGCCGGCGAAAGCCGGTCGACGGCTCTTCGCATCACCAGCGTCGATCCCGGCGCCACCCGCACCGCCATGCGCGCCCAGGCCGTGCCCGGCGAAGATCCCGCGACGCTGCCGCATCCTTCCGAAGTCGCCAAGGCGATCCTGCCGCTCGTCGGCCCGGATGTAACCGAGACAGGCAAGCTCTTCATCGTCCGCGAGAACAGGCTTGTAGATTACCGGCTGCCGGAATAAGGGCTACCGGCCGGCTTTTTCAGCAAACAGCGCCGCAAGGCCCGTTTCCGTAGGGCAGAGCGCGTTGAGGTCAACCGGCCCGTCGATGCCATCGACTTTGCCGTTGTCGGCAAACTGCCATATCGACCAGCGGCCGCATTTTTCCTGCTCTGGTTCTTTGAATACGCTGCGCAGCCAGAGATAATGATCCGGGAAGCTGGATTCGTTGCCTTTCAGATATTGGTCGAAGAATTCCTGCGTGACGTAGAATATCGGCTTTTCCGGATATGTGCTCTTGATCTCGGCCAGGAAGGCATTGACCTCGGCGGTCAGCTGCTCGACCGTCGGAACTTTGTCGCAGTTGCCGACAAATTCGAGATCAATCGCAATGGGCAGCGTGCCCTGCTCTTTGGGAACTGTCGCCAATACGTTCTGCGCCTGCTCACGGCCCGGACGGCAAAAGGTGAAGAAGTGATATGCCCCGCGCACGATGCCGGCCTCTTTTGCGGCCTGCCAGTTCCGGGCAAATCGCCTGTCCTTATGATCCCCGCCCTCTGTCGCCTTCATGATGGCGAAGCGGACATTCAGTTGAGCGGCGAGCTTCTTCCAGTCGATGTCGCCCTGATGGTGGCTAACGTCGATGCCCTGGATCGGATAGTCCTTGATGGATGGATGATTGAAGCGGACCATGCCGAAATCGTAAGCCAAATAGGAAGCGGATGCGACCGCTAGAATCGCCGCGCTGATGACGGCTCGTTGAACTGCTTTCTTCACTGATGCTCTCTCGCTCCACCGCTTCCGCCTTTGGCCAGGAAAGGCTTGCGCCGGAAAGATGGCGAATTGTTCGCCATGCCAGCCCTGCACTTGCGTTCGCGACGCTCGTCTCTTACGCACCACTTGACCAAACATCGTTCCCGCGCCATAAAACCCGCCATGAAAACGGTTACCTGCATTATCTGCCGGAAGATTATTCGCTAGCGCGCTCGCTGGCCTGGCCGTTTTCGTCTCCCAAATACCCAAAGATGAGAAACGCCCCGGCCCGCCGGCGGCGGTATTTTTCGGATCATTGCATTTTGGGAGAATAGACATGGCCGGCCAGCCGGAACTGAAGAAGCCGGAAATCAAGCTATACAATACGCTGACGCGCGAGGAGACGGTCTTCAAGCCCATCGATCCGCTCAACGTCCGCATGTACGTCTGCGGGCCGACGGTTTATGACTACGCCCATATCGGCAATGCGCGGCCCGCCATCATTTTCGACGTGCTGTTCCGGCTGCTCAGGCACGTCTATGGCGCCGAGCACGTCACCTATGCGCGCAATATCACCGACGTCGACGACAAGATCAACCTGCGGGCTCTGCGCGACCACCCCGGCTTGCCGCTGAACGAGGCGATCCGCCTGGTCACCGAAAAAACCGAGACGCAGTATCTCGAAGATGCCACGGCTCTCGGCTGCCTTGATCCGACCATCCAGCCGCGCGCGACCGAAAACATCGCGCAGATGATCGAGATCATCGAAAAGCTGATTGCCAAGGGCCACGCCTATCAGGCGGAGGGCGAAGTGCTGTTCGACACGAAATCCATGGCGGATTACGGCGCCCTTTCGAAGCGCAATCTCGACGAGCAACAGGCCGGCGCGCGCGTCGCCGTCGACGCGCACAAGAAGAACCCCGGCGACTTCGTTCTCTGGAAGCTTTCGAGCCATAACGAACCGGGCTGGGAAAGCCCCTGGGGCCGCGGCCGTCCGGGCTGGCATATCGAATGCTCGGCGATGAGCCAGCGCTATCTCGGCGAGGTCTTCGATATTCACGGCGGCGGGTTGGACCTGATCTTCCCGCACCACGAAAACGAGATCGCCCAATCCCGTTGCGCCCACGGCACGGATGTGATGTCGAATGTCTGGATGCACAACGGCTTCCTGCAGGTCGAGGGCCGCAAGATGTCGAAATCCGAGGGCAACTTCGTCACCATCTACGAGCTGCTGCACACCGAAAAATTCGGCGGCCGGAAGTGGCCGGGCGAAGTTTTGCGGCTTGCGATGCTGATGACGCATTACCGCGAGCCGATCGATTTTTCGATCAAGCGGCTAGAAGAGGCCGAACGCCTGCTGGCGAAGTGGCCAGCGGCGGATGCCGGCGACGCGTCGCCGGACGAGGCAGTACTGAACGCGCTTGCCGATGACCTGAACACCGTCGCCGCCGTTCAGGCGCTTCATGCCCTGGCGCAGTCCGGCAACGCCGCCGCCTTCGCGGCGAGCGCTGCCCTTCTCGGCGTAGAGCCGAAGGAAACGGAAGTGGATGAGGCGGTCGCCGCCGAGATCGACAGGCGGGTGCGCGCCCGCCTTGAACTCTTGAAGGCAAAAAACTTCAATGAGGCCGACAAGATCCGCGAGACGCTGCTTGCCGAGGGCATCCAGCTCAAGGACGGCAAAGATGCGGTCACCGGCGAGCGCGTGACGACCTGGGAGGTGAAGCGGTGAGGTCAGTGCTATCGAAAAATGCCTCTCCCCAACCCCTCCCCACAAATGGGAGGGGCTACTGCGTCACGCCGCTTCGGAGCAACACTCCTGTCGAGCATGCAGCATCCGCCGAGATTGGCGCTGACAATGCCCGCGGCGGCGCGAACCAGACCTCCGCCTTGTGGGGAGGGTTGGAAGGGGTCTTTTTACCCATGCCAAACGGGAGGAAGAGTCGATGACTGTCTACACCGGCGGCTGCCAGTGCGGTGCGATCCGATTCCGGGTGGAAGGCGAGCTTTCGCATTCGTCGATCTGCCATTGCCGCATGTGCCAGAAGGCGTTCGGCGGCTATTATGCGCCGCTTGTTTCCGTGCGCGGGGCTGATTTCGAGTGGACGCGCGGCGAGCGGAAGACATTCCGTTCCTCCAATTTCGCCGAGCGCGGCTTCTGCGGCGATTGCGGCACACCGCTGACCTATGAGGCGCCGGATGGGATGGCGATTGCAGCGGGCGCGTTCGATGATCCGGCTCTTCTGCCGCCGACGATCCAGTATGGCATCGAAGGCAAGCTGCCGTTCACGGACAAACTGCATGAGCTTCCCGGCACACGGACGGAGGACGACGTCGAGACGGCCGCATTCACCAGTGAGATCGTCTCCTATCAGCATCCAGATCACGACACGACAGAGTGGCCAGAGGAGCGCAAATGACGGCGGGAACAAGCCATAGCGGCGGATGCCAATGCGGCGCGGTGCGCTATCGCGCGGCGGGCGAACTCGGCTATCCGCATATCTGCCATTGCCGCATGTGCCAGAAGGCGGCGGGCAACTATTTCCTGCCGCTCGGAGCGGTCATGCGAACGGATTTTGCGTTGACGCGCGGAAAACCGAAGTGGTTTCGCTCTTCCGATCTCGTTCGCCGCGGCTTCTGCGGCGATTGCGGCACGCCACTCTTCTACGACATACCTCGTGCCGAGTCCGTCAACATTACACTCGGCTCGCTGGACGATCCCGATGCGGTCAGGCCGGTGATGCAATCGAATACCGGTCGCAAGATGAGCTGGTTTCACGCGCTGGACACCCTGCCGGTAGAGCCCGCCGCCGGGAGCTCGGAGCGCGAAGACGCGATCGCAGCCAGCAATCATCAGCATCCCGATCACGATACGAACCACTGGCCATCCGGAGCCCAGACATGAGCGAACCTATCAGAACAGGCGGCTGCCAATGCGGCGCCATACGCTTTCGTATCAGCGGCAAGCTGGGGCGTCCGTCTATCTGCCATTGCCGCATGTGCCAGAAGCAGTTCGGCGGCTTCTTTTCGGCGCTCATTACCGCGCCGGAAGAGGGCGTGGAGTGGACGCGCGGCGAGCCGAGCTATTTCCAATCCTCGATCAATATCGACCGCGGTTTCTGCAGCAGTTGCGGCACGCCGATGACCTACCGGCATCCCGGCGGGCTGGAGCTTGCGATCGGCACCTTCGACGACCGCAGCGATCTCGCGCCGCAGATCCAGGTGAATTACGACTCGCGTCTGCCCTGGGTCGAAACGATCTTCGACACACCGGTTCACCGGGATCCCGATTACTATGCCCGGCAGGAGCAGATCATCTCCTTCCAGCATCCCGACCACGATACCGACATATGGCCCGCGAAAGGCTTGAAGATATGACCGAAGTGCTGCGTACCCTCTATCCTGAAATCGAACCCTATGCTTCGGGCAATCTCGATGTCGGCGACGGCCATGTGATCTACTGGGAACGCTGCGGAACGCCGGGCGCCAAACCCGCCGTATTCCTGCACGGCGGTCCTGGCGGCGGCATTTCGCCCGTGCATCGCCGCCTCTTCGACCCGGCGCTCTACGACGTGACGCTGTTCGACCAGCGCGGCTGCGGTAAATCCACGCCGCATGCGGATCTGAACGCCAACACGACGTGGCATCTCGTTGCCGACATCGAGCGTCTGCGCGATATGGCTGGGGCCGAGAAATGGCAGATCTTCGGCGGCTCCTGGGGCTCGACGCTGGCGCTCGCCTATGCCGAAAAGCATCCCGATCGGGTCTCCGAACTCATCGTGCGCGGCATTTATACGCTCACGAAAGCGGAACTCGACTGGTACTATCAGTTCGGCGTTTCGGAAATGTTCCCGGACAAGTGGGAACGCTTCATTGCTCCCATTCCGCCGGAAGAGCGTCACGAGATGATGCAGGCCTATCACCGCCGCCTGACGAGCGACGACAAGGCAATCGCGCTCAAAGCCGCGCATGCCTGGAGCATCTGGGAAGGCGAGACGATCACGCTACTGCCCGAGCCGTCGACTAGCGGCAAGTTCGAGGAGGCCGAGTTCGCCTATGCCTTCGCCCGCATCGAGAACCATTTCTTCGTCAATGCCGGCTGGCTGGAGGAAGGCCAACTGATCCGCGAGGCGCACAAGCTCAAGGATATTGCGGGCGTCATCGTGCACGGTCGCTACGACATGCCCTGCCCCGCCCGCTTCGCCTGGGCGCTGCACAAGGCCTGGCCGAAGGCGGAATTCCACCTGATCGAAGGTGCAGGCCATGCATTTTCCGAACCCGGCATCCTGGATCAGCTGATCCGGGCAACGGACAAGTTTGCGGGGAAATAAGGCAAATGATGCGCGTCGTGGATACCCCCCTCTGCCCTGCCGGGCATCTCCCTCACAAGAGGGGAGATCGGCTGTCCGCACCCACTCGTGCAACCATCGATGCAGCGGGAGAGAGCCGCCGCATATTCCCAATCTCCCCCCTTGCGGGGGAGATGTCGGCTCTGCCGGCAGAGGGGGGTGAGGCGCACGGCATAAGATCAAATGCTTCGGAGGCACCTCGGTGACCAGAGAAAAAATCTACCTCTTCGACACGACGCTGCGCGACGGGCAGCAGACGCCCGGGATCGACTTCTCGGTCGAGGACAAGATTGCGATTGCGACCATGCTGGACGAGTTCGGCCTCGATTATATCGAGGGCGGATATCCGGGCGCGAACCCGACGGACACTGCCTTCTTCGCAGAGAGGCGCACCAGCCAGGCAGCATTCGTCGCCTTCGGCATGACGAAGCGGCCGGGCGTTTCAGCCTCCAACGATCCGGGCCTCGCAGCGCTGTTGCAGGCAAAGAGCGACGCGATCTGTTTCGTCGCCAAGAGCTGGGACTATCACGTCAAGGTCGCGCTCGGATGCACCAACGAGGAAAACCTCGCATGCATCGCCGAGAGCGTGAAGGCAGCCGTCGCCGCCGGCAAGGAGGCGATCGTCGATTGCGAGCATTTCTTCGATGGATACAAGGCCAATCCCGCCTATGCGCTCGCCTGCGCGAAGATCGCCTATGAAGCGGGTGCCCGCTGGGTCGTGCTCTGCGACACCAACGGCGGCGCGCAGCCGCCCGAGATCCACGCCATCGTCGAGGCGGTGATTGCCGCAGGCGTTCCCGGTCACTGTCTCGGCATCCATGCGCATAATGATACGGGTCAGGCAGTCGCCAATTCGCTTGCGGCCGTCGAGGCCGGCGTGTGCCAGATCCAAGGGACGCTCAACGGCATCGGCGAGCGTTGCGGCAATGCCAACCTGGTGACGCTGATCCCGACGCTGGCCCTGAAGGACACCTACAGCACCCGCTTCGAAACCACCATCGATGCGGAGCGGCTGGTGAACCTCACCCGCCTTTCCCATGCCTTTGACGAGCTTCTGAACCGCTCGCCAGATCATCAACTGCCCTATGTCGGCGCTTCTGCCTTCGCCACCAAGGCAGGCATCCATGCCTCCGCACTGCTCAAGGACCCGCGCACCTACGAGCATGTGCCGCCGGAAAGTGTCGGCAATTACCGCAAGGTCATGGTCTCCGACCAGGGCGGCAAGGCGAATTTCATCAATGCTCTGAAACGCCGGGGCATCGAGGTCGCCAAGGACGATCCGAAGCTCGACCGGCTGATTTCCATCGTCAAGGAGCGCGAAGCTTCTGGCTACGCCTATGAGGGGGCGGATGCGAGCTTCGAGCTGCTGGCCCGCCGCACGCTTGGCACCATCCCGGAATTCTTCTCGATCGAAGGCTTCCGCGTGATGGTCGAGCGCCGCTTCGACTCGCACGGGCGGGTGAAGATCGTCTCGGAAGCCGTCGTGAAGATGGTGATCGACGGCCACACGATCATGTCGGTGGCGGAAGGCGACGGCCCGGTCAACGCGCTCGACCTGGCCCTACGCAAGGATTTCGGCAAGTATCAGCACGAAATCGACGACCTGGTTCTCGCCGACTTCAAGGTGCGTATCCTCAATGGCGGCACCGAAGCCATCACGCGCGTGCTGATCGAATCCACCGACAGCGACGGCCTGCGCTGGTGGACGGTGGGCGTGTCGGAAAACATCATCGACGCCTCGTTCCAGGCGCTGATGGATTCCGTGATCTACAAGCTGATGAAGAACCGTCAGCTGGCGGGCAAGATCGCGGCGGAGTGAAGATCACGGCTCCTCGAAAGAAAGCCCCCAGTCCTCCTCGCCGTAGCACTCTTCGCCTTGGGCCGCAGTCCGCCAGCGGAAACTGCGAACCTGGAACAGCCGGCGGCTGCGGAAGGCTTCCGCCAGACCCTCGTGGCGACCGGACGGCGGCGGTTCTTGACCCTCCGCCCAGACGAAGGAGACCGGCTGAATGAAGCGGGCGCCAAAACCTCGGGCGCGACGGTCTATAAGCAGGAAGCCTGCCGAACGGGTGAAGCCGGTCGCCCTGCCATTTTCGACTGCCGGGATCCCGAGCGGAAACAACAGCCGCCCACTGACGCCCAGGTTTTCGATCCAGGCAGCCGGCGGATGGTCGAGCGCGAAATTGGCGTATATGACGTCGGCGTCTTCCTTCGGCCAATCGGCCGCATCGCCCTGCACTACCTCGACATTGGGATAACCGGAAAGGTTTTCCCGCGCCTTTTCGGCCAGCGCTTCGTCGTATTCGACGGCGACGACCTTGCCAGAGGAGCCGACGAGTCCGGCAATGATCGCAGTGTAATAGCCGGTCCCGGCACCCAGATGGGCAACCGTCTCGCCCTCCCGAATTCCAAGGGCATTCAGGGCGGACGCGTGAAGGGAGGGCATGCCGTTGTTGACCCCACGCCTGGTATTAAGACCGATCAACAAATCCTGATAAAGTACGACCGGATCGGTGGAAGCCATTTCCCGATAATGGCGGAAGTCGTTGTAGACCCAGGGCGGCGGACCGACGAATTTTTCGCGCGGCACTTTGGCAAGGGCTGCAAGTAGCCTGTCGTTCTTCGCAACACCTGCCTTCGCCAGTATCTGGCGGGCATAAATCTGCCGGTATGGCGGCTCATCCTCGAAAGCCATGCAAGTCCTCCGCCTCAAATCCGCTGACAATCCATTCACCGAAATGAATTGGTCTATTCACGGCACTTAAGCTAATCGAGATCAGAAGAAGAACAAAGCTGGAAACACCTGATGTCTGCCGAAGCGAGCCCTCCTGCCATCAAAAACGAAGATAGCGCGCGCGGCTTCGCCTTTGCGCTGACCGCTTATCTTCTTTGGGGATTCCTGCCGATCTACATGAAGGCGCTGGCGCATATTTCTCCGGCCGAGGTGATTGCGCATCGCGTTCTCTGGTCTCTTCCGATTGCCGGCCTCGTGCTGGTCGCGCTCGGACGTACGCAGGAAATCCGCGACGCGCTGCGCTCGCCGCGCATGCTCGCAATGGCTGCGCTGACGGCGGCACTCATCACCGTCAACTGGGGTACCTATGTCTGGGCGATCGGCACCGGACATTCGCTCGATGCCGCCATGGGCTATTTCATCAACCCACTGATCAGCATCTTCATGGGCTCGGTGCTGCTCAAGGAGAAGCTGCGCCCGGCTCAGATCGTCGCAATCGGCCTGGCGGCCATTGCCGTTGTCGTTCTCGCCGTCGACGGCGGCGGGCTTCCGTGGGTAGCGCTGACCCTCGCCTTCAGCTGGGCCTTCTATGCCTTCTTCCGCAAGACATTGCAGCTCGGCCCCAACCAGGGCTTCCTGCTCGAGGTCCTGATTCTCAGCGTTCCGGCCGTCCTCTACATCGTCTATCTGGAGTTCTTCAGTGGCGAAGGCCACTTCGTTCAGACCGGCTTCAGCGATACAGCACTGCTCTTCGGCTGCGGTATCGTCACTGCCGCACCGCTGATGATCTACGCCAACGGCGCAAAGCTTCTGAAGCTCTCGACGATCGGCATCATGCAGTACATCGCGCCGACGATGATCTTCCTGATCGCGATCTTCGTCTTCCACGAACCGCTGGATACAGCGCGCATGATCGCCTTCCCGCTCATCTGGGCAGGCCTCGTGCTCTATACGTGGTCGATGCTGAACGCAACGCGCGGGCGCTGAGCGCCCGCCTCACATCTTCGAAATCACGGCATCCTCGCCCTCACGGTCGGCAGCGAGTTCCGCTGCCTGCGCCATGATGGCTGGAATGATGCCGGAGACGTCGTCGATGACGAGCGGCTGCACCCGATGGGCGGTGTGCACGAAACCCTCATCCGTCATGTGCTTCATCAGTTCCATCATCGGGTCCCAGAAGCCCTTGATGTTGGCGAAGACCATCGGTTTTTCGTGACGGGCAAGCTGCGCCCAGGTCATGATCTCGACGATTTCCTCCAGCGTGCCGATCCCGCCCGGCAGCGCCACGAAGGCGTCGGAACGCTCGAACATCAGGTGTTTGCGCGCATGCATGTCCGGCGTTACAATGAGCTCGTTGAGCTGGCCGAGGGAATGGCGCGTCGCCTCCATGTCGATCAGGAATTCGGGGATGATGCCGGTCACCTGCCCCCCATTGGAAAGCACGCCGCTCGCAACAGCACCCATGATGCCTTTGGTGCCGCCGCCATATACGAGCCGCAGGCCGTATTCGGCGATTTCTTTGCCGAGCGCGCGCCCGGCGGCCATGTATGCCGTATCCCGTCCGGGCCTCGACCCGCAGTAGACACAGATGGACTGAATTGAATGAGATTGATCGCTCATATGGGAAAACAACTATTCCATGCCTGCGCAGTCAAGAAAAATGACAGAAAAGCTGCGCGTTGAGCCTGCGTCATTGCTTTGAATGCTTGTGAAAAGCAACGGGAATCGCTAGCAATTTTTAGTACTACGGCACATTTGCCGTCTGGGGAGAGTGAATGATGAGAAATCGTGCCGGCTTGCTGGCTTTCGCAGTGCTTGCAGTTGCGATCCTTCTGATGGTCTTCGTGGTCATGCCCCGGATCGGCGAAGACGCGTCGAAAATCGGCGATGCCATCAATCAAGCAGGCTCCGAGGTCAAGAACACGGTTGAAGAAGCCGGCAAGAGCGCGCAGAACGCGGCTGCCGACTCGGCGGTTACGACCGAGAAGCTCGGCCGTCTTTCGGCCGATGCAGGTCAGTCTCTCACGCAACTTAAGGCGCACTTTGCAGACGGCAAGGGTCCGACGAGCGAAGCATTCGATGCCGCCAAGACGAAGGCGGCGGGCTCGCTGAAGGCGCTCGCCGACTTCGCAATCCCCGAAGGCACCGATCCGGCGACCGCGGCCGCCGCTACGAAAGCCAAGGACGGCGCGGCAAAGGCGCTGGCAATCGTCCGGGCCCTGCCGGAAAACATCGCCGACGCGCTTGCCGCCATTACCAAGGCCGAGGCGGAGCTGTCCGGCGCGATGGGAAGCCAGCCTGCGTCGACCCCACCGGCGACCGATGCAAATATCGGATCGAAGCTCCCGGCTTTCGACGTTCTGCGTGTAGAGCCGGACGGGTCCACCGTCATCGCCGGTTCGGCCACGCCCAACAGCAAGCTCGAAGTCATGGACGGAGACAAGGTCGTCACTACGACGAATGTCGGCCCGACCGGCGATTTTGCCGCCGTCCTCGACAACCCGCTGCCGCCCGGCGACCACCAGCTCGTGCTCAAGACGACCGGCAAGGACGGCAAGAGCCTGACTTCCGAAGAAGTCGCAACCGTTTCCGTGCCGAAGGACGGCAGCGGCTCCGAGCTGCTCGCCATGGTTTCCAAGCCAGGCGCAGCGAGCCGCATCATCACGGCACCGACGGCCGGCAGGCCGGCTGCTCAGCCCGCAGCAGACGAACAGGCTTCCGCTCAGCCGGGCCTGCCAGCCGGCTCGCCCGAGATCGCCAATACCGCACCGGCAGTTCCGGGTGCACCGCAGGCAGGCGCAAGCGATACAGCCTCGGCACCGGCCGAGGTGATGGTCAACGCAGTTGAAATCGAAGGCAAGAAGATCTTCGTCGCTGGCACCGCCAAGCCGAACGCCAACGTGATCGCCTATGCGGACGACGCCCTGATCGGCAAGGCGACAGCAGGCGCCGACGGCCATTTCGTCATCGACGGCGTGATGGATCTTTCGGTCGGCGACCACAAGATCCGCGTCGATGTCGTCGACGGCAGCGGCAAGGTGCTCATCCGCGCCTCCGTCAACTTCACCCGCCCGGCAGGCGACCAGGTCACCGTAGCGGCGCAGCCCGGCAACCCGCCCGCAAACGACGCTGGTGCCGCGATGGTTCCCCTCGATGAAGGTGAACTCAGCAAGCTGAGAGCCGATGCGGGTAAGGCGTTTGGGCTGCTGAAGGGCCTTTTCGCCGACGGCAAGCTTCCTGGCGCCGAGCAGCTTGCGGCAGCGCGTTCGGCAACCGAATTCGCGCTTCGCTCGATCGCCGAATTCCGTCCGGCAGCAGAGGCAACACCTGCCTTCAAGCAGACGGCAGGCGCAGCCTCGCAGTCGGCCTCAAGCGCGCTCGCCATGCTCCAGGCACTGCCGAAGGATACAAATTCCGTAGGCGACGCTCTCGGCAATCTTGGGACGACGATCGATGGTCTTACAGCCACGCCCGCGCCAAAGGTAGCCGGCACACCGGCTTCAAACGAAGCAGCGGCCGACCCGAGCCAGCCGAAGACGATCGAGCAGGCGCCACTAACGGCGAACAACACCGCCGTCATCATCCGCCGCGGCGACACGCTGTGGCAGATTTCGCGCCGCTTCTACGGCCTCGGCGTCCGCTACACGACGATCTACATGGCGAACGAAACCCAGATCAACAATCCGGACCGCATCCTGCCCGGACAGATTTTCGGCCTGCCGAAGGAAGCCCTGCCGAACGCCGAAGAGCTTCATCGCAAGCGCCTTTCCGGCGAGCACTTCTAAGCCGAACCAGGTGATGGAAAGGCCGGGCCGATATAGCGCCCGGCCTTTGTCTTTCCCCGGCTTTTCACATGTTGCATTCGCACGTCGCGCACCCTATGTGGCGGAGACGGCGATCCTGTCTGCGGAGGCTCAATCGGGCATCTCCGCTTTTTGCACTTTTGCCGTATCGAAACGCCGCATCCGCGGCCGAGCCCGACCGGGCTGGAGATAGGCATGGCAAACGGCAAGACGGTTTCGGAATCCAACCTCCTGCGGACGCTCTTCAATCTTTGGCCCTACATGTGGCCTTCCGGACGGACGGACCTGAAGATGCGCGTCGTCTGGGCAACGGTCTTCCTGCTCGTCTCCAAGTTTGTGCTGCTGCTCGTTCCCTATTTCTTCAAATGGTCGACCGATGCCCTGAACGGCCGCGTGGATCTCGCCGGAACCCTGCCGCCGCTCCTCGTCGGCGCGACCGTACTGGTCATCGCCTATAACCTCACCCGCCTGATCCAGCTTGGCCTCAATCAACTGCGCGACGCACTCTTTGCAAGCGTCGGCCAATATGCGGTGCGCCAGCTCGCCTACCGGACTTTCGTGCATATCCACGAACTCTCGCTGCGTTTCCATCTGGAGCGCAAGACCGGCGGCTTGTCGCGGATCATCGAGCGCGGCACGAAGGGCATCGAGACGATCGTGCGCTTCACGATCCTGAACTCGGTTCCGACCGTCATCGAATTCCTGCTGACCGCCGTGATCTTCTGGTGGGGCTACGGTTTTTCCTATCTCGCAGTGACCGCCTTCACCGTCTGGGCCTATATCTGGTTCACGATCCGCGCGTCGGACTGGCGCATCGCCATCCGCCGGACGATGAACGACAGCGATACCGACGCCAACACCAAGGCGATCGATTCCCTCCTCAACTTCGAGACCGTCAAATACTTCGGCAACGAGGAGATGGAGGCCAGACGCTTCGACAGGTCGATGGAACGCTACGAGAAGGCAGCGACCGATGTCTGGACCTCGCTCGGCTGGCTGAACTTCGGCCAGGGCGTCATCTTCGGCCTCGGCACGACAGTCATGCTTTTGCTTTCAGCCTTTGCCGTCCAGCGCGGCGAGCAGACCATCGGCGACTTCGTCTTCGTCAATTCCATGCTGCTGCAGCTTTCCGTGCCGCTGAACTTCATCGGCTTCGTCTATCGCGAAATCCGCCAAGGACTTACGGATATAGAGCAGATGTTCGACCTGCTCGACGTGACGCCCGAGGTAACCGATGCGCCGGACGCCGCTCCGCTCAAGATCGGTCAGGGCGCGATCAGCTTCAAGGACGTGCATTTCTCCTACGATCCGGTGCGGCCGATCCTTAGGGGAATTTCCTTCGAAGTCCCGGCCGGCAAGACCGTCGCGGTCGTCGGCCCGTCCGGCGCCGGCAAATCGACGCTTTCGCGCCTACTCTACCGTTTCTACGACATCCAGAGCGGCGCGATCACAGTCGACGGCCAGGATATCCGCCATGTCACGCAAAAGAGCCTTCGCTCGGCGATCGGCATGGTTCCGCAAGATACCGTGCTCTTCAATGACACAGTCGCCTACAATATCCGCTATGGCCGCCCGTCGGCCGGCGATGCCGAGGTGAAGACGGCTGCGGAAATTGCCCAGATCGCGCATTTCATCGAGTTGCTGCCGGAGGGCTTCGAAACCAAGGTCGGCGAGCGCGGATTGAAGCTTTCGGGCGGGGAGAAACAGCGCGTCGCCATCGCCCGCACGATCCTGAAGGCGCCGCCGATCCTGATCCTCGACGAGGCGACCTCGGCGCTCGACACGACGACGGAGCGGGAAATCCAGGCGGCCCTCGACGTCGTTTCGAAGAACCGCACGACACTCGTCATCGCCCACCGCCTGTCGACCGTCATCGGCGCGGATGAGATTATCGTCTTGAAAAGCGGCGAGATCGCCGAGCGTGGAACGCATGCGGCGCTGCTCGAGAAAAATGGCCTCTATGCCTCGATGTGGAACCGCCAGCGCGAAGCAACGCAGGCGGAGGAACATCTGAAGCAAGTGCGCGAAAGCGACGACCTGGGCATAGTTGCCCGTCTCGCGCCGGCAAGCTGAGCGTTCGAACCAAAGGGCCGCTCTGTCGTTTTGCTGTTTAGAACCATGCCATAAGGTCGGGCGGAAGCGGCACGGCATTGCTCCCGCAGGACTTTTTCTATAACCAGCGGGAACGAAAAAGCGCGAGGAGACCAGCGTCGATGAGCTTGCTCAATACCGTTCGAAACACCATCGTTCCGGTGCACAAGGAAGGCTATGTATTCGTCGCCGCGTTCTTCGTAGCTTCGCTGATCCTTGGCTGGATATTCGAGCCGCTCTTTTGGGTCGGCCTCGTCCTGACCCTCTGGTGCGCTTACTTCTTCCGCGATCCCGAGCGCATGACACCGCAGGATGATGACCTGGTGATCTCGCCGGCCGACGGCAAGGTCTCTTCGATCCAGATGGTAACGCCGCCCGCCGAGCTGAACCTAGGCAACGAACCGATGCTGCGCATCTCCGTCTTCATGAACGTCTTCAACTGCCATGTAAACCGCGCGCCGATGCGCGGCCGCGTCGTGAGCATCAACTACCGGTCTGGCAGCTTCGTGAATGCCGAGCTCGACAAGGCCAGCGAAGACAACGAGCGCAACGGGCTGGTGATCGAGACCGTCCACGGCCAGATCGGCGTCGTGCAGATCGCCGGCCTCGTCGCCCGCCGTATTCTGTGCTGGGCCAATAACAACGAGCCGCTGGATGCCGGCGAGCGTTTCGGCATTATCCGTTTCGGCTCCAGGCTCGACGTCTTCCTGCCGGCCGGCGCGGCAGCACGTGTTTCGCTCGGCCAGACGGCGATTGCCGGCGAAACGGTACTTGCTGAATTCGGCTCCGCCAAGGGACCCGTCATCAGCCGCCGCAGCTAGAACGAATGGAGCGTGCTATGGAGACGCCTTTTCCGCCCTTCGAACCGAACGGCCCGAACGATGCCGCGCGCGGTCCGCGGCTCCGCGAAATTCCGCTACGCCTCGTCGTTCCCAATCTCATCACGATTCTGGCGATCTGCGCGGGCCTCACCGGCATCCGCCTCGCTTTCGAGAGCCGCTACGAGCTGGCGGTGATAATGGTGCTGCTGGCCGCCTTTCTCGACGGTATCGACGGGCGCATCGCCCGCCTGATGAAAGCAACCTCCAAGTTCGGCGCGCAGATGGATTCGCTCGCCGACATCGTCAATTTCGGTGTCGCGCCCGCTCTCGTCGTCTATGTCTTCGCGCTGGACAGCGCGCGCTCCATCGGCTGGATCGCCGCGCTGATCTATGCGATCGCCGCAGGCCTCCGCCTCGCCCGCTTCAACGTCATGGCGGAACGGGAAAACCGCGCGCCCTGGCAATCCGAATATTTCGTCGGCGTGCCTGCGCCCGCCGGTGCCATGCTGGTGCTGCTGCCCGTCTATCTCGGCTTCCTCGGCCTCACCGAAGACCGCACCTTCGCCTATATCTCTTCGGCCTATACGGTTCTGATCGCTTTCCTGCTCATCAGCCGCCTGCCTGTCTGGTCCGGCAAGTCCGAAGGCAGCCGCTTACGGCGCGATCTGGTGCTGCCGCTGATGCTCGGCGTCGTGCTCTATGTCGCTCTCCTGATGAGCTTTACCTGGGAGGTCATGGTGTTCACCGTCATCGTCTACCTGCTGTCGCTGCCCTTCGGAGCACGTAAGTGGCGATTGAAGTACGGCACGCTCACGATCGAAGAACCGGGCGACGGCGACGACGATATCGGCCGCCACATCTGATTTCGTACTCTCCCGGTAAGCCCCGACGAACGCGAGGCTTCGCATCAAGCCTCGCGCAATGTGCATGGAGTACACAATTCCTGATAAACCATGCCTCTATTTTGTCGTTTTTGGCGACAAAAGAGCAGAACAATAAAAAGTCTAGGGAAGCGTGTAAGGAGAGTATCGTGACCTCGAAGAAAACAGACCAGGCGGAACAAGCGGCAAAGCCGGATCTGAGCACACATTACCGCCCGCTCGGCCTCAAGGCCGTTCTGGCCGCCGCGCTGATGCTGAAGAGCAAGCCGGCCCTCGTCAAGAAGATCGCCTAAGCCGGACGGTAGAAACGAACGAGCAGGCTGATCGCCAGCAAGCTCATGACGATACCGATGATGACATCGAGAACCCGCCACGCGGCGGGTTTTGCGAATGCCGGCTGCAGTAACGCGCGCCATATCCCAAGCCAAAAAATCAGAGGAACGACCCGACGGCGGCCCCCGTAGGCGATCCTGTCCGAACCCCAAACCCGAAAGGGCAGCCTCGATCAAGAACTTTGGGTTTCAGGAAAATGCTGAATGATATGGGGTTTTAAAAGAAGCTGAGCTGGCCGTCGCCAGCTTTCTTGCCGGGCGGTTTCGGCGGCGTCTCGACCACCAGGGGCGTCTGCAGGTCGGCTCCCATGTTGGCGACCTTGTTGACCTTGTCTGCGACGGGGATGGCTTCGAAGAAATCCTCGTCCGTCGGCTGCATCAGACCGGCGACGTCGCGCGGTTCCTGCGTCTTGCAGTCGAGCCAGCGGGCGAAATCCTCCGGCTTGATGACGACCGGCATGCGGTCATGGATCGTTGCGATGGAAGCGTTGGCGGCCGTGGTCAGGATCGCGCCCGTATCGACTTCCGAGCCGTCGGCCGACGACCAGGTCTCCATCAGGCCGGCGAACGCAACCACGCCGCCGCGGCGGGGCCTGATCCAATAAGCCTGGGGTTTCTCGCCGCTTTCTTTCGAGGGACGATGCCATTCGTAGAAGCCGGAAGCCGGGACGAGCACACGGCGATGGCGCATCGCGGCGCGGAAGGATGCCTTGCCGATTGCGGTTTCGGCCCGCGCATTGATGAGCAGCGGAAATTCCTTCGGATCCTTGACCCAGGACGGCGTGAAACCCCAGCGCACCAGCACGGCGCGGCGATCTGGAAGATTGCTGCCGCGCTCCTGCGCTTCGCCGGAAACGACGACGAGGATCGGCTGCGTCGGCGCGATATTGTAGCGCGCGGGAAAGTCCCCGAGCTCCAGCAGCCCAAGTATCTCCTTCAACTCCTCCGGGGTCAGCGTCAAGGCATAGCGTCCGCACATGAATTTGTCTTTGCACCCTGTTTCGCAACCGTCAAGGCGCAACCCTAGCTACGCGGCCCGAAGAGAATGATCGCCGTTCCGGCAAGGCAGACGGCCGCCCCGCCGATATCCCAACGGTCCGGAACACGGTTTTCTGCAAGCCACAGCCAGACAAGCGATGCGACGATGTAAATGCCGCCATAGGCCGCGAAGGTGCGCCCGGCCGCCTCGCTCGGCACCAGCGTCAGAAGCCAGGCGAAGAGGGCAAGCGAGACCATGCCCGGCGCGAGCCAGCCAATCGGCTTGCCCAGCCTCAACCAGGCCCAGAAGGCAAAGCAGCCCGCGATTTCGAAGAGTGCTGCAAAAACGTAGATGATATAGGTCAGGGTGCCCCTTCCCTTCGAATCGGCGATTGAATATTCAAAACGAGAATACGCAAATCCCCGGCTGAGAGTAGAGACGGCAGGTCATGACTTCAGAACCAAGAGCAGCGTCTTCAGCGATCCTCGAGCGCGACGGCCGCTTTCTCCTCGTGCTCCGCCGCAACCCGCCGTCTGCGGATATGTACGCCTTTCCCGGCGGCCGGGCGGAGGATGGCGAGACGCCTGATCAAACGGCGCTGCGCGAATTTGAGGAGGAGACCGGCATCCGCGCCTATAGTCCGCAGCTCTTTGCGTCCTACGACCTGACGGCCCATGCCGCCGACGGCAGCGTCAGCAGCCACTTTCTCCTTTCGGTCTTCACCGTGGAGGCTGACGGGGACGCGGTGGCGGTGGCGTCGGACGACGCAGCGGCTCTCGGCTGGTACACCGTCGAGGAAATCCGCCGCTTGCCGGTGCCGCAGTCGGTGCTTGAATGTGCCGAACGGCTCTCCGTGCAACAATAACGGCGTGGATAGTCATCAGCCTGCCTTGTTCCGGTCACGGCGCAGGTATCTTCTATCAATATGATTCCCGTGCGACGCGTTTTTCTGCCTCTCGTTGTCTGCGCCGGTTCGGCAATAGCGGCTGCGGCATGGGCGCAGGACAAGGCTCCGCCGGCGGTTCCCGAAGCCGTGCCGGCAGCGCCCGTGGTCGTGCCTTATGACGACAAGCTCTCGCGGCTGGCGGAGGTGATCGGCTCGGTCCACTACCTGCGCACGCTCTGCAAGGCGCCGGGCGGCAGCGAATGGCGAAGCGACATGCAAAAGCTGCTGGATTCGGAAACGAAAGACGAACCGCAGCGGAAGGAAAGGCTGACGGCGGCGTTCAACCGCGGCTACCGCGCTTTTGCTTCGGTCTACAACGATTGCACTCCATCAGCCATCGTGGCAGAAGAGCGCTACCGTAACGAAGGTGCAACACTCGCCACAGAAATTACCTCGCGCTTTGGAAATTAGGGATAAATTAACCTGTTTTCACTCGCGCACGTGTCGTTTTGGGAAAAGGCTGATAGAGTTGTTAACCAGGCAGTAAGGCATGCAATTTGAGGAAGAGATGATGGAACCAAGCCTCAATGACATCGACGACATGATCGTCCACGAAAAGATGCAGGCGGCTCTGGAGTACCACAACGAAGCCTGGGCCGACGGTATGGCTGACGGTATCGAGCCAGAGATTATTGCCGACACGGCAATCGTTCAAGCGCTGCGCGAAACGATCCGCCGCCATGGCGAAAAGGGTGCAGAGGCGCTGCTTGATTCGTTGCGCGAACGTATGCTGGGTGGCGAATTTTCTCCGAACCGCACCCTGCAATAATAGAGAGTCCCATGCGTACCGGTAAGGACACCGAACCGCGGCTTTCGATCGCGCCGCTCCTGCTCGCTGTTTGTCTCAGCGCCGGCATTCTGGCGGCTCCTTCGGCAAATGCTCTTTCTGAACTCCAGAAGATTCCGGGCCAAGCCGATCCGCAGGCGGCCGATCAGAAAAATTCCGGACAGTCCCAGACACCGCCTTCAACGTCTCCGGGCGTGCCGATGCCGGATCCCCTCGTCAGCAAGGACAGCAGCCAAGGCAGCGACACGACGCCGGGCGCGAGTGACGATTCGAAGCCTGTCGAAGTAATCTACGACATCAGCAAGGTGCCGGAGCCGGTGCGCCGCATGCGCGAGCAGATCGTAGAAGCCGCAGCATCCGGCGACCTGGAGCGCCTGCGGCCGCTCTTCGGCAGCGGTGCCGAACAGACGCAAGTGTCAGTGGGCGAACCGACGGACGACCCGATCGGCACGCTGAAAGACCTATCGGGCGACCCGGACGGCGACGAGATCCTTGCAATCATGCTCGACGTGATCTCGACCGGTTTTGTGCATGTCGGCGCAGGCACGCCGAACGAGATGTATGTCTGGCCTTATTTCGCCGAGAAGGATTTGAAGGCTCTGACCCCGCCGGAACGCGTGGAACTGTTGCGCATCGTCACTGCGGGCGACCTTTCCGACATGCAGGAATTCGGCGGCTACACTTTCTACCGTCTCGGCATTACGCCCGCCGGCAAATGGAAGTTCTTCACGGCCGGCGACTGAGCTTGGCCTTTCAATCCCGCTTGCAGCCAGCGCACGGAAGACTTACTTCTGAGCGATAACGAACGCGACAGGTTCCGCCATGCCAGCCGTCTTTCTGAAGGATCGCGCGCTTATCCGCGTCAGCGGGGCCGAAGCCTTTCTGCACAATCTCATTACGACCGACATCGTCTCGCTTTCCGCAAGCGAAGCCCGGCCGGGCGCGCTGCTGACGCCGCAGGGCAAGATCCTGTTCGACTTCATGATCTGGCGCGACGGTGCCGATTTCATCATCGAGACGGACGCCGGCCAGCGGGATGCGCTCTTGAAGCGGCTGGCCATGTACAAACTGCACGCCGCTGTGACACTTGAACCGGTCGAAGAGCAAGGCGTTACCGTGTCCTGGGACGAAGTGGCCGCGGAAGGCGTGGCCGACAGCCGCTTTGCGAAGGCCGGGGAGGTGCTTCTGCGCTGCCGCGGCAATCATGGCACGGCGGATGCCATGCTTTATGATGCCCTGCGCGCCGCGCACGGCGTTGCGATTTCCGGTGTGGATTTCGCCCTCCAGGACGCGTTTCCGCATGACGTGCTGCTGGATCTGAACGGTGGTCTTTCCTTCAGAAAGGGATGCTATGTCGGTCAGGAGGTGGTTTCCCGTATGCAGCATCGCGGCACCGCGCGCCGGCGTGTCGTATCAGTCAGCGCCGATGCCGATCTGCCCGCCACAGGGACCGAGATCACCGCTGCCGGAAAGCCGGTCGGCGCTTTGGGCACCGTCGTCGGCAAAAATGGGCTTGCGATCGTCCGCATCGATCGCGTCGGCGAAGCCATCGCAAGCGGTATTTCGCTGCTGGCGGGAGAGACGACCGTTTCGCTAAGACTGCCGCCCTGGTCCGGCCTCACCTTCCCTGCGAGCGCCGACGAGGCGAGCGCGTGAGCAAGGAGCCACGCGCATGGCAGCGCATGCTGTCTGGCCGACGCCTGGATCTGCTCGACCCCTCGCCGCTCGATGTCGAGCTCAGCGATATCGCCCACGGCCTGGCGCGTGTCGCGCGTTGGAACGGCCAGACCTGCGGGAACCATGCCTTCTCCGTCGCCCAGCACTGCCTCGTCGTCGAGGACATTTTCCGGCGGTTCAACCATGCGACGCCGGACGATTGCATGATGGCGCTGCTGCACGATGCCCCGGAATATGTGATCGGCGACATGATCTCGCCGTTCAAGTCAGTCGTCGGCGGCGGCTATAAGGCCGTGGAGAAGCGTCTCGAGGCGGCGGTTCACCTGCGCTTCGGCCTGCCGCCGCACCCGTCACGGGAACTCAAGGATAAAATCAAGAAGGCCGATACGATCGCGGCCTATTTCGAGGCGACCTGCCTGGCCGGTTTCACGCCTGTCGAAGCCCGGAAATTCTTCGGCCAGCCGCGCGGCATCAGCAAGGACATGCTGTTGATCGAGCCGCTTCCGGCGCTGGAGGCACAGCGGCTCTTCTGCGAGCGCTTCGAGGCGATCGAGACGATGCGGAGGAGTGCGAAACCTTGACGAGGATCGTCGTCTCGCCGCTTTTCCGGATCGCCGAAATGGCGGTGCGCCACGGGGCGCGGGAAATGATCAGCCTGATGGCAAAGGAACAGGCCTTCCACCGGCCCGGCGTGATTGCCGCCGACCGCCACCTGCTCCTGTACATGAACGACATCGCCTTCAAGGGAACAGGAAATCTCGTCGCACCTGAGGAGGCGCATGTGCGCCAGCTGATCGATTTTGCCGCCGCCTGGGATCAGCGCTCGCCTCTGCTGATCCATTGCTGGATGGGAGTTTCCCGCTCCCCCGCCGCCGCCCTGATCGCCGCGCTTTCGCTTGCGCCGGACCAGGACGAGATGGCGCTGGCAAAGCGCCTGCGCAGCGCCTCGCCCTATGCGACGCCCAATGCCCGAATCGTCGAAATCGGCGATGTGCTGCTCCAAAGGAAGGGCCGTCTGGTGGATGCCGTCCGCGCCATCGGACGCGGTGCTGATGCCGATGGCAATGCGCCTTTCGTGTTCTCGGTGACGACAGAATTTGACGGTTGACGCTTCTGCCGCCTGCCCCATCTAGCCTTGGCATGGAGCAGGCAACGGACGTCATCGCGGCAACCCGCACCGCGCTCAACGAGGCAAGCGCACTTGCCGTGCAATACTCGTTCTCGATCCTCGGAGCGATTATCCTTCTGATCGCCGGCTGGGTCATGGCGAGCTTCGTGAGCCGTTGGGCCTATGAAGGCATGTCGCGGGTGCGTGGCATCGACGAAACGCTGGCGCGTTTCTTCACGAATGTCTTGCGCTATGCTCTGCTAATCCTCGTTTTTGTCACGGTTCTTGCCCAATTCGGCGTTCAGACGGCGTCGATCATCGCTGCTCTTGGCGCTGCGGGCCTGGCGATCGGCCTGGCGCTGCAGGGAACGCTGCAGAATATCGCGGCGGGCATCATGCTGCTCATCCTGCGCCCCTTCCGGGTCGGGGAATATATCGAGACGAGCAGCGTCTCGGGCACCGTTCGCGAGATCGGTCTCTTCGCCACGGAGTTCAAGACATTTGACGGGCTCTATCGGCTCGCTCCGAATTCGATCCTCTGGAACACGCCGATCACCAACTACAGCCGGGAACCAACGCGCCAGAACGAGTTGAAGATAAGCCTCGCCTATGAAGACGATGCCGATGCCGCCATGGAGCGATTGCTCGGCTTTGCCAAGGCCGACCCGCGCATCCTGAAAACGCCAGCCCCTGCCGTCTTCATCGACAGCATGAGCGGCGCAACGATCGGTCTCACGCTGCGCTATTGGGCCAAGACCGGGGACTGGTGGGGTGTGAGCCGCGACATGATCAAGCGTGCCAAGCTCGCCATCGATCAGGCCGGGCATCTCATTCCCCTATACGGCGCCGAAGCGCAGTCCGGGCCGACGGCGGTCGCCGATGCCGAAATGATAGCCGGAGAGCCTGCGATGCCAGAACGAAAAAGCCGCCGGTAGGCAACCGGCACTCCGGCACGGAACGTTTTGACTCTCCATCGGTTAACCTCCCAAGGAGATGGACCGATGCCGCTGCCGAACTACCGCGATACGTTTCTGCAGTGCCTGCAGACCCTGAAGGACCTTATGGGGCCGTCGGAGGAATATGTGCGGTTTCGCTGGCAGGCGATCTATCTGACGCGCGGGCGCTTCTCCTATTTCTTCCGAGGCGCGCTCGACGGTCAGGTCAGCAGCTTTTCTGGTCAACAGATCGATCTGACGAACGGCGAAATCACCATCATTCCCGCCCGCTCCACTGCTCTTTACGGGGCGACCTTCGGGCTTAACGAGGCGATCACGGCCTATAATGGTCCGGCGAAGTCGGTCATCGACGTCGCGCATGCCTTCAACGAGGCAAGCGGGATGAGCTACCATCCGGAATTCTTCTATGTCCGGATGGACCTGCTTCACAGCGCCAATGACAGCCGGATGGGCTTTACGCTCGATCCGCGCCTCAGGGAAAATACCAATCTCATCTTTGTCGGCGTTGAAGATCAGGTGACGGCGGATTTGCTGGAGGAAAGCGATATCGCCCGCTGGGTCGCGCAGGAAAAGCCGATGGCTTCGACGGACTGGTACGCCGAACGCTTCTACTACAGTTGAGAAGACGGCGCGCCCCACCCATCATTCGATAACGCCGCAAGCGAGCCTTGCGCCTGCATCGCCCGCCGGCTGACTGCGATAGTCATCCGAATTTGCGTGGATCATCAGCGCACGGCCGCGAACGCCGTCCTCCTTGCCGTCAAGCGTCGCCATGCCGTTGAAGACCTGGGCGCGCAGCACGCCGTGTTGGTCGACAAATTGATTCGGCATATCGCCGGCATGCGGACCCTTGGCTGTCAGGATGCCGTGCTCGGCCTCCGTCGGATTGAAATGCTTGCCTGCCGATTCATGATGGGTGGCCGGGTCGCATTTGCCGACTTCGTGGACATGGAACCCCACCCATCGGTTTGACGGAAGGCCGGAGACCTCGAGTTCGATTAGTACGCCGCCGCTGGCCGCAGCCGTCAGCGTCGCACGGCCGTTCTCCTTGCCGTCCTCGCCGACAAAATTTGCAACCGCTGTCTGCTTATCCTGCGCAAATGCCATCGAAGCCGTTGCGGCAACGGCGAATGCCGCGATTGTGACTATCCTTGCCATGCGGATTCCTTCCATTTTTGAGAGCTTATTGTTCCCAACGCCTCATGGAGGAAGGTGTTCCTGCTGCAGATCAGACAAACAAAAAGCCGGCCATTCGGGGCCGGCTTCATCGATTGCTGCAGGTCAAGCTCAGGGCGCGATGTCGAGGTCGTACTGGCCGTATGTATTGCGGTAGAGTTCGGAGGCGTGATCGCTCTCGCCTGCCGCATCCTGAGAATTCGACGCTACGCTCCCGGCGCCGCTATCGCCAAGTTCGATCATCAAGGCGAGAACATTGTCGCCAGCTGTGGAGCGCGGCTCGCGTCCTGCATGGTCTTCACTGAACCGCTTGAAAATGCCGGGCTTTTCATCAGCTGCACGCTCCCCGCGGCTCAATACGCCATCACCATTCGCGTCCAGCCGCGAAAGGGTCGCCAAATAGGCATAAGACGTTTCTGAAACAGATGAAACATGAGTCATACAAACCTCCGTTCACCGCCTTTTTTCCGGTGATGTCTGTACGCAATACGATGGGGGAAAATCAAAACTGACTCGGTGGATAAACTGATTTGCGAGTCGGGTCAATAAGTTGTTAACCTCTCATTAATCAAGGTTGACAAAGCTTTTACACGAAGCTGCCGCCTTGCATCCTAAGCGTGCACGTGGCATGGTTGAAATATACGATTTCTCATATACTTCGCAGGCAACCGCTTGTTAATTCGGCCCACAGATAATGATTGCAACGGGTTGCCGCAGCAGAACCGGTCGTTTCCGGTATTGTTTAAATCGAATATTTTAAAGATTTTCAGAAAGGCCTTTGCATGCCCGGTGCGAAGCGCGGCGTTTCCTGCTCGGATTTGAGCTATGGGGATCAGCGGTAATTCGCAGCGGCCTGCATGCAGGATAATTGCCCTCATGGATGCTGATACGCTCTTTTGGCAGCAATGCACCCAAGCCGTAAACAACGACGGTTCAGTCGATGCGAAGCGCCTCATGGCGCTGGTCATCGAGACCTATCGAAGCCATGGCCGCAACCATGCCCTTTTCGCCCTCGTGCTCGATAACCTGCCGCTCGGTCTCAGCGTCTTCGATTCGGCACAGCGCCTGATCCTCTGCAACGACCGGTTCCGCCAGCTCTTCGGTTTCTCCGCCGATCAGGCAGTCCCTGGAGTTTCTGTGCGGGCTCTCAGCACCAGGATCCCCGGAAAAGAGAGGAAGATGGTTCGATCCGCTTACCGCTCCAAAGAGGCGTCTGCGATGCCGCCCGGCCAAGGTAAAATCCGCCGGCGCGAATGGCTGATGGACGACGGCCGCATTATCTTCAGTGTTGTGACCGTCTTACCGGATGGCAGCAATATCGCGATCCATTCAGACATCACCGAAGAGCGGAAGTCCGCCGAGCGGATCGCCCACCTCGCGCATCACGATCCGCTGACCGGCCTGCCGAACCGCATCCGTTTTCGCGAGCAGGTCGATGCCCCCCTTTCCGAGCGCGCGCCAAACGAGCAGATCGCGCTCGTGCACCTGAACCTCGACCGCTTCAAATCTATCAACGATACAATGGGCGTTTCGACCGGCGACGCCATCCTTCGCCAGGTTGCAGAACGCATCCGTGCATCGGCTAGCAGCGAGAATATGCTGGCCCGCCTCGGCTCCGATGAATTCGCGATTCTTCAACGTGGAAGGCAGCAGCCGTGGAATGTCACGGCGCTTGCCGACCAGATCCGCCGCGAGCTTTCAGAGCCCTTCTTTCGCGGCGACAAGCAGATCGAGCTCAGCGTCTCGATGGGAATTGCACTCGCGCCCGAAGATGGTGCCGAGACCGACGTATTGCTCCGCAACGCCGGTGTCGCGCTCTCGCAGGCCAAGGCGGACGGACGCAAGCACGAGCGCTTCTTCACGAGCGAGATGGCATCCCGCATCCAGGCCCGCCACGCGCTCGAAGCCGACCTTCGGCTGGCGTTGCACAGCGACGAATTCGAACTGCACTACCAGCCGCTCTACGACCTGCGTCAGCAACGCATTTGCGGTTTCGAAGCCCTTGTACGCTGGAACCATCCAACGCGCGGCCGCGTGCCGCCGATGGAGTTCATCCCACTTGCCGAAGAGGTCGGCCTCGTCGTCGATATCGGGCGCTGGGTTCTGAGAAAGGCGTGCCGCCAGGCCGCATGCTGGCCGGAAGACATCAAGATCGCCGTCAACGTCTCGGCGATCCAGTTCACCAGCAGCAATCTGCTGGCCGATGTCGATGAGGCGATTGCGCAGGCTGCGATATCCCCGGCGCGGCTGGAACTGGAGATCACCGAAAGCGTGCTGATGGAAAATCTCGACGATACGCTGCCGATCCTTCATGCCTTAAAGGAGCGCGGCATCCGGATTTCCATGGATGATTTCGGCACCGGTTATTCGTCGCTGAGCTACCTGAGGAGCTTTCCCTTCGACAAGATCAAGATCGACAAATCGTTCGTCTGCGGAATCGCCGAAAACAAGGAGGCCTATGCCATCATGCACGCAATCATCCTGCTCGGCGACGCGCTCGGCATGCGCGTCACCGTCGAGGGCGTCGAGACGGCCGAACAGAAGAGCCTGCTCGAAAGCGAGGAATGCGACGAGATTCAAGGCTACTACATCAGCCCGCCGGCACCTGCCGCTGACGTCGCGCGGCTGCTTTCAGCATCACGCTCCGGATCCATGGCGAAGGCGAGCTGAGAGCTTCATTGCGACTCGTGTCCGGAAGCTTTATGCGAAAGTCCGAGCACTCCTAAAAATCCGGTGACAGGCATGTTCGAAGCCAAGGCCTTTTCTCCTTTTGAAAGTCTCGCGGCCAAACTCACTCCCTACGCCGCGGAGGGCGATGACGGGTCGCATGACCTTGCCCATATCCTGCGCGTCTTCCGCAATGCGATGCGGATACACGCAACAGAGGGCGGAAACGGTCGGATCCTAGCCGCCGCCGTTCTGCTCCATGACTGCGTCGCGGTCGAAAAGAGCTCACCGCTGCGCTCCAAAGCCTCGGCACTCGCCGCAGAGAAGGCATCCGGCATCCTGAAGAAACTGGGCTGGGCGGCAGATGAGATCGCGGCCGTTGCGCATGCGATCACCACCCACAGCTTTTCTGCCAACATCACGCCGGAAACCCTGGAAGCGCGAATATTGCAAGACGCCGACCGCCTCGACGCAATCGGCATGGTGGGCGCGGCGCGCTGTTTCTATATCGGCGGCCGCATGGCGTCGGGCCTTTATGATCCATTCGATCCGGCTGCCGAACGTCGCCCCCTCGACGACCGGCGCTATGCCATTGACCATTTTCAGACAAAGCTGTTCAAACTTGCCGACGGATTTCAGACGGTGGCGGGTCGCGCCCTTGCCGCCGAACGCGACAAGCGTCTGCGCGACTTCCTCACGGCATTCATGGACGAGATTTAGGAGAACGAAATGCGCGTCAGCGATCTTTTTATCTATCCGCTCAAGAGCGCGCGCGCCATCGCCATCCCTTTCTCGGCGGTAGACGCCTTCGGCCTTCCCGGCGACCGGCGCGCGATGGTGACGGATCCTGACGGTCATTTCATCACGCAACGCGAATTGCCGGCACTCGCCCGGATCGAAGTCCAGCCCGAGCCGGGGGCTTTCCGGCTGGTGATGACGGGGAAGCCGGATATCGCCGTCCCGCCGCCGCAGCCGGACCGCCGCATGGATGTCGTCGTCTGGAAATCCCTGGTGAATGCCGCAGTTGCCGACGACGAAAGCAATGCTCGGCTTTCCGAATGGCTCGGACGGGACGTGAAGCTGGTCTTCTTCGATAGTCAGGCGCAGCGCATCGCCAACCCCGAATGGGCAGGCGGTGAGACCCCCATGACATTCGCGGACGGCTATCAGATCCTGGTGACAACGACCGGCTCGCTGAAAGCGCTCAACGCCAACCTCGCCTCGCATGCGGAGGGCAGCGTCGGCATGGAGCGCTTCCGGCCGAACATCGTTATCGATACGGACGAAGCCTGGCCGGAGGACCGCTGGGCGGCAATCGAGATCGGCGGCATCCGTTTCGATCTCGTGAAACCCTGCGCGCGCTGCATCATGACGACGCAGGACCAAATGACGGGCTCGCGCGAGGTGCCAAACCCGATGCCTGCCATGGGCCGCATCCGCATGTCGGCAGACCGCCGCGTGCGCGGCGCGATTTTCGGCTGGAATGCCGTACCGCGCGGCACCGGCCGGATCGCCATCGGCGATGCCGTCACCATCATCGAGGAACGGCCGGAAGGCTGGGCTTTCAAGGTGCGCGCGGCGGGTTAGCGGCCGGCTAGCGCCGCATCGATCCGTGCCATCACATCCCGTGGCAGCGGTCCCTTTTCCAAAGCGCCGGCGTTTTCCTCAACCTGGGCGACTGTGCGAAAGCCGGGAATGGGCAGCGTGCGTGGCGAGCGTGCCCATAACCACGCAAGAGCGCCTTGTGTCGGCGTGCGGCCGCCGGTGGTCAGCAGGTCGCGAACGGCTTCCAAACGGGCTGCGAATTCCGGCGCGATGCGCCCATCCTTGAAATAAACCATCCAGTCGAGGCTCGTGGCGCGGACATCCTTGGCGCCGACTGTCTTCTCCGGCGTAAACTTGCCGCTCAGAAGCCCCATCGCCAGCGGTCCGCGGTTGATGGACAGCAGGCCGTTCTTTTCGACTACATCGACCATGGCCGGCACCGGCTCAAAGACATTCATCGTGTGCTGTATGGATACGAAGCCCTTGCAACCTGCGTGGCGGGCGGCGCGATCCGGGAAGTCCGTGCTCCAACCGAAGGCGTCGATCTTACCCTCTGCCTTGAGTGCCTCGAGTACATCGAAAACTTCGTCCGACGCTTCCAGCGGGAAATCGTTCAGGTGGAACTGCAGGAGATCGAGCCGCTCGCGCTTCAGCCGGCGCAGCGACGTTTCCGCCGATTGGCGGATGAAGGCTGGATCGGCAAAGGCGCCCGTTGCCTGCTTCGTTTTCTCGTCGGTGGCAAAACCGAATTTCGTGGCAATAACGATATCGTCGCGATTGCCGATCGCGCGGCCAACGACTTCTTCCGAATGCCCGGCGCCATAGTTCGAAGCCGTGTCGAAAAAGCGGATGCCGAGATCGACGGCGCGATGAATGGCCTCGATCGACTCGTCATCGTCGACCTCCCCCCAACCGAGTGGCACGTCGCCTGCGAAGAACGGCCCTCCGATCGCCCAGCAGCCCATGCCGAGCCTCGGGATTTCGCGGCCATTCCAGAGCGTGATCGTTGTCGCATTATCTGTCTTCGTCAGCATGAAAGTCCTCCAAAGCAATATGAGCAGACATAGGCAGGACGCCGGAACGGATAAACCTCCAATTCCGCAGCATGTTTTTCAGCAGTGAAAAACCACCCTCAGGCCGAGAGCTCGTCCGGCGCTGGAGGAACGGCCCCGAGAGACGAATTGAGTGCCTTCAGGGCTGCCTGAATGAAGCCGTCGCGGGCTGCAGTCGCTTCGATCCCGCGCGGCTCGTAGACGTGGCGATGCAAGAAAAAGCCCGTCAGGCGAAAGGCCGCGCTCAGACTGTCGAAGTCTGCGGCATCATTGCCGTCGGCGCGGAGAAAGCCCGGAAGCACGAACATCTTGTCCGCCCAGGGGGCACCGGCTGACCGGCTGACCGCCCGGCCGGATTTCGGCGAGACATAGGCAAGATCGGTCCGCGCGCCCGTTGCGGCGCATTCGGCAAGGTCAAGGCCGAAGCCGAGGTCGTTGAGGACGGCGAGCTCGAAGCGGACGAAAAGTTCACCGGCATCCGCCGGATTGTGGAGATTGTCGAGGATGACTTCGAGCGCATCGTAAAGATGCGGATGCGGGTCGCGCTCCGGCAAAAGCCGCAAAAGAGCGCCCATCGCCTGCACCCCATAGACGGCGGTGGCTGTTTCCATGAGCTGTGCTGCGCGCAACCGCAGCGGCTCGACGCGGAATTCGCCGAGATGCTCGTCGAGGCGCGCGCGCCAGATGACATCCACCTCGTTGCCGGGCTGCAGTACCGGCTGCATCGCGCGCGAACGGCCGGAACGCACCAGCCCGAGATGCCGGCCCCGAGCACGCGTCATCACCTCGGCAATGACGCTGGTCTCGCCGTGGCGTTTGACGCCAAGAATGATTGCATGATCCTGCCACTGCATGGCGAACGACCCTCAAGCTTGCGGAATTGATCCTAAAGCAAGCACAGCCCTATGTCATGAAGCCGGGTCCAATTCGGCAGTCGGAAAGAGCTTCTCGAGGAATTCGCGCATCGCACCTTCGTCGAAGGGCTTTACGAGAAGCGGCACATCCTGGAGGTCCGGTGGGAAGTCCCGCGTATCGGAATAGCCGCTGACGAAGCCGAAAGGGATGCCCGTATCATTCAAATGCCGGGCAAAGCCGAAGCTCATCGCCTCGCCGAGATTGACGTCGAGCAGCGCGAAATCATAGCTTTCCGACTTCACGGCATCCATCGCCTGATCGAGGCCGCTTGCGATATCGATGGCCCCCACGCCGACGGCGCGGAGCATATCTTCCGCTTCCATCGCGATGATGAGACTGTCTTCAAGGACCAGAACACGGCTTGCGTTCATGATCTCCGCGCCCTTCGCTGAACGCCGTTTACGGCGCACACCGTCTGCATAACCCGCATCTCTACCTCTGGTACCCCCTTATGCCCGGTTAGGGGGCTATAGGCCATGCGACCTGAGTGAGCCGCTTTTCCGATTCTGTCGATAAGAAGCAAAATAGGAGGAAAAGTGGCATCACCGACCTTATTTTCTGTTTGACCGATTTGCATTCAAAAAAGACATGGCCGCAGAAATTTTATGAGCAGCCGCCTGGTTTCGCCAAGCCATTCGAGCTGCCGGTCTTTCTCAATCGGTCAACGCGGAAAGTCGAGCCCCATTTCCCGGAACCGCTCCGGGTCATCGCCCCAGTTCTCGCGAACCTTGACGAAGAGGAACAGGTGCACCGGCTGTTCAAGGATTTCGGCGAGTTCCTTTCGGGATGCCGAGGAGATCGCCTTGATCGTCTCGCCACCCTTGCCAAGCGTGATCTTCTTCTGGCTGTCGCGCTCGACATAGATCACCTGCTCGATACGGACCGAGCCGTCCTTGCGCTCTTCCCATTTTTCCGTTTCGACGTGGGAGGAATAGGGAAGCTCCTGGTGCAGACGCAGGAAGAGCTTTTCGCGGGTGATCTCGGCGGCGAGCTGGCGCATCGGCAGATCGGAAATCTGATCTTCCGGATAGTACCATGGGCCTTCGGGCAGGGTCTTGGCCAGATAATCCATGACGTCGTCGCAGCCGGAGCCGTTCTCCGCCGAGATCATGAAGGTCTGCTCGAAGGCGATCTTTTCGTTCGCGGCAGCGGCCAGCGCGAGCAAGTCTTCGCGCTTGACGCGGTCGATCTTGTTGAGCAGGAGTATCTTCGGCTGTCGCACCTCCTTGAGCCCTTCCAGGATCGCCTCCGCGTCGCCGCGCAGGCCGCGCTCGCTGTCAATCAGCAACATGATGAGATCGGCATCCTTGGCCCCGCCCCAGGCCGACGTGACCATGGCGCGGTCCAGTCTGCGGCGCGGCTTGAAGATGCCGGGCGTATCCATGAAGACGATCTGCGCATTGCCATGGATCGCGATGCCGCGGACAATGGCGCGCGTCGTCTGCACCTTGTGGCTGACGATCGACACCTTGGCACCGACAAGGCGGTTTACCAAGGTCGATTTTCCGGCATTGGTCGGGCCTATCAGGGCGACGAAGCCGGAATGCGTTTCGCCATTGGTTTCAGCGGCGACTTCATGCGCCATATCGTTTTCTTCCGTCATTGTCCCGTCAATTTCCGGCAGAGGCTTTCAGCCAAATGCCTTCGCGTTCCAGCATCTTTGCTGCGGCGACCTGTTCGGCCGCACGCTTCGAGCGCTCGACTCCCGTTTCCGGCTTCACGCCGACCACTTCCACCGTCACCGTGAAGCGCGGATCATGATCCGGCCCGGTGCGTTCTTCAACCCGATATTGCGGCGTGACGCCGAATTTCGCGTGCGCCCATTCCTGCAGTTCGGTCTTGGCGTCCCGCTTTGCGCCGTCGGCGCGGGTCGCCCGCTTTTCCCAGTATTTCAGGATGAAGCGGCGGGCGACCTCAAGACCGCCATCGAGATAGAGTGCCGCGATCAGGCTTTCGACTACATCGGCGCGCACGTTCATCATGCGCTTGCCGGTGAGCTTCTTGACGTCGGAGCCTGTGCGGACAAAAAGGTGTAGACCCAGTTCGTCGGCCACTTCCGCGCAGGTCTCGGCGCTGACCAGCTGGTTCAGGCGCACCGACAGCTCGCCCTCCCCGGCCGTCCCGAAAGTGCGAAAAAGCAGTTCGGCGATGCACAGGCCCAGCACACGGTCGCCCAGGAACTCCAGACGTTCGTAATTGGCGCCCTTCTGCGTGCGGGCGCTCGCATGCGTCAAAGCCCGGTCCAGGCGCTCCTTCCCGGCGAACTCGTGGCCGATCAAGGCTTCAAGCCTCGTCCGGTCCGCCGCCGAAAGCGTCTGCACTTTGCTCATTCAACAACCTTGAAGAGGCGGTCCCACCGCATGTTGGCCGGCCATTTCCAGATTTCGCGGAACGACGTGTCGTTGCCGAGCGAGAAGAAGATGACGCTGGCGCGGCCGACGAGGTTTTCCGCCGGAACGAAGCCGACGTCGAAACGGCTGTCGAGAGAATTGTCGCGGTTGTCGCCCATCATGAAGTAATGGCCTTCCGGCACGACGAAATCCTGGGTGTTGTCGCCGCGCGAAACGGGCGACTGGTCCAGCGTGTCGTAGGTCTTGCCATCGTCGAGCGTTTCGCGGAACACCGGCACGTCTTCGCCCGGATCGAGCTTGTAATCCGAGGTAAAGGCGCCGTCGGCCACCTTCGGAACCGGCTTGCCATTGATATGGAGCACGCCATCCGTCACCTGGATATGGTCGCCCGGCAGGCCGACGACGCGCTTGATGTAGTCGATGTCCGGGTTCGGGGGGAAGCGGAAGACGACGATATCGCCGCGATTCGGCTCGGAGCCGAAGATGCGGCCGCTGAAAAGGTTCGGCGAAAAAGGCAGCGAGTATTTCGAATAGCCGTAAGCGAATTTGTTGACGAAGATGTAGTCGCCGACGAGCAGGGTCGGCATCATCGATCCGGATGGTATCGTGAACGGCTGGAAGAAGACCGTCCGGATCACCATCGCCAGCAACAATGCCTGAATAATGACTTTAATATTTTCCCAAAGGGCGTTCGGCTTAGTATCGGCTTTTTCGGACACGCAGTCTTGTTCCTTAAAGGCGCCGCAGCGGCGCATTCTCTGTTTGCTTCTCTCTAGCGGCTTCGGCGGGTGGCGGCAATGCCGCGAACATTAAAAGCGACCACACGCCGCTCCTCACGCGCTTTCCGGCAGGGCTTCAATGATCACGAATGCCTGAGCAAGCGGATAATCATCGGTTATCGTCAAATGCACCATCGCCCTGTGTCCGGCAGGCAGCATGGACTGAAGCACGACAGCGGCGCCGCCCGTCAGCTGCATCGTCGGCTTGCCGCTCGGCAGATTGACGACACCCAGATCCTTCCAGAAAACGCCCTGCGCCATGCCCGTGCCGAGCGCCTTCGAACAGGCTTCCTTGGCGGCGAAACGCTTCGCATAGGATTCGGCGCGGTTGGCGCGGCGGTCGGAGCGCGCCCGCTCGATCTCGGTGAAGCAACGGTGGGTGAAGCGCTCGCCGAAGCGCTCAAGCGACTTTTCGACACGGCGGATGTCGATGAGATCGCTGCCAATGCCGATGATCATGCGATGCCTCTCTGTCGAAACGAAATCATACAGTCGGAATATCCTGCGTGGGATGGGCAAGGTGAAGGCGCGCCCGCTCCATCAGCCTCTCGCGGCGGCGGACCTGAAAACCCTTCACGGTGTAGAACGTCAGAATATAAAGCACAACGGAGCTGATGGCGGCCGGAGGAATGGCGCCGATCAGCATGGGCTCGAGCACCGGCTTCCAGAGCTCGGTGAAACGGAGCTTGTGAAAAAGCTCCATCAGATCGACGGACTGCCCGGTCATCGCATTTTCGCGCATGAGCAGCAGATGACCGATTTCCCAGGTCGCCGCCCAGATGAAGGGATATGTGAGGGGATTGCCGAAGGCCGCCGTGCCGAGCGCGGCCGCAACCATGTTTCCGGAGAGGAAATAGGCAAGCACGAAGGCCATGATGAAATGCACGCCGATGAACGGCGTCCAGGATACGAAGACGCCGGCTGCAACGCCCATTGCCACGGCGTGCGGCGAAGCCGTCAGGCGCAGGATGCGCATCTTCAGATAGCGCAGCGGACGCAGAAAGCCCTTGCGGGGCCAGAACAACTCTCGCGTCCTTTCACGAAATCCTGCAGGTTTTCTACGGCGAAACAGCATGGCAGCTATTTAGGGCAGCGCAGGTCGCCATGACAAGAGCAGTCAAAAGTCTCGGGGCTCGCCTCAGCCGCCGCCGAAGCTCTTCACCGAAGGGCGCGCGTCATGCATGGCGCCCATTTGCATCCTTGGAAGTCTAGACCCGCAATCAACGGCTACGGAACAGGCCCCGGTCAACCTGGCGCTGACGGTATTCAAGATCAATACGGTCATACGAACCGTTGAGGTATGCCATTTCACGTTCCTGTACGCTTGGAACGCGAAGAGCGCGGGCGATTTTCTTGATCGGAGTAAACATAGCGTTGGCTCTTTCTTTCGTTCATTCTCTGATGACCGGAAGATAGGTGCTGCAGCGCACAATTACCAACGCTCTAATATAGGCACAGCCATGCAAGACGTGCATGCCTTGCCTTTTCGGTACGCGAATTCTGCAACAAAGCGATTATAAAATGTGCAGACGCCTCAGTCGTAGAGGCGCCGCACCGTCGCAATGCAATCCAGATCCTTCAGTTGCGCGAGCAGCTGGTTGAGCTGGCGGAGATCCCATACTTCGACATCGACCGCCATTTCGGTGAAGTCGGCGGCGACGCGCACCGTGTTTAAGGAACGTATATTCACGTCAAGGCCTGCAACGGATTGCGCCACCTTGGCCAGCGTGCCCGGCTCGTTCAATGCGTTGATGAGCACGCGCGCCATGAAGCGCGACTTGTTGGCCTCGTCCAGGTCCCAGCGCACATCGATCCAGCGATCGGGCTGATCATCGAAACGTTGCAGCGCGGACGACTGGATCGGGTAGATGGTGATGCCCTTCCCCTTCTCCATGATGCCTACGATGCGATCGCCGGGCACGGCGCCTGCGGGTGCGAACTGCACGGCGATATTGCCGGAAATGCCGCGGATCGGGCCCATATCGGCATCCGTCTCCGCCTCCGTCTTGGCCTTGTCTGGAACCTTGAAGATCATGCCAGAGGCGCTGCGGACATTGAACCAGCCGTCGTCGCCGCTCGGCTTGACGGTGACACGCTCATCCTGATGGTCAGGATAGACAGCGCGCAGGACATCGAGCGACGACATCTCGCCCCGGCCGACGGCGGCGATCGCGTCCTCGACATCCTTCTGGCCGAGGCGGTGCAGCGCCGGCTTCATCGCGTCCCGGGAAAATATCTTCCCCGCCCGCTCGAAGGTGCGCTCCAGAATGCGATGGCCGAGGCCGGCATATTGCTTGCGAATGGCCAGGCGCGTGGCACGGCGGATTGCGGCACGCGCCTTGCCGGTCACGACGATCTCCTCCCACGCAGCTGGCGGCACCTGCACGCCGGAGCGGATGATCTCGACCTCGTCGCCATTCGCAAGTCTTGTCACCAGCGGCATGATGCGGCCGTTGATCTTGGCGCCAACCGTCGTGTCGCCGATATTGGTGTGAACGGCATAAGCAAAGTCGATCGGCGTTGCGCCGCGCGGCAAGGCGATCAGTTTGCCCTTCGGCGTGAAGCAGAAGACCTGGTCCTGGAACAGCTCAAGCTTGGTGTGTTCGAGGAATTCCTCGGGGCTATCGCCTTCGGCCAGCGCCTCGATCGTGTGGCGGAGCCATGAATAGGCATTAGACTCGCGCGAGAGAATATCGCCCTCGGTATTGGTCGCGCCGTCCTTGTAAAGGGCGTGCGCGGCGATGCCGTATTCGGCGATCTCATGCATGCGCTTGGTGCGGATCTGCAGTTCGATGCGCTGGCTGGAGGGGCCGACGATCGTCGTGTGCAGCGAACGGTAGTCGTTCTGCTTTGGCGTTGAGATGTAATCCTTGAAGCGGCCAGGCACGACGCGCCAGCGCATATGAACAATGCCGAGCGCGCGATAGCAGGCTGGAACATCCTCGACGAGGATGCGGAAGCCATAGACATCCGAAAGCTGCTCGAAGGAAAGCGACTTCGATTGCATCTTGCGGAAAACCGAGTACGGCTTCTTCTGGCGCCCCTTGACCTTAGCCGTCGTCAAGCCGTTGGCCACCAGCAGATCGCGCAGTTCCGTTTCGATCTTCTTGACCAGGCCCTCGTTGCGCTGCGAGAGTTCCTGCAGACGCTTCGTGACGGTTTCGTAAGCCTCCGGGTTGATATGGCGGAAGGAAAGCTCCTCCAGCTCATCGCGCATGTCCTGCATACCCATGCGACCCGCAAGCGGCGCATAGATCTCCATCGTCTCCTCGGAGATACGGGCACGCTTGTCAGCCGACATATGGTCGAGCGTTCGCATATTGTGCAGGCGGTCGGCCAGCTTGACGAGCAGCACGCGGACATCGTCGGAGATCGCAAGCAGCAGCTTGCGCAGGTTCTCCGCCTGCTTGGCCTTTTTGGTGACGAGATCGAGCTTCTTGATCTTCGTCAGGCCTTCGACCAGCCGGCCGATATCTTCGCCGAAGAGCTCGTCGATTTCGGCGCGTGTCGCCGTCGTATCCTCGATCGTATCATGCAGCAGAGCGACGGCAATGGTCGACTCGTCGAGATGCATGTCCGTCAGAATCGCGGCGACTTCGAGCGGATGGGAGATATAAGGATCACCACTGGCGCGCTTCTGCTGTCCATGCTTCTGCATGGCATAGACATAGGCCTTGTTCAGCAGAGCTTCATTGGCGTCGGGCTTGTATTTCTGCACCCGCTCCACGAGCTCGTACTGCCGCATCATCCCGGAACTACTCCAATAAAAACAAAAGCGCGCCAATCACCGATTGGCGCACGCACTGGTCATAATATGCCTTAGCAATAAAGGCGCAAGATTGACGATTGGTAATCGTCTCGCGACGTATCAGTAGTCGTCGCTCTTTTCCGGAGGCACAAGACCCTCGATGCCGGCCAGAAGCTCTTCTTCCGACATCTGGTCGAAAGTGATCGTCTCGGGCTGATCGTCCTGCTCCTCGCCTTCCGCAGCCGCAACGCCACCAGCGGCAATGAGGCTTGCCGGATCGGGCTCGGGCTCGTCGACTTCGACGTGCTTCTGCAGCGAGTGGATGAGGTCTTCCTTCAGATCGTCGGGAGACAGCGTTTCATCGGCGATTTCGCGCAGCGCCACGACGGGGTTCTTGTCGTTGTCGCGATCGATGGTGATCGAGGCACCCTGGGAAATCAGCCGGGCGCGGTGGCTGGCAAGCAGAACCAGCTCGAAGCGGTTCTCAACTTTGTCGATGCAATCTTCAACTGTGACACGGGCCATTGCCTGTCCTTTACGGTCGTGATTTCGGGATTAGAACGCCCGATACAATTAAAAGCCGACAAATTCAAGTTTTTCATGCACCGCCCCGCCGTTTATGGGTCGTCCTGCTAAAATTTTCGAGTGAATGTGACAATTCCACCGTTAGTTGCTTGGAATATGCCGAATCGTGCCCTAAATCTCCCTTATATGAATAATTCATAAATTAAGAATTATTCTTTCTTCGTTAACTAAGCCATTGTTTTTATGGAATTTTGACCGAAGAAGATTTGGATTACTCTAATTGGATTGGCAAGCGATGTTCGACCCACGCGAAAAAATTGCACTCTTCATAGACGGCGCCAACCTCTACGCTGCATCCAAGAGCCTCGGCTTTGATATCGATTATCGCAAGCTGTTGAAAGCGTTCCAGAAACGCGGTTACCTGCTGCGCGCCTACTATTACACCGCGCTGATCGAGGATCAGGAATATTCCTCCATCCGCCCGCTGATCGACTGGCTCGATTACAACGGATACAAGGTCGTCACCAAGCCTGCCAAGGAATTCACCGACTCCATGGGCCGCCGGAAGATCAAGGGCAACATGGATATCGAACTGGCGATCGACGCCATGGAGCAATCCGAAACCGTCGACCACCTTGTCATCTTTTCCGGCGACGGCGATTTTACCACCCTTGTGGAAGCCCTTCAGCGCAAGGGCCGCAAGGTGTCGATCATCTCCACGATGGCGACGCAGCCGCCCATGATCGCCGACGACCTGCGCCGCCAAGCGGATCACTTCATCGATCTGCTGTCGCTGAAAAGCGAGATCGGCCGCGACCCGTCCGAACGCCCGCAGAAGCCTGTCGAGATCGCCCCGGCGAGCGACTTCGAGGAGTAATTCTCAATCCAAAGCCTCAAACAGGATCGGCTGGGCGCCTTTCCAGAGCACCAGTTTGCCCATGTCATCGAGTTGTTCGCAGCCTTCGACGATCGTCAGGAAATGATTGCCGGCAAGAGCGCCCATCTTGCTCGCAAATGACGAGCTGCCATAGGCAAAGAGCAGCTCTGTCTCGCTGTGCCCGCCCGGATAAAGCAGGATATCGCCACGCGACGGATGGCAGGTGTGATTTTCGAGATCCACGCCGAACTGATAATCGCCGAGCGGCACCCAGATCGCCTCCCCGCTCCATCGCGAATGGATAGTCTGATTTCGAAAGGGCAGCAGCGACGTGAACGCCGCGCAGGTTTTCGGCGCCTTTTCGACCTCCAGCTTCGCCACGAAGACTTGCGACGCCACCGAAATCTTCAGCCTTCGCATCGCTTAGCCATTGTCCTTCAGCAGGCGGCT